>NZ_JAVYJG010000010.1:0-332678 GCF_032621675.1 Pseudomonas sp. zfem003 | reverse complement strand
GACTGTTTGATCGTCCGAAATACCGGCAGCGGAATATCATTGAGCGGATGTTTGGCTGGCTAAAAGAGAACCGGAGAATTAGCACCCGTTACGACAAGCTCGCCAGAAGTTTTGCCGCAATGGTCACGCTGGCTTGCACGCTGCGATGCCTGCGGCAGTACTTTTCGTACAGAACCTAGATCGTTGGTAATACTCCTGCGCATCACCAACGGCATTCCATTGAGCCGCACTAAACCCTACTTCACCGGAGAGAGCTAGTAAAATGAAAAAAAATATCGCACTTTTCTTAGCACTCCCATTCAGCCTATCTATCTCAGCTAAAACAATAGATTTGACCCCGCCCTTCGGCAACGCTAATAAAATAGAGTTCTTTTACTCAGACTTCCCCTCAGGCGACAGATCGATATCTGCAATCTTGGCTACTTCCGAATATCCCGGCAAAACTATCACCATTGCCAATATTTGTGATCCGGAGGGTGGCGATGCGATGATCGGAAATTTAGCAACAGTAGGCAGAAACTCTACTCATGGCGATATATTAGCCATAACTTGTATTTACAAATTACGCCACACCGGAATTGGCATAATAGGAACGCAATATCAAGCAAAAATATTTGAAAAAACAGAAGAAATCCTCAGGAAATCAATTTCAGAAGAGGAGTTACTCTCTGGATTCGAAGGACAATCTGAAAATGGAGATGCGTCATTTTATTTTTATAAGAACCCAGAATTATTTAGAGAAAAGCTAAGACTCATAACGGAAGGAAAGGAATCAGACTCCTTAGAACTGACTCACGCCATTGCAATTGAAACTCTTGAGAAAAATTCCGCAAAGACCGCAGGGAATTATCTATCTGAGGGTCTGATTAAAAGCCTCTTTAACAACCACCCACTCACCAAGAAAAACGCACCACTTTACAATGACATTGGCTATGTATTAGTTGAGGCGAAGAAAATGGAGCAAGCACTTACCATTCTTCTGCCAATCAAAGAGGTCGCTCCAAATCGCATCCCTCTATATTTAAACATTGCCGACGCTTACTGGCCCACCCAAAAAGAAATCGCCAAAAAATACTACGAAAAATACCAAACCCTGATGCTCAAGAAGGATAAGCGAGAGCAAATACCTGAGCGCGTAAAAATTAGAACAACAAAGGAAACTCTGAAGAATGCTTCCCGAACCTAGTGAAGCACGCTGATCTCGCTGCACGATTTTCCGATGAATAGGTGCTAGAGCCAGCCAAAATAACAGGCCACTCCAGACAATCCTTAGCGGTCGCTAAACCAGGTAAATGAGAGTTCGTAAAAAACAGCCTCATTTCAGCTCGCGCATTCAATAGATCACAAGACACGCTTAAATCCAGACCATGAACATCAAATATCATTTTCTTATCACCCTCTTTTTAGCTGCTGCCTTCCTAAACACTGCAGTTCACGGAGAGACTCTCCCTGCCACTAAGGCAGCCTGTCCAAATGGGGAAAAAGTATATTTTTCGTGCAAAACGAAACGATCGAAACTGATCAGTCTTTGTGGCAAGGAGATCAATAACAGAATCTCGTCACTCACCTACTATTTCGGAAATCTCGACACGCCAGAACTGACCATCAGCACCTTCTCGAAACGTCATTTCGAGCCTTTTTGGTTCAATCACTATTTTCGAAGCGGAGTCGACTACGCCAGAATTAATTTCATAAGAGGTGATTACCGCTATGAGATTTACAGCAGCTATAACATGGAAGAAACTCCGGAAGTACGATCAGGCATTACCGTATCCTCACTATCAAAACCAGAAAAAAGAACACACATTGAGTGCGTGAAAGATATAACCATCAATCTCACACCCTTGTTTCCAGTATTGAACTGTGACGAAGAAAGCGCGCTGGGCTGTTCGAACTAGCCCCTGACATCCCTCCCCAACGCCCCAGCCACCACCCCTGCTAGAATGCGCGCCACTCCAATCAGCCCCTGCCTTTCATGACCCAGCCCCTCCCCTGCGTCGCCGTTGTCGGCGGCGGCCCTGCCGGCCTGATGGCCGCTGAAGTCCTGGCCCGTGCCGGTGTACGTGTCGATCTCTACGACGCCATGCCCTCGGTGGGGCGCAAGTTCCTGTTGGCCGGTGTTGGCGGGATGAACATCACCCACTCCGAGCCGCTGGCCCCCTTCCTGGGGCGTTATGGCGAGCGGCGGGACGAAGTGGCCGCCCTGCTGGCAGGGTTCGATGCCGAGGCGTTGCGGGGGTGGATCCATGGCCTGGGGATCGACACCTTTGTCGGGACGTCCGGGCGGGTGTTCCCCACGGACATGAAGGCCGCGCCGTTGCTGCGGGCCTGGCTTAAGCGCCTGCGCGAGCTGGGGGTGCAGGTCCACACGCGGCACCGCTGGCTCGGCTGGGCCGAGGGCGGTGCGCTGTGCTTGGCCACGCCGGACGGGGAAGTCCGCGTTGAGGCCAGCGCCTACCTGCTGGCCCTGGGCGGCGGCAGCTGGGCACGGCTGGGTTCGGACGGGGCCTGGGTGCCGCTGCTGGAAGCCCGTGGCGTGCCGGTGCGGCGCCTGCAGCCGAGCAATTGTGGTTTCGAGGTGGCGGGCTGGAGCGCGCTGCTGAAGGAGAAGTTCGCCGGCGCGCCGATCAAGCCGGTGGCCATGGCCCTGGACGACACACCGCCGCGCCAGGGCGAATTCGTGCTCACCGAGCAGGGCGTCGAGGGCAGCCTGGTCTATGCCCTGTCTGCCGCGATCCGCGAGCGCATCAACCGAGATGGCCAGGCCACGGTGTACCTCGACCTGCTGCCCAACCAGCCTGTGGAAAAAGTCCGCGCCGCCCTCGCCCGCCCCCGGGGTTCACGCTCCATGGCCAAGCACCTGCACAGCCAGCTGGGCCTGGACGGCGCCCGTGCCGGCCTGTTGCGGGAGCTGTCCAGCCAGGCGGATTTCCAGGACCCGGCGCGCCTGGCCGCCGTGATCAAGCGCCTGCCCCTCACCCTGGTGCGCCCGCGCCCGCTGGACGAGGCCATCAGCTCCGCCGGCGGCGTGCCGTTCGAGGTGCTGACCGAGGGCCTGATGCTGAAGGACCTGCCCGGAGTCTTCTGCGCCGGGGAGATGCTCGACTGGGAGGCCCCCACCGGCGGCTACCTGCTCACCGCCTGCTTCGCCAGCGGCCGGCGTGCTGGCCTGGGCATGCTGGACTGGTTGGGGATCGACGCCCCGGCGTGACGGCCACTTGGAAAACGGAACCATCGTGCTAGATTTCGCCTCTCCCCCGCGCAGTCGAAGTCACCATGCCGTTGACCTTCCGCCCCGCCGTCGCCGCTGATGCCCCCGCCATCGCCCCGCTGGTCTACCGCTCGGGCCCGGCCGCCTTTGACTACGCCTTCAGCCACGGCAAGCGCCACGCGCTCGACTTCCTACGCTGGACGCTGGCCCGCCCGGCCGGCGAGTTCGGCCATGACCTGCACTGGGTCGGCGAGCTGGACGGGCGCATCGTCGCCACCGGCGCGGCCTTCAGCGGCGCCCGTAACCTCGCCAACAGCCTGGCGGCGCTGGGCCAGATCCTCGGCTTCTACCACCTGGGCGCCCCGGCGGTGATCCGCCGGGGCCTGCAGCTGGAGCAGGTGATCCAGCCGCCACCACGCGACGCCTGCTACCTCGCCCACCTGGGCGTGGCCGACGACCTCACCGGCCAGGGCATCGGCCGCCAGCTGATCGACCACCTGCTGCACCTGGGCCGCCTGGAGGGCTACCACCGCGCGGCGCTGGACGTTTCCGCCGCCAATCCCCGCGCTCAGGCGCTGTACGAACGGCTGGGCTTTCGGGTGATGCTGGAGCGCCCGTCCGGCGTGCCCGGCATCGCTGCCCACCGCTTCATGGTGCGCCCCCTCGACGCGCGCTGAAGAACACCCCACAGAGAAGGTGCAAGACGGCTTCCGGGGCGCTCCTCACAGCGTCTATGCTTGCTTTCACCTCCCAGCAGTCCACGGCGGAACCGCTCAGTGATCCCCCTTCTCGTCTGCGACGACTCGATGATGGCGCGCAAGCAATTGATCCGCGCGCTGCCCCCGGAATGGCCGGTGTCCATCACCCAGGCCAACCACGGGGAAGAAGCCATGGCCGCGATCCGCCAGGGCCTCGGCCTGGTGGTGCTGCTCGACCTGACGATGCCGGTGATGGACGGCTACCAGGTACTCGCCCAGCTCCGCGCCGAGGGCCTCAAGGCCCGCGTGGTGGTGGTGTCCGGCGACATCCAGGACGAAGCCCAGCGCCGGGTGATGGAACTCGGCGCGCTGGCCTTCATCAAGAAGCCCGCCGACCCCGACGAACTGCGCGCCACCCTGTTGCGCCTGGGGCTGATGCGCCCCCCGGCCGACGACGCCCCGCCGGTGGACCTGCCGCCCCGCGAGGAACTGTCGCTGAAGGTCAACTTCCGCGACGCCCTGCGCGAGGTGACCAACGTCGCCATGGGTCGCGCCGCCGCGCTGCTGGCCAAGGTGCTCGGGGTGTTCGTGCAGTTGCCGGTGCCCAACGTGAACATCTTCGAGGTCAGCGAACTGCACATGACCCTGGCCGACGCCCAGCGCGGCGAGCGGCTGAGCGCGGTGTGCCAGGGCTTCATCGGCGACGCCATCGCCGGCGAGGCGCTGCTGCTGTTCCACGACTCGGAGATCGCCGACATGGCGCGCCTGCTGCGCTGGCAGCCGGCGGACGACAACGAGACCTCGGAGATGCTGCTGGACCTCGCCAGCATCCTCATCGGCGCCTGCCTGGCGGGCATCGCCGAGCAGATCGACGTGCGCTTCTCCCAGGGCCACCCGCAACTGCTGGGCCAGCATGCCTCCATCGAGCGGCTGATCCAGCTCAACCGCAGCCGCTGGAAGAAGACCCTGGCGGTGGAGATCAGCTACAGCCTGGAGGGCCACGACATCCACTTCGACCTGCTGGTGCTGTTCACCGAAGAGGCCATCCCGCGCCTCACCCACAAGATCCGCTACCTGATGGACTGACCCATGCCGGCACAGATCGATATCAAGGAAATCCACTGGCTGCTGGACATCGTCCAATGCATCGACGTCGGCGTGGTGGTGGTGGACCGCCAGTACCGCGTCGAGGTGTGGAACAGCTTCATGGAGAACCACTCCGGCCTCGGCCCCGACGAGGTCCACGGCAAGCCGCTGTTCGAGCTGTTCGCCGAGATCGACGAGACCTGGCTGCGCCGCAAGGTGGACAGCGTGGTGCAACTGGGCACCCGGGCCTTCAGCCTGTGGGAACAACGCCCGTACCTGATGCGCTTCGACAACTACCAGCCGATCACCGGCGAGGAAGCCTTCATGTACCAGAACGTCACCCTGCTCCCCCTGGGGGGCGCCAACGGCCAGGTGGACCACCTGTGCATCGTCATCTACGACGTCACCGAAGTGGCCCGCTACAAGCTCCAGGCGGCTGCCCTGCGTGCCGGCAAGGGCGGCGAGGCCTGAGCCCGACTATTCACAGAACCTGTGGATAACCTTGTGGACAGCGGGTGGATGCCGAGCCCGGCCCCAGCAGGGGCCGGCCCCCGCCCGAACTGATCATTTTTCGTACAAATCCGAAACCGCGGAACCGCCTGCCAGCTAACAGATCAACCGGCTCCAGGCAAGCCTGCAGCTGCCCACAAAAACTGTGGAGGAGCCTGTGGACAACTCGTAGAGAACTGCCTGCAAGCCCCATGAATACTGGCGATCCAGCCAGCGAGCAGATTTCGTACAGCACACGGAAAAGGGAAATTTCCCTGGGGATTGTCGACGAACCGGCGCCTGCCATCAGACGCGGGAAAAGGCAATACCCGCCGTCGCGTTTCAAGGCCGCGAACTAGAGCGGCGGGATGCCGCAGGGGGCGTTTTCTGCCCCCATTTCCTGTGGAACGGATTGTGGATAACTCGTGGAAAGGCCAGGCGGAGCCAGGCACGGCGGGGGCTGGAGCGGGTTGATCGGTTATTGAGCAGCGCGCTCAAATTCCAATTGGCGATAACGCAATACCCCGGCGAACCGGGGTACTACACCGAAGCGGGTCAGCCCTTCTTGCCACGGGAGAAGCCGGGGCTCTTGCGCACCGCCTTGACCTTGGGCTTCTCGCTGTCGATCCAGTTGCCCAGGCGCGCGGGCTTGCCACCGGCCGCCGGCTCCTTCGGCTTCTTGGGTTTCTTCGGCTTCTTCAGGATGGCGCCGCTGGCGTCGGTGACCGGCACCCGGTGGTCCGGCTCGAACCCCGGCTCCTCGCGGCGCTCCAGGGTCTGGCGGATCAGCACCTCGATGGCCGAGAGCAGCTCCACCTCGTCGGCGCACACCAGCGACACCGCCTCACCGGTGGCCCCGGCACGCCCGGTGCGGCCGATGCGGTGGACGTAGTCCTCGGCGACGATGGGCAGGTCCAGGTTCACCACCTGGGGCAGGTCGTGGATATCCAGGCCACGGGCCGCCACATCGGTGGCCACCAGCACGTCCACCTCCCCGGCCTTGAACCGCTCCAGGGCCCGCAGGCGCGAGGGTTGGGGCTTGTCGCCGTGGATCGAATCGGCGGCGATGCCGCGCGCGTGCAACACCTCCACCAACTGGTCGACGCCCTTGCGGGTCTTGGCGAACACCAGCACCTGGCGCCAGCGGTGCTGCTCCAGCAGGTGCAGGAAGAGTTCGGTCTTGCGCTTCTTGTCCACCGGCACCAGCCACTGGCGCACGCTGCGGGCCGCCGCGTTGCGCGGGCTGACCTCGATGCTCAGCGGGTCGCGCAGCAGGTGGCGGGCCATCTGGCGGATGGCGTCGGAGAAGGTGGCGGAGAACAGCAGGGTCTGCCGGCGACGCGGCAGGGCGACGAAGAGTTCGTCCAGCTCACGGGCGAAGCCCAGGTCGAGCATGCGGTCGGCCTCGTCCAGCACCAGCGCCTGCAGCTGGCTGAACTTCACCGCGTTCTGCCGGTACAGGTCGAGCAGGCGGCCCGGGGTGGCCACCAGCAGGTCGATGCCCTTGCGCAGCTTCATCATCTGCGGGTTGATGCTGACCCCGCCGTACACCGCGTAGGTGCGCAGGGGCAGGTGCTGGCCGTAGGCCTGGAGGCTCTGGTGGACCTGCTCGGCCAGCTCGCGGGTGGGCACCAGCACCAAGGCGCGCACCGAGTTGGCCGCCACCTGGGGGCCTTCCTGGGTGAGCTTCTGCAGCAGCGGCAAGGCGAAGCCGGCGGTCTTGCCGGTGCCGGTCTGGGCCGCGGCCATCAGGTCGCGTCCCTTGAGCACGGCGGGTATCGCCTCGGCCTGGACCGGTGAAGGGGTCTGGTAGCCGAGCCCGTCGAGGGCGCGCAGCAGGGGTTCGATCAGGCCAAGGGATGCAAAGGTCATGGAAAACAGCCGGCAGGATGGAAAGCCGACATTCTAGGGCCTTGCGGCCTCGCCGGCACGCTGGGCTGGCGCCCGGCGTGCCGCAGCACTCAGGCCCGGGCGCTGGCGCGGGACGGACGCCACTGGGGCAGGCCGATGAGCACCACCGCGCTGATGATCACCAGCATCGCCAGCCCCTCCTCGGCGCCGATGTGCTCGCCGGCGAAGCTCACCCCCAGCAGCACCGCCACCACCGGGTTGACGTAGGCGTAGCTGGTGGCCGCTGCCGGGCGCACGTGCTTGAGCAGGTAGAGGTAGGCGCTGAAGGCGATGATCGAGCCGAACACCACCAGGTAGGCCAGTGCTCCCCAGCCAGCCGGTGTGGGCAGGCTGGTCATGCGCTCGCCGCTCAGCGCGCTGCCCAGCAACAGGGCGACGCCACCGGCGAGCATCTCCACCGCGCTGGCCATGGGGCCGGCGGGCAGCGGCAGTTGCTTGCTCCACATCGAGCCGAAGGACCAGCTGGCCGCCGCAAAGAGGATCAGCGCCGCCCCCAGGGGGCTCGCCTGCAGGTTGGAGCCCAGGTTGAGCAGGGCAATGCCCGCCAGGCCCAGGGCGATGCCGGCCCATTCCAGGCCGCTGGTGCGCTGGCCCCAGATCAGCCCGAACACCAGGGCGAACAGCGGCACCGTCGCCACTGCCAGCGCCGCCACGCCGGAGGCCACGCCCAGGTGCTCGGCCAGGGTCACGCCACCGTTGCCGCAGCTCAGCAGCAGCACACCGATCACCGCGCCGGCCTTCCACTCGCGCCGGCTCGGCATCGGCGCACCGCGCCAGCGCAGCCAGGCGAACAGCAGCCCGCCGGCGATGACGAAGCGCACGCCGGCCATCAGCAGCGGCGGCCAGGATTCCACGCCGATGCGGATGGCCAGGTAGGTGGAGCCCCAGATGACGTAGAGGGCGAAGAAGGAGGCGATCAGCAACAGCGGCGATGCGCGCGAAGACATGGCAGGACTCGTCGTTCCGATGACAGGGTCACCTATTCTATGCAAGGCTCTAGCGCCCCAATAAGAAGACAAACCTTCTTGTATGGGGCATGAACCTTTGAAAAAAAGGCAATTGCGTCTATCGGCCTTGTTTTCCACAGAAGCACCCGGAGCCCCCATGGACAAGTACGACCGCCTGCTGCTCGCCGCCCTGATGGAGAACGGCCGCGCCACCTTCGCCGAGCTGGGCCGGCGGGTGAACCTCTCCGCCCCCGCCGTCGCGGACCGGGTGGCCAAGCTGGAAAGCGCCGGGGTGATCACCGGCTACCACGCCTCGGTGGACCTGGCGAAGGTCGGCCTGCCCATCGAGTGCGTCATCGAACTGCGCCTGACCGACCACGAATCCAAGCGCACCCTCGAAGCCCTGGCGCGCATCCCGCAGATCGCCCTGTGCCACCGCATCACCGGGGATGCCTGCGTGCTGATGAAGGCTGCCGTGGCCTCGATGCCGGAGCTGCAGGACCTGCTCGACCACCTCAGCCAGTACGGCGCCAGCAAGACCTCGCTGATCCTCTCCACCCCGTTCGAGCAGCGCATCCCCGCGCCCCTGCAGGTGCAGGCACCCCGCGCCGAACCGACCCGGCGCAAGGCGGCGGAGGCTCAGCGCAGCAGCAAGTCGCCGTCGATCGGCACGTAGTGGCTGGCGGCGCGCACCAGTGACTGCGCGGTGAGGCCGGGCACGCCATAGGCGACGGCCTCCAGGCCACGGCTGCGGACGCGCTCCAGCAACAGGTCGAAGTCGCCATCGCCGGAGGCGAGCACGATGCAGTCCGCCCTGTCGCAGGCGTCCAGCACGTCGATGGTGATGCCCACGTCCCAGTCACCCTTGGCCGAGCCGTCGGCACGCTGGATGAAGGGCTTGAGGCGGACCTGGAAGCCCAGGTTGCGGAGGATCTGCTGGAACTGCCGCTGGCGCGGGTCGCCACGGTCGATGGCGTAGGCGGTGGCCTCCACCAGGCAGCCCTGCTCCGACAGGCTGCGCCACAGGGCGCCGTAGTTGAAGTGGCAGCCGTAGACGTGGCGCACCGTGTAGTAGAGGTTCTGCACATCGGCGAACAGGGCGATCTTCTTCACGGGGAACCTCGGTGAACAGCGGCAAGGGCGGCAGTATGCCAGCCCCCGGCGCCCTCGCGCCTGCCGAGTTGCCACCAGCCTGTGCACCGGGGGCTGACGGCGCCCAAAGGCGCGGGCAGAATCGCCCCTCTCGCCACGCAACGGACGGCACACCCATGCACACCCCGGCAGCCCTGCTCATCATCGACCAGCAACGCGGTATCCGGCGGGTCGCCACGCCCCGCAACCACCCTGAGGCAGAAGCCCGCATGGCCGAACTCCTGGCCCTGTGGCGCCAACGCGGCTGGCCGCTGGTGCACATCCGCCACATCTCCCGCGACCCGGCCTCGGTGTTCGCTCCCGGCCAGGACGGCGCGCGCTTCCAGGACGCCTTCGAGCCCCGCGCGGACGAAGCCGTGCTGGAGAAGAACGTCACCGATGCGTTTATCCACAGCCAGCTGGAACGCTGGCTGCACGTGCGCGGGCTGCGCGCGGTGGTGGTGGTCGGCGTCGCCAGCGAGAACTCGGTGGAAGCCACGGCCCGCAGCGCCAGTTGCCTGGGCTTCGCCACCACGGTGGTCAGCGACGCCTGCTACACCTTCGCCAAGCCCGACTGGTCCGGCCGGCCGCGCACCGCCGAGGAGGTGCACGACATGGCCATGGCCAACCTCGCCGGGGAGTACGGCCGGGTGCTGGACTGCGCCACCCTGCTGGCGGAGCTGGGCACATGATCGTCGCCCACCTGCCGACATAGGTTGCCGGAGGCCAACGCGCCAAAGCAGCGTGCCAGTGCGTTTTTGAGACGTTGCCGGGCATCGTCTAGAGTTCGTTTACAGCCCTGAATTATTGGCGCCCGTCGATGAATCCCCTCCTCCTGCTGCGCGACTCCTGCTACTTCTTCAGCCGGCATGCCAGCCAGATTGCCTTGCTCTGCCTGCCGTTCATCCTGCTTGAGGCGCTGGTCCAGCAACTGGCCGCGCTGTGGTTCGAAGGCCCGACACCGGCGGCGGCGCAGCTGCTGATCCGGCTGTTCTTCTACCCGATGTACACCGGTGCGCTGATCCTCTTCGTCGACAGCCGCAGCAGCGGCCTGCGCCTGCGCCGCCAGCAGCTCTGGGCCATGGCCCTGTGGCGCTGGCCGGGCTACGCGGTGCTGGCGGCCTTCACCACGTTGCTGGTGATGCTCGGGTTGTCGCTGATGATCCTGCCGGGGCTGTGGATCATGAGCCGCCTGGCCTTTGCCGAGCTGCTGCTGGTGATCAATGGCCTCGCCCCCATGGAGGCCATGAAGGAGAGCTACCGCATGACCGGCGGCCACTTCGTCACCGTCTTCTGCTGCCTGCTGCTGGCAGTGGGGCCGATGTGGGGCTTCGAGTGGTGGATCGGCGCACAGCTCGGCGAACACCCCGATCCCCTCGGCAGCCTGCTGGCCGACTGCCTCGACGCGGGCCTGCAGCTGTTCGCCAGCGTGCTGATGTACCGGCTGTTCAGCCTCCTGGCAGAGCCGGCAGCGGAACGCTGAACCCCGTTCGCAGGCTGTTGAAAAGCGCGCCGGTACAAAGCGGGAACGGCCGCAGAGAGCGTTTCGACGCCGTTGGTTCTTCAACTGCCTGCTAGGCTCGGTGGGTCCCCCTGAAGGAGAACCCGCCATGGAAAGCAACCCGAGCATCCTTTCCCACGTATCCCTGGGCAGCAACGATTTCGACCGTGCCGTCGCCTTCTACGACCGGGTGCTGGCCACCCTCGGCTGCCGCCGTGTCGTCGAGCACCCCGGGGCGGTGGCCTACGGCCGCGAGTACCCGGAGTTCTGGATACAACGCCCCTACAACGGCGCCCCGGCCAGCGTCGGCAACGGCACCCACATCGGCTTCTTCGCCCCGGACCGTGAATCGGTGGACGCCTTCTACCAGGCCGCCGTCGCCGCCGGTGCCCGCCCCGACGGCGCGCCGGGCCCGCGCGAGGAATACGGCGCGCCCTACTACGGCTGCTTCGTCCGCGACCTGGACGGGCACAAGGTGGAAGCGACGTTCTGGGACCTCAGCCAGGACTTCGAACTGGTGGTGGATTGAGCCTTCACTCCTGGGGCGGCTGGTAGCGCGCCGCCGCCCGCTGTATCCAGCCCTCCGCCTGCATCTGCTCCAGCGCCTTGGCAATGCGCTGGCGCTCCGCCGTCAATGGCCGCTGGCGGGAAAAGCCGATGTAGAGGTCGGTGCGTGCCTCGGGCTGGTAGGCGGTGCGCAGGATGCGCCCGGCCAGGTGCGGGTCACGCAGTTCGTAGTCCACCTGGCAATCGGTGCCGATCACCACCTGCAAGCGCCCGAGGGCGAGCATCTGCAGCAGCTGCGCCTCGTTGTTCACGCCGAACTTGGCCAGGTTCCGGTCCGAGTCGAAGGGCTCGAAGTAGACGGACTCCAGCACGAAACCGATGGTGGGGCCCTTGAGGTCCGCGTAGTGGCGGATGCGCGGCGCCACCTCCGGCGAGGCATACAGGCGCGGCGCGCAGGCGTAGTAAGGCTGGGCCAGGTAGTCGATGTAGCGCTCACGCTCCGGGGTACGCGCCAGCCCGGTCATCAGGTCGGCGGTGCCACCCTGCAGCGCCGCCAGGCCCCGGGCCCAGGGCGCACGCTGCACCTCGAAGTGCAGCCCGGTGCGCCGCTCGAGTTCTGCCAGCAGGTCCATG
Organism: Pseudomonas sp. zfem003; assembly: GCF_032621675.1. Taxonomy (NCBI): domain Bacteria; kingdom Pseudomonadati; phylum Pseudomonadota; class Gammaproteobacteria; order Pseudomonadales; family Pseudomonadaceae; genus Pseudomonas; species Pseudomonas sp. zfem003. The sequence continues at coordinate 320,564 of NZ_JAVYJG010000010.1, read as the reverse complement.
TCCAGGCCGGTGATGCGCCCGTTCTCCCCTTCGATGCGAAAAGGCGGCCAATAATCGGTCATCACCCGCAACGGCGGCGGCTCGTCGGCCAGCAGCGGGCCGGCCAGCACCAGGGCCAGGCTCATGGCGAGGAAGGGTGAAACGAACTTGCGCATGCCGGCTCCCGGGAACGAACGCAGCGGCAAAGCCTGCAATTCCCTTGCCGTTCGGCTCGGCCTCGAATGCTGGAGGATAACCTCCGGCCGGCCCGATCGGCCGCTGCACAGCGGCCTGGGCACCCTGAAGCATAGCCGCTGGCCTTCGCTTCGCTGGGCCGCCGGACGGGCCTCGGGTATGCTGCCCCGCTCATGCCCAGCCAGCCCGGACCGATGCCCACCTTCCTGCGCCGTCTCCTGCTCTGCCTGCTGGTCGTCGGCGTCGGCCTGGCGGCGCTGGCCTATGTGCTGACCTGGCACCCCACCCCGCGCGAGGCGTTGCCGGTGGCCTGCAGCGCCGACACCCCGCCGCTGCGACAGGGCCAGGCCGTGAAGGTGATGACCTGGAACCTCCAGGCCCTGGCCGGTACCCGCCTCACCTTCGCCCACGACCTCACCGACCGCGACGACGCCACCCACCACCTGACCCCCGCCGACCTGGCCTACAGCCTGGACGAGGCGGTGCGGGTGATCCGCGATGAGCAGGCCGACGTGGTGCTGCTGCAGGAGCTGCAGGACGGCGCCCGCGCCAGCGCCTTCCAGGACCAGGCCGCCCTGCTCGCCGAGCGCCTCGCCGACCTCTACCCCTGCAGCACGCGGACCTTCTACTGGAAGGCCGCCTTCGTGCCCGACCCCGCCGTGCTGGGCAGCGTCGGCACCCAGCTGGTCATGCTCAGCCGGGTTCGCCTGGACGCCGCCGAGCGGCTGCAACTGCCCGAGGCCGGCGGCCTGTTCGGGCCCAAGACGGCGCTGCTGCTGGGCCATGTGGCGGTCCAGGGCGGCGGCCGCCTGGCGTTGCTCACCACCCACCTGGACGACGGACAGGACGACACCACGCTGCCGGACCGGCAGGTGGCCATGGTTCGTAGCGTGCTGGATGAGCTGGAGAACCGGCAGCAGCCCTGGGTACTGGGCGGCGACCTGAACCAGGCGCCACCGCCGGCGGTACGTCGACAGGGCGAACGCGATGCACTGGAGCCGCTGTGGAACCGCTACCCGCTGGTGCCGTCGCGCCAGGCCAGCCAGGCCGACAGCGACGGGCAGTGGGCCACCCGCTTCCCGCAGCCGGACGGCGGCAGCGGCGAAACCCTCGACTACCTGCTGCACAGCCCGCGCCTGGCATTGCTGGATGCGCGGGTGCGCAACGCGGACACCCGGCGCATCGCCGATCACCTGCCGCTGGTGCTGCGGGTGCTGCTGCCACCCGCCGCGCCCTGATCAGCGCCGGGGCTTGGCGCGGGCGGTCGGCTCGGCCACCAGCGGGTCGTCCGGCCAGTAGTGCTTGGGGTAGCGCCCCTTGAGGTCCTTCTTCACATCCGCGTAGGTGGTGCGCCAGAAGCTCGCCAGGTCCTGGGTGACCTGCACCGGGCGGTGCGCCGGGGACAGCAGGTGCAGCTTCACCACCTGGCGGCCGCCGGCGATGCGCGGGGTGTCGGCCAGGCCGAACAGCTCCTGCAGGCGCACGGCGAGCACCGGCGGCTCCTCGTTGTAGTCCAGGCGGATCGACGAGCCCGAGGGCACTGCCAGGGTGCGCGGGGCCAGTTCGTCCAGGCGCTGGGGCAAGGGCCAGGGCAGCAGGCCGGTGAGGATGCCGGCCAGGTCCAGGTTGGCGAAGTGGGCCAGGCGGTTGACCTTGCCCAGCCAGGGGCCGAGCCAGTCGTCCAGGCTCGCCAGCAAGGCGACATCGCTGACATCCGGCCAGTCGCTGCTGCCGCGCTCGGCCAGGTCCAGCCGGCGCAACAGGGCGATGCGTGCCTGCCATTGGCGCAGCTCCGGGGTCCAGGGCAGCAGCTCCAGACCCTTGCGTCGCACCAGGGCCACCAGGGCGCGGGTGCGGGCGGCTTCGTCCAGCCCGGCCAGGGGCTCGCGGGCCAGCACCAGTTCGCCGACCCGGCGCTGGCGCTCGGCGCGCATCACGCCCTCGCGTTCGTCCCAGTCCAGCACGTCCAGGGTGCCGACCTGTTCGGCCAGCGGCCCCTCGAACAGCGCCGGGTCCAGCTCGGCGGCCAGGTAGATGCGTTCCTCGCGCTGCCCCTGGCGGCTGCCGAGGTCGGCGATCACCAGCCAGGGGCACTTCATCAGCGCATCGGGTTCGGTGAACAGCGCCGCGCGGCCATTGGCCAGGCGGTATTCACCGCCGCCCGCGCGCCGCTGCTGGGCCACGCGGTCGGGGTAGGCGAAGGCCAGCAGGCAGCCCAGCCAGCGCGGATGATCGGGATCGGCCACGGCCTCGGCGGGCTGCCCGCGCAGGTAGCTGCGGAACTGCCGGGCCAGTTGCCGGGCACGTTGCACGCCGCCCCGGGCGCCACGTGCGGCCGGGCTTTCACCGGCCAGCAGGGCCAGGCGGCTGTGCAGGTCGGCGCCGCCGCCACGGAGGATATCGCGCTCCCCCAGCAACGCCGCCACGTCGCACGCCAGCGTGCCCAGACCAAGGGCCTGGCCGCGCAGCAGCAGGTGGGCGATGCGCGGGTGGGCCGGCAGCTCGGCCATGGCCTGGCCGTGGCGGGTCAGGCTGCCCTGCCCGTCCAGGGCACCCAGCCGCTGCAACAGGTCACGGCCCTGGGCGTAGGCCGCCGTCGGCGGCAGGTCGAGCCAGGCCAGCTCGCCGGGTTCCACGCCCCAGCGCGCCAGTTGCAGGGCCAGGCCGGTGAGGTCGGCCTGGAGGATTTCCGCCGTGCCGTAGGCCGGCAGCTGGTCGTGCTGGGTCTCCGACCACAGCCGGTAGCACACGCCGGGCTCCAGGCGGCCGGCACGGCCGGCGCGCTGAATGGCGGAGGCGCGGGCGATGCGCTGGGTGTCGAGGCGGGTCATGCCGCTGGCCGGGTCGAAACGCGGCACCCGTTCCAGGCCGGCGTCCACCACCACGCGCACGCCGTCGATGGTCAGGCTGGTCTCGGCGATGTTGGTGGCCAGCACCACCTTGCGCGTGCCGGCCGGCGCCGGCTCGATGGCGGCGCGCTGGGCGGCCAGGTCCAGCTCGCCATGCAGCGGGCAGAGGAGGATGTCGTCACGACCGGCCAGGGCCTCGCCGAGCTGCTCGGCCACCCGGCGGATCTCGCCCTGCCCGGGGAGGAACACCAGCAGGCTGCCGGGCTCGTCGGCCAGGGCCTGCAGCACGGTCTGCACCACCCGGGGCTCCAGGTGCTCGCCCGGCTGGCTGGCGCGCCCCCAGCGCACCTCCACCGGGTGCATGCGGCCTTCGCTGCGCACCACCGGGGCGTCGTCGAGCAGCCGCGACAGGCGCTCACCCTCCAGGGTGGCGGACATCAGCAGCACCTTCAGCGGTTCATCGCGCAGCAGCGCGCGGCCGTTGAGGGTCAGCGCCAGAGCCAGGTCGGCATCCAGGCTGCGCTCATGGAATTCGTCGAAGATCACCAGGCCGACGCCCTCCAGCGCCGGGTCGTCCTGCAGGCGCCGGGCGAGGATGCCTTCGGTCACCACCTCGATGCGGGTGCGCGGGCCGACCTTCGACTCCAGGCGGATGCGGTAGCCCACCCGTTCGCCGACGCCCTCGCCCAGCTCGGCGGCCAGGCGCTCGGCGGCGGCGCGGGCGGCCAGCCGGCGCGGCTCCAGCATGAGGATGGTCTGCCCGGCGAGCCAGGGCTCGTCCAGCAGGGCAAGGGGGACGCGGGTGGTCTTGCCCGCGCCGGGCGGGGCTTCGAGCACCGCCTCGTGGCGACAGGCCAATGCCTCGCGCAGGGCGGGCAGTACGGCATCGATGGGGAGTGGATTCATGGGGGCTCCAACGCAGGGCGGCGATTATAGCGGCGAACCGCCAGCCCTTTCGTGTGGTCTCAGGTGTGCTTCAGGTTTTGCCCCGAACGCCTTGGTATAGTGACGCCATTTTTCTGCATGGAGCCGTATATGCGCCTGAAAACCCGCCTGATCGGCGGCGCCGTCGCCGCCGCGCTGCTGACCCAGTTGACCGCCTGCGGCACGCTGTTCTTCCCGGATCGCCGTGGCCAGATCGAAGGCAAGATCGACCCGGTGGTGGCCGCGCTGAACGCCATCGGCGTGCTGTTCTACGTGATCCCTGGCCTGATCGCCTTCGGCGTGGACTTCGCCACCGGCGCCATCTACCTGCCGGGCAACGAGACCGCCCACGTCGCCCCCGAGCGCCTGCGCGAGGCCATCGGCAGCGACGGCCAGGTCGACAACGCCCGCCTGAAGGCGATCATCGAGCAGGACACCGGCCGCAACCTGCCGCTGGACGACCCGCGTCTGATCCGCCACGCCGGCAGCCTGGAACAGCTGGCCGCCTACGGCCTGACCCCGGCCGCCTGACATGCGCGCCCTCGCCAGCCACCACGACCGGCTCCTGGCCTACCACGGGTGGGCCAACCGGCGTCTGCTGGCGAGCCTGGAGGGCCTCGACGAGGCCCGCTACCGCGCGGATTGCGGGCTGTTCTTCGGCTCCATCCACACCACCCTGAACCACATCGCCGTGGCCGACCGCATCTGGTTCGCCCGGGTACTGCACCTGCCACGCCCCTTCGAGCGTCTGGATGCCGAGGCCGCGCCTGACCGCGCCGGACTGGCCGCCGTGCTGGCCGAAGGCGTGGGCCTGTGGCGGGCCTGGCTGGCCGGGCAGGACGACAGCGGCCTGCTGGCGCCCCTGGAGTACCGCAACCAGGCCGGCGAGCGCTTCCAGCGCAGCCACACCGAGATCCTCGCCCACCTGGTCAACCACGGGACCCACCACCGGGGCCAAGTCACTGCCGCCATGAGCGCCCTCGGCCTGGAAACCCCGGTCCTGGACCTCCTCTACTACACGCCGAAGCAGCCATGACCACACCGGAACACCACGCCCGCCTGCTGCGCCAGGTCACTGCCGCCTCCCTCTCGGTCGCCCTCACCCTGGTGCTGGCCAAGGCCGTGGCCTGGTGGCTGAGCGGCTCGGTCAGCCTGCTGGCCGGCCTGACCGATTCAATGCTGGACAGCGCCGCCTCCTTCCTCAACCTGCTGGCGGTGCGTTTCGCCCTGAAGCCGGCGGACGACGACCACCACTACGGCCACGGCAAGGCGGAATCCCTGGCGGGCCTGGCGCAGGCGCTCTTCATCGCTGCCAGCGCCGTGCTGGTGGGCCTGCAGGCGGTGGAGCAGATCCGCGACCCGCAGCCCCTCGGCGCCCAGGCGCTGGGCATCGCGGTGATGCTGCTGTCCCTGGTGCTGACCATTGCGCTGCTGGCCTTCCAGCGGCACGTCATCCGCATCACCCACTCCACCGCCGTGCGCGCCGACTCCCTGCACTACCGCTCGGACCTGCTGCTCAACAGCAGCATCCTGCTGGCGCTGGTGCTCACCAGCCTGGGCTGGGACCAGGTGGACGGGTTGTTCGGCCTGGGCATCGCCGCCTACATCCTGTGGAGCGCCATCGGCATCGCCCGGGAATCCATCGGCGTGCTGATGGACCAGGAGATCGACCCCGACGTGGGCGAGCACATGCACCAGCTGGCCTGTGGCGTGCCCGGCGTGCTCGGTGCCCATGACCTGCGCACCCGCGTCTCCGGCCACCACTGGTATGTGCAGCTGCACCTGGAGCTGCCCGGCGAGATGCCGCTGTCCGAAGCCCACGCGCTGTGCGTGCAGGTGGAGGACGCCATCCGCGACGCCTACCCGCGCGCCGACGTGCTGGTCCACGCCGACCCCATCGAGGTGGTCCAGGGCCACTAGACGGCCTCGCTGCACCAGCGGCCCATCTCCATCCCCAAACTGCAGGCATAAAAAAAGGAGGCCCGTTCCATGGGCCTCCTCTCGGGGTAATTCGTCCTGTGCTAGCGATCGTGTCGCTGCTTTCGTCGCCTGCCTGGTTGGGCAGTGCGGACCCGGGGGCCTGCTCGAACCGGTGGGTTCGGCGGCGCCGACGCGCCTGATTGGGCGGGTCGGTTGGACATGTGTCCGGGCCGTGAAACTGGAGAGAATCTTACGTCGGGCAGCGCGACAGAGGATTGCGAAGATTGCTGACTTAACTATCATCTGCGCAACGATTCACCAAAATCAGAAGACAATCAGCAATCAAAAATAAAACGGCGCCTGAAATGGAAAAACTCGACCGCTACGACCTGAAAATCCTCGCCGAATTGCAGCGCGACGCCCGCATCTCCAACCAGGAGCTGGCCGAGCGCATCGGCCTGTCACCCTCGCCCTGCTCGCGCCGGGTGAAGCAGCTGGAGGACGACGGCTACATCATCCGCCAGGTCGCCCTGCTGGACCGCAAGAAGCTCGGCCTGAGCCTGACCGCCTACGTGCTGATCGGCATGGACCGCCACACCCCGGAGCGCTTCGAGCACTTCCAGTCGGTGATCCGCCAGTGCCCCGAGGTGCTGGAGTGCTGCCTGGTGACCGGCATGGAGGCGGACTACCAGCTCAAGGTGGTGGTGCCGGACATGGACCACTACCAGCAGTTCCTGCTGGGCCAGCTCACCCGCATCGAGGGCGTCACCAGCGTGCGCTCCAGCTTCGTGCTCAACCAGGTGCTGAGCAGCACCGAGCTGCCCCTGGGGCATCTGCGCAATTGAACCAATGAGTGGCAGCGCGCAGGGGCGGGCATCGCGTATAATGCGCCCCGCCTTTGCTGTGCCCCGCGTGGTTTCGCCCATAAGAGCCTGCCGGCTCGCATAACTACTAACCGCATCCCTCGCCCTCCACGGCATCCGAGCCTGGTCGTTCGCGGCCGGGCCTGAATCGTTTCGCTGTACGAGGTTGACCAATGAGCCCCGAAAAATTTGAAGAATGGATGATGACGGCGATGATCGCCGGCCTGGTGCTGTTCATGGCGTTCATCGTCTGGGACCTGGCCAAGAAGTCCAAGGCCGGCCGCTTCGGCACCTTCATCCTGTTCCTCGCCCTCGGCCTCGGCGTGCTCGGCTTCGTGATCAAGTCGCTGGTGATCGGCGGCCTCGAAGGCATGTAGCCAACCTCACCCGATCCGTCCGGACCGCCTGATGGCGGGGGCTCGGGCGGTTTCGCTCACCGTTGCCCAGGAGAACACATGAACGCTACCGATCGCGTCATGCAGAGCTATGGACGCTGCTGTGCCAGTTCCGGTTTTTTCGACACCTTCTACAAGCTGTTCCTCGCCAGCTCGCCGATGATCCGCGCGAAGTTCGCCAACACCGACATGGCCGCGCAGAAGCACCTGCTGCGCCACGGCATCCTCAACCTGGTGATGTATGCCCGCGGCATGCCGGACACCAAGCTGCGCGCCCTGGGCGCCAGCCACTCCCGGGAAGGCTTCGACATCCGCCCCGAGTACTACGACCTCTGGGTCGACGCCCTGCTGAGCACCATCAGCGAGCACGACAAGCAGGCCGATGACGGCGTGCGCGCCGCCTGGCGCGAAGTGCTCACCAAGGGCATCAACGTCATCAAGTCCCACTACTGATCCACGGACAGCCCGCCGCGCTGCGGCGGGTGTCAGTCCAGCCGCGCCGGCACCTCGCGCCACTGCCCCGGCTCCAGGCCATCGAGGCCGAAGGGGCCGATGCGCACCCGCACCAGGCGCAGGGTCGGCAGGCCCACCGCCGCCGTCATCCGCCGCACCTGGCGGTTGCGCCCCTCGCGGATCACCAGCTCCAGCCAGGCCGTCGGCACGCTCTTGCGAAAGCGCACCGGCGGGTTGCGCGGCCACAGCGCCGGCTCGTCGATCAGCCGGGCCTCGGCCGGCAGCGTCGGCCCATCGTTCAGTTCCACCCCGTTGCGCAGGCGCTCCAGCTGCGCCGCATCGGGCGTGCCCTCCACCTGCACCCAGTAGGTCTTGGCCAGCTTGTGCTTCGGGTCGGCGATGCGCGCCTGCAGGCGGCCATCGTTGGTCAGCAGCAGCAGCCCCTCGCTGTCACGGTCCAGGCGCCCGGCAGGGTAGATGCCGGGCTGGTCGATGAAGTCCTTCAGGGTCGCCCGGCCCTGGTCGTCGCTGAACTGGGTGAGCACGTCGAACGGCTTGTTCAGCAGCACCAGGCGCGGCTCCACCGGCGGCGCCTTGGCCACCCGGCGCGGAGCGGCCTGGGGGCGACGGGAAGCAGGGCGGGAAGGACGGGGCGGGCGCGACATGCCTGGTTACCAGCGGATATGGACAGGGGAGCGGAGGCGCATGCTAGGTTGTGCCCCTCCCCGCCGCAAGAGTAAGGACACCATGCCCCGCGCGTTGCGCCCCACCTGGCTGATCAGCCTCATGACCCTCGCCGGTTGTGCCGGCACGCCCTACCAGGGCCCCGTCAGCGATCATTTCGACGGCCAGCGTTTCCAGAACATCGAGCCCAAGCCGCACAAGGACTTCTGGTCCTTCATGCGCTGGCAGCTCAACCGCGAGAAGAGCCCCGACTGGGTCGAGCAGCCCACTCCGGCCTTCACCCCCGAGGTTCCCGCCCGCGTAGAGGGCGACGAACTGCGCGTGACCTACATCAACCACGCCACACTGCTGATCCAGCATCGCGGGTTGAACATCCTCACCGACCCGGTGTGGTCCGAGCGGGTCAGCCCCCTCAACTTCATCGGCCCGCGCCGGCACCAGGCGCCCGGCCTGTCCATGGACCAGCTGCCGCCCATCGACCTGATCCTGGTCAGCCACAACCACTACGACCACCTCGATCTGGACACCCTGCGCAGCCTCGCCGAGCGCTTCCCCCTGGCCCGCGTGGTCACGGGCCTGGGCAACGGTCCGCTGATCCGCGAGACCGGCTTCGCCCGCGTCGACGAGATCGACTGGTGGCAGGCCCTGCCCCTGGGCGACGGGCTGACCCTCAACGGCGTGCCGGTGCAGCACTGGTCGGCGCGCACCCGCAGCGACACCAACCGCACCCTGTGGCTGGGCTTCGTGCTGGAGTCCCCGGACGGCCCGCTGCTGTTCCCAGGCGACACCGGGCTGGGGCCGGAATTCCGCCTCATCCACCAACGCTTCGGGCCGCTACGCTTCGCCGCCCTGCCCATCGGTGCCTACGCCCCGCGCTGGTTCATGCGCGACAACCACATGAACCCGGACGACGCCGTGCAGGCCCACAAGCAGCTGGATTCCCAGCACAGCCTGGCCATCCACTTCGGCACCTTCCAGCTCACCGACGAAGGGCAGTTCGACCCGCCCCGCGAGCTGGCCAAGGCCCTCGACTACTGGCAGGTGGACCCGGATCGCTTCCGCGTCCCCAGCCCCGGCTACCAGTGGCAGGTGCCCACCCTGGATCGCCTCGGCGCGGCTGACCTGGTCCAGGCCAGCGGCCTCTGAGCCACACCCCTGCACCATGAAAAAGGGCCGCATCATGCGGCCCGTTTGCTTGCAGCCTACCCAGCCTCAGGCCAGTGCAGCCGGCTCCGCCCGGACAGCGGACGGAATCTGGCGGAGCCAGCGTGAAACCGCCCACTCCCCCGCGATGAAGGCCAGGAGCAGGCCGAGCTGCAGCAGCAGCGCGATGTAGAACGGCTTGAACACATGGCCGACCTGGCGTTTCAGCAGGTCCAGCAGGAACTCGGCCTGGAACAGTTGCTCCACGCGCGCATCGAGCACCCCGGCCAGCACCTGCTTGTCGAGCCCGCTGTAGCTCGCCGCCTCGCTCACCGCCATCTGGCCCACGGCCTTGCCGATCAGGCTCGCCCGCAAGCGGTCGAGCAGATCCAGGGCCAGGCGCTCGGCCAGCGACGCCTCGGCGCGGGCATCGGCTTCCTCCTGCTGCTCGCTGCGCAGGTACTCCAGCGCCAGCTGATTGAGCGCGGCTTGCACGCTGGACCCGCGCAGGGCCTGCAGTTGGTGCTCGTCCTGGGCTGCCACGTAGGCCTGGAAGTCCTGCCAGGTGTCATCGGCCAGCCGCTGCAGCGCCGGCGTGTAGCTGTCCAGGTGCCGGTTGATCTGCTGCTGCCCGCTGTACAGCAGCCCACCCTGGAACCCCAGCACGCCTCCGACCAGCGGCAGCAGCAGGAAGTACAGCTTGAGCGTCCAGTGGTGCCAGCGCTTGCTACGGGCCAGCCAACCGCCGCGATGCAGCAGGATGGCCAGCACCAGGCCGGCGATCGTGCCCAGCAACAGCGCACCGCTGATCCAGGCGAACAGGTTGAGGAAACTGAAGGGCTCCCAGAATGCTGCGAGTAGGTGTTGGGCCTGTTCCATCGGTGTCACCTCGTTCGTCCTTGGGGGGCCGCAGCTTAAATCGAAACCCGAGCACGTGACTGGCGAGCCGTTCACTGAAGAGCGTCCGACTTTTCAGTCCAGGCAGAAAAAGGGCCGCATCACGCGGCCCTGTGTCATCAGGAGCGGCTCAGCGGAACGGCGGCTCGTCGAAGCTGCGCAGCTTGCGCGAGTGCAGCGAAGTGAGCTGGTTGCGCAGCAGGTCCAGCGCGGCGATTCCGATGCGCAGGTGCTGGCTGACCGCACGCTGATAGAAGGCACTGGCCGAGCCGGGCAGCTTGATCTCGCTGTGCAGCGGCTTGTCGGACACGCACAGCAACGTCCCGTAGGGCACCCGCAGGCGATAGCCCTGGGCGGCGATGGTGCCGCTCTCCATGTCCACCGCCACCGCTCGCGACAGGTTGATCAGCGGGCGCTCCTGGGCCCAGCGCAGCTCCCAGTTGCGGTCGTCGTAGGTCAGCACCGTACCGGTGCGCAGGCGCCGCTTCAGGTCCTCGCCACGCTCGCCGGTGACCAGCGCCGCCGCATCCTGCAGGGCCTGCTGCACTTCGGCCAGGGCCGGCAGCGGGATGTGCGGCGGCAGCACCCGGTCGAGGATGCCGTCGCGGCGCATGTAGGCGTGGGCCAGCACGTAGTCGCCGATGGTCTGCGACTGCCGCAGCCCGCCGCAGTGGCCGATCATCAGCCAGCAGTGCGGGCGCAGCACCGCCAGGTGGTCGGTGATGTTCTTCGCGTTGGACGGGCCGACGCCGATGTTCACCAGCGTCACCCCGTGGCCGTCGTTGGCGATCAGGTGGTAGGCCGGCATCTGGTAGCGGTGCCACACCACGCTGTCGATCACCGCCTGCACGGTCGCCTCGTCCATGTCCCGGTCCACCCGCACGTTGCCGGGCAGCACCATGCTGACGAAACGCGGGTCCTCGCGCAGCTGGGTCACCCCGTGCTGGATGAACTGGTCGACGTAGCGGTGGTAGTTGGTCAGCAGGATCCACGGCTGCACATGGCGCCAGTCGCTGCCGGTGTAATGCACCAGCCGGCGCAGGGAGAAGTCCACCCGTGCCGCATCGAACAGCGCCAGGGGCAGCTCCTCGGCGCTCTCCCAGTCGTACAGCCCGTCGGCCACGCCATCGGTGGCGGCGGACAGGTCCGTGCTGGGGAACACCCGCGCCAGCGCCGCAGCGGTCACATCGGTGCCGGCCAGTTCATCGCCGCTCTCCACCACGTAGGGATAGGGGATGTTCCGCTGGCTCATGCCCACCTCCACCTGCACGGTGAAGTCGCTCATCAGCGGGCGCAGCTGCTCCAGCAGGTATTTGCGGAAGGCATCGGGGTGGGTGACGGTGACGCTGTAGGTGCCCGGCACCTGGATCTTCGCGTAGGCGCGCACCGTGGACGGCACCTCGCCCTGGCAGCGGTAGGTGACCCGCAGCTCGGGGTAGCGGAACAGCGCACGCTGCTCGGCGCTCGGCTCGGTGCGGGACTTGAGAAAGAGCTTGAGGGCCTGGCTGAGGGCCGTGGTGGCCCGCTGATGCAGGGCGGTCAGGCGGTCGACCGCCTCTTCGGCGGTGTGGACAACGAGAAACTCGACGGAATCCTGGGTCACGAGGTGTGCATCCTGTCTGGGCGTACAGGGGGCTATCTTGCGCCCATCGCCCTCCGGCGGCCAAGCCGAGCAGCGCGTGCCGCTGCGTCTATGCTTGCCCGACCGCCCCCGCGAGGCCCGCCGCCATGCATCGTCTGACCAGCCTGCTGTTCGCCGTTGCCACCAGCACCCCACTGTTCGCCGGCGAGCTGGATGGCCGCTTCCAGGCCGACCTGGCGGGTGCCAACACGGTGCTCGACCTGCAGCAGCAGGGCCAGGTCGTCACTGGCCGCTATTCCGAGAACGGCACCCTGCAACTGGACCTGCGCGGCCAGTACGACGGCCAGGTGTTCAACGCCGAGATCGTCCTGCCGCAAACCAACCAGGTGATCGCCACCCTCGCCGCCACCTACGGCAACGACCAGCTCAACGCCCGCCTCGCCGCCCGCGACCCCGTCAGCGGCCAGGTGCTGGAGCGCCAGGCGCTGTTCCAGCGCAGCCCCTCACACGCCACAGGCGCCACCCGCACCAGCGCCGGCACCCTGGACCCGGCACTGGTCGGCACCTGGGTCCACGAAGACATCATCAACAGCGGTGGCGCCAGCTTCGCCTCCTTCAACACCGTGCTCACCCTGCACCTCGCCCCCGACGGCCGCGTCGAGCAATGGAGCCGCTCCGTCGGCGGCGGCTCCGACTGGAGCTACGACAGCGACGGCACCCTCCAGTACGCCGGCCAATGGCAGACCGCCGACGGCGTCCTCCTGGTCCGCCCCGACGGCAGCACCGACTACCAGCCCGCCACCCGCTACCGCTTCAGCGACCCCTATCTGGTGACCGAAGACCAGGGCGGCCGGAAGATCTGGCAGCGGCGGTAGGGCTGGGGATGTTCCCTACGGTAGGGAAACTCGCCGTGCGGACCGCTCGATTGACCCTTTTCCCGCCCCCGCATAGACTGCGCGCCCCGCGTTATCCACCGAAGACCGCTGCGATGTTCACGCCCCTGCACCCGGCCCTTGTTGCCCAGCCCGATCCGGCGCTGGCAGCCAATGCCTGGCCGCGTGATGCCCTGCTGAAGCGTCGCCGCAGCGTGCTGTTCGCCTTCACCTTCTCGCCTCCCGCCCTCCCCGCCTGAGCCCTGCGCTGTCGCGCGGCGTTCCCTTCGCTCATTCCCGGCATGCGTCCGTGCGCGTGTCGTTCTGTCATTGATCCATGGCCAGGCCCGGGCCGGTTACCTGCGGGCGGGAGTCGAAATGAACCATCGTGTGTTGCTGCTGGTGCTGATCTTCGCCGTGTCGGTGGTCGGGCTGAGCATGGGGGCGACGCTGCCCCTGGTGTCGCTGCGGCTGATGGAGGCCGGTGCGTCGAGCCTGGAGATCGGGGTGCTGAGTGCGATGCCGGCGGCGGGGATGATCCTGGCTGCCTTTCTGGTGGCGCCGCTGTGCCGGCGCCTGTCGGGACGCGGGTTGTACCTCGGCTGCTTCGTGCTCTGCGCCCTGGCGGTGGCGGCGCTGGAGCTGCCGACATCCACGCCCCTGCTGGTGGCGGCGCGGCTGCTGCTGGGGGTGGCGATGGGGGTGGTGGTGATCCTCGGGGAATCCTGGGTCAACCTGCTGTGCGACGAGGCCAGGCGGGGCCAGGTGGTGGCCTTCTACGCCGCCTGCTTCACCGGCTGCCAGTTGGGCGGGCCGGCGCTGATCGGCCTGCTCGGGGCGCAGAGCCCCTGGCTGGTGGCGCTGGTGGTGCTGGCCAACCTGCTGGCCCTGGCGGCGGTGACCCGGGGGCTGCCGGGCGGCTGGGGCCAGGCTGCCGAGGATGAGGTGCGCACCTTCTCCCTGGCGGGCTTCCTGCGGGTGGCGCCGGCGCTGTGCACGGGGGTGCTGTTCTTCGCCTTCTTCGATGCGGTGGTGCTGTCGCTGTTCCCGGTCTACGCCAGCGCCCATGGCTATGCGGTGGGCATCGCGGCGCTGATGGTGACGGTGATCCTGGCGGGCGACATGGTTTGCCAGGTGCCGCTGGGCTGGCTGTCGGACCGCACCGAGCGCGGCCGCCTGCACCTGGTCTGCGGGGTGGCGGCGCTGGGCATCGGCATGGCGCTGCCCTGGCTGATCACCCGGCCCACGCTGCTGTGGCCGGCGCTGGTGTTGCTGGGGGCGGTGGCGGGGGGCGTCTACACCCTGGCGCTGGTGCGCATCGGCGAGCGCTTCAGCGGGCAGGACCTGGTCACCGCCAACGCCTGCGTGGGCATGTTGTGGGGCATCGGCAGCCTGGTAGGGCCGCTGCTGAGCGGTGCGCTGATGGGCACCGGCCCCCACGGCCTGCCCCTGGCGCTGAGCCTGGCGGCAGCGCTGTTCGTGGCCACGGCGCTGACCGGCCAGCGCCGGCTGGCGGAGCGGGCGGCCTAGGGCCGGGGCGCGGCCGGGTGATGGTGTTCGCCAAGCTCACCCCATCCTACGCAGGCCGCGCAGTGGGGCCTGCCCGTTCCGGTTTGGGGTGGGTTCGTCCCCACGCACGTGGGGAACACTTCGCGGCCCAGTTGGCCAGCTTGGTGAGCGTCGGTTCATCCCCACACCCGTGGGGAACACATACCGAGAGAGGCAATATCCACAGGTCAGTCCGGTTCATCCCCACACCGGTGGGGAACACGAAGCCAACCAGGAAGAACCCCGCCAGCTCGGCGGTTCATCCCCACACCCGTGGGGAACACTCTTCCCGTAACCCGCTGATCCCAGAGGGAAAAGCCGGCAGCGGAAAATCTACCGGCTGTTTTCCCCTGTTGCCAGGGTGGCGTCAGGCCAGGTGCGGGGTGCTGCGGGCGACCAGGGCTTCGACGTCGATGCCGCGCGGGAGGGTGCCGTAGACCCGGCCGCTGCCGCCAAGGCGGCTGGCGATGAAGGCGTCGGAGACGGTGGCGTTGCCGGCCTCCAGCAGGAGCTTGGCCTGGAGGGCGACGGCGACGTCTTCGGTGAGCTGGCGGGCGCGGTACTGGATGTCGGCGGTGTCGTGGAAGGCGGCCTTGAGGTTGTTGATCTGCGCGGCGAGGCGGGCGTCGCCGTGGCCGTCGCCCAGTTCGCTGAACAGGGCGTCGAGCACGCCGGGCTCCTTGGACAGGGCGCGGAGGACGTCCAGGCACTGGACGTTGCCGGAGCCTTCCCAGATGGAGTTGACCGGGGCTTCGCGGTACAGGCGCGGGAGGATGGTCTCTTCGACGTAGCCGGCGCCGCCCATGCATTCGCTGGCCTCGTAGACCATTTCGGGGGCGCGCTTGCAGATCCAGTACTTGCCGACGGCGGTGACCAGGCGGGCGAAGCGGTCTTCCTGCTCGTCGTGCAGGTTGTCGAGGGCGCGGCCCATGCGCAGGCTGAGGGCCAGGGCGGCTTCGCTCTCCAGGGCGAGGTCGGCGAGGACGTTCTGCATCAGCGGCTGGTCGGCCAGGACCTTGCCGCCGACCTTGCGGTGGGCGCAGTGGTGGGCGGCCTGGGTGAGCGCCTGGCGCATGAGGGAGCTGGAGCCGACCATGCAGTCGAAGCGGGTCATGGCGACCATTTCGATGATGGTGGGCACGCCGCGCCCTTCCTCGCCGACCATCCAGGCCAGGGCGCCGCGGTATTCCACTTCGCTGGAGGCGTTGGCCCAGTTGCCCAGCTTGTTCTTCAGGCGCTGGACGTAGAAGGCGTTGCGGCTGCCGTCCGGGCGGTGGCGCGGCAGGAGGAAGCAGGACAGGCCCTTGTCGGTGTAGGCCAGGGTGAGGAAGGCATCGCACATGGGCGCGGAGCAGAACCACTTGTGGCCCACCAGTTCGTAGGCCTCCCCCGGGCCACCGAGGCCGATGGGGTGGGCGCGGGTGGTGTTGGCGCGGACGTCGGTGCCGCCCTGCTTCTCGGTCATGGCCATGCCGATGGTGACGCCGGGCTTCTGCTCCATGGGTACGTTGCGCGGGTCGTATTCGGTGGCGAGGATCTTCGGCAGCCAGCGCTCGGCGAGGTTGGGCTGCAGGCGGATGGCGGGCACGGCGGCGAAGGTCATGGTCAGCGGGCAGCCGCTGGCGGCCTCGGCCTGGCTGTGCAGGTAGGTGAGGCCGGCACGGGCGACATGGGCGCCGGCGCGCGGGTCCTGCCAGGGCAGCGAGGTGAGGCCGTGTTCGACAGCGGTGCGCATCAGTTCGTGGTAGGCCGGGTGGAATTCCACCAGGTCGACGCGATGGCCGTAGCGGTCATGGCTCTTGAACACCGGCTTGTGTTCGTTGGCGAGAAAACCCGCCTGCATCAGCGGGCCACCGGCCAGGGCGCCGTAGACGTCGAGGCGTGATTCGGCCCAGCCGGCGCCGTAGCGGCGGGTCCATTCCTGCAGGGGCAGGTCGAGGCGGTAGAGGTTGGCGCCGTCGAGGGTGGGCACCTGATTGAACACGTCGTGGGTTTCGGCGTATTGGGACTGGCTCATGGAATCCTCCTAGCAGGCGGGTGCGCACCAACGGCACGCAGGCAGAAAATGACGAGGTGCCGGCAGACCGCTTCGAGTTCGCTGCGCGACTGGTCGGCATCACGGGCGGCGCGGGCGGCTGGCGAGAGCGGCCCGACCAGGGATTCGGAGATGGCGCCCACCAGGCAGGCGGCGACCAGGGCGGGGGCTTCGACCTGGAATTCGCCGCTGGCGATGCCGGCTTCGAGCAGTTCGATGAAGCGCTCGGCATAGGCCTCGCGGAAGCGCAGGCGCTGTTCGTCCACTTCCGGCTCCACCGGCTCGGCGATCAGGGCGAAGGCCAGCTGGCGGCTATGCCAGGCGCGTTCGGCGAAGCGTTGCAGGCCGCTGGCAAGGCGCTCGGTGGCAGTGCCGGGGCCGCGCAGGTGCTCGCTGAGCACGTCCACTTCGACCTGGCTGGCGCGGGCGAAGACTTCGGCGGCCAGCTCGCCCTTGTTGCGGAAGTGGCGGTAGAGGCTGCCGGTGGCGATGCCGACGTCGTCGGCCAGGGCCTGCATGGTGAGGACGGCGAAGCCGCCTTCGGCGACCCGCGCCAGGGCGCAGTCGAGGATGCGCTGGCGCAGGGCCTGGTCGCGGTCGATTCGTTGGGCGGTGACGCGGTAGGACATGGTCTGAATCCTGATTCACTGGCAGCGAGTGAATCAGGATTCAGACTTTGGATGAAAGCGGGGAACCCGACGATGAAGACGGCATTCCGGCCGGCGGGTGACCGATCAGACCGGGTGTTCGCCGGCGCGGCAGAGCACCCAGTCGTGCAGCAGGGTGCGCAGCTCTTCGAATTTCACCGGTTTGGAGAGGTAGTCGCTCATGCCCGCTGCCAGGCAGCGTTCACGGTCGCCGCTGTGGCTGTGGGCGGTGACGGCGAGCACCGGCAGTTCGGCGCATTCGGGCAGGCTGCGCAGGGCGCGGCAGGTGGCGAAGCCGTCCATGACCGGCATCTGGCAGTCGAGCAGGACGCCGTCGATGTGCTCGCGGCGCAGCAGTTCGAGGGCTTCGGCGCCGTTGTCGGCGGTGCGTACGCGGTAGCCCAGCTTGAGCAGCATGCCGCGGGTCACCAGCTGGTTGATGGTGTTGTCCTCCACCACCAGCACGGTGCATTGCTCGGGGCGGCGCTGGGCCTGGGCGACGGCGCGACGCACCGGGGCGGCCTCGCGCTGGGCCGGGCGGGTCAGGGTGAGGGCCAGCTGAAAGCGGCTGCCCTGGCCGGGCTCGGAGCTGTGGGTGAGCTGGCCGCCGAGCAGTTCGACCAGCTGCCGCGCCAGGGCCAGGCCAATGCCGAGGCCGCCGTAGGCGCGGGTCATGGAGCCGTCGAGCTGGCGGAAGCCGCTGTAGAGGCTGCCATCGGGCGGGGTGGAGAAGCCGATGCCGGTGTCTTCCACGGCCACCAGCAGGCGCAGGGGGCCGCCGGGCTCCTGGCAGTGGCCGGCGACCCGCAGCACGACGCCACCCCGGGCGGTGAACTTGACGGCGTTGTCCAGCAGGTGGCCGAGGATCTGCCCGAGCTTGCCGGCGTCGCCTTCGAGGGTGTCGGGCAGGCTTTCGTCCAGTTCCAAGGCGAAGGCCAGGCCCTTTTCTTCGGCGCGCGGGGCGTACTGGGCGCGCAGGCTGTCGAACAGGCCGCGCAGGCTGAAGGTCTCGCGACGCGGGTAGAGCTTGCCGGCCTGCAGCTCGGTCATGGCGAGGATGTCGTTGACCAGCCGCATCATGTCCCTGGCGGAGCTGGCGGCGGTCTTCTGGTACTGCTCCAGCTCGACGTCGAGCGGGAGGGTCTGCATCAGTTCGAGGGAGCCGATCACGCCGTTCATGGGGGTGCGCAGCTCGTGGGTGACGGTGGCGAGGAATTCGTCCTTGAGGCGGTTGCTGTCGGCCAGCTCGCGGTTCAGGGCCTCCAGCTTGCGCCCGGACTCCTGGAGGATGCGGGTGCGCTCCTCCTTCATGGCGTTGATGCGGTCGGCCAGGGCGAGGGACAGCAGGCCCACCTCCAGCGCGGAGCCGATCTGGCTGGCGTACATGGTGATGAAGAGGTTGGGCAGGTAGCCGAGCACCATCAGGGTGTTGATCACCCCGCCGGCGAGGAAGGCGCTCCAGGCGAAGATGAAATAGCGTGCCACGCGCATGCCGCGCAGCCAGGCGAGGATGCCGGCGGCGAAGATGACCACGGTGAAGACCAGGGCCAGGATGGTGGCCAGGCGCAGGGCGACGGCGTAGCTGGCCACCAGGGACAGGACCATGACCAGCACGCCGACGGCCATCAGCACCAGCAGGCTGCGGTCGATCCAGGGGCTGTGGTCGGCGGTGTGCAGGAAGCTGCGGGCGAACTGGCAGCCGAACAGCCCGGCCGAGCCGATCAGGAACGGGGTGGAGGCGTTGGCCCACCAGGGGTTGTCGGGCCAGAAGTACTGGATGCCGGCGCCGTTGACGGAGATCTGGTACAGGCCGAACGAGGCGATGTAGAGGATGTAGTAGAGGTAGCTGGTGTCGCGGACGCTGAGGTAGATGAAGAGGTTGTAGATCAGCATCACCAGCAGCACGCCGTAGATGATGCCGAGCACATACACGCGCCCGGGCTGCTCCTCCATGTAGGCCTGGGGCGACCAGAGAGTGAGCGGGACCTGGATCGAGCCCTGGCTGTTGACCCGCAGGTACAGGCGCTGGGGCTGGTTGGGCTGCAGGTTGAGGCTGAACAGGTAGTTGTTCTGCCTGATCTCGCGGCTGGCGAAGGGCAAGGCATCGCCGGTGCGCTGGGCGAGCCGGTAGCCGCCCTCGCTGTCGGGCAGGTAGAGCTCGATGTGGTCCAGCGGCGGGTAGGCCAGCTCCAGCAGCCAGGGCTGCTGGCCGCCGAGGTCGCGTGGGCGGTAGCTGAGGTCGAGCCGGATCCAGAACACCGAGCGCGAGTAGCCGGCGTTGAGCACGGGCTTGTCGCTGCGGCGGAAGCTGCGATCCAGCGCGGGGGAGGTGATGTCGGCGAGGGTGGCATCGCCACGGACGTCTTCGAAGACGTCCATGTGCAGCCCGAGGGGCAGCTGGCGGGTGTGCTCGTCGAACTCCACGCCGAACACGGCGGTGGAGAGGAAAAGGGACAGGAAAAGGAGAACGTGACGCATGAAGCCCCGCAAAGGCCGTCGCACGCCTCGGGAAGTCCCTTTCCTTCCCGGAGCCGAAGCGTCACGCAGGGCCTGGTTGTTCGAATGCGCACACTCTAGCACAGCATCGGGGCGCCATAGGAGGCACTCTGCCATCTCGCGAAAACCGCTCTGGAATGGGCATTACAGGCCTATCCCGCCTGACTGTTCGGCGCTTTTCGACGGATGGCGGGCGCCCTGCCCGGCGGGCCGACCCGACGGCGGAAAGGTGGTAAGCTCGCGCACCATGAAAACGACCCCCTCTCGCCCTATCGTCCTCTGTCTTTCCGGCCACGACCCCAGCGGCGGCGCCGGTCTGCAGGCGGACATCGAAGCCCTGATCGCCCAAGGCTGCCACGCGGCTCCTGCCGTGACCGCCCTGACCGTCCAGGACACCGTCAACGTTTCCGACTTCCGCGTGCTCGACCGCGAATGGGTGCTGGCCCAGGCCCGTGCGGTGATCGCCGACCTGCCGGTCTCCGCCGTCAAGCTGGGCATGCTCGGCTCGGTGGAGATGGTGGAGACCGTGCTGGAAATCATGCAGGGCCTGCCGGGTGTGCCGCTGGTTTGCGACCCGGTGCTGCGTGCCGGCGGCGGCGGTGCACTGGGCAAGGATGAAGTGGGCTACGCGATGCGCGAGCGCCTGCTGCCGGTAGCGATCATCGCCACGCCGAACCTGCCGGAAGCGCGCATCCTCGCCGAACTCCCCGAAGGCACGGCCGACGCGTGCGCCGAGAAACTGCTGCCCTTCTGCCGCAACCTGCTGATCACCGGTGGCCACGGCGACGAGGCCGAGGTCCACAACCGCCTCTACACCGAGGATGGCGAACGCCACACCTTCACCTGCCAGCGCCTGCCCGGCAGCTACCACGGCTCCGGCTGCACCCTGGCCAGCACCCTGGCCGGTCGCCTGGCCCTGGGCGAGGCCCTGCCCAGCGCGGTGCGCTCGGCACTGGACTACACCTGGCGCACCCTGCGTGACGCCGAGCAACCGGGCCACGGCCAGTTCGTGCCCCGCCGCCTGCCGCTGGACTTCTGCTCATGAAGCTGCGCGGCCTCTACGCCATCACCGACAGCCAGTTGCTCGCCGATGGCCGGCTGCTGCCCTACGTGGAGGCGGCCCTGAAGGGCGGCGCCCGTTTGCTGCAGTACCGCGACAAGTCCTCCGACGAGGCCCGCCGCCTGCGTGAGGCCGAGGCGCTGCGCGAGCTGTGCACCCGCTACGGCGCGCAGTTGCTGATCAACGACGACGCCGAGCTGGCCGCCCGCCTGGGCGTGGGCGTGCACCTGGGCCAGACCGATGGCTCCATCGCGGCAGCGCGCGCCCTGCTGGGCCGTCACGCGGTCATCGGTGCCACCTGCCATGCGCGCCTGGACCTGGCCGAGTCGGCCCTGGCCGAAGGCGCCAGCTACGTGGCCTTCGGTCGCTTCTTCAACTCCCAGACCAAACCCGGTGCGCCGGCCGCCACGGTGGAGCTGCTGGACGAGGCGCGCCAGCGCTTCCAGCAGCCCATCGTCGCCATCGGCGGCGTCACCCTGGACACCGCCCCGGCGCTGATCGCCCGTGGCGCGAGCATGGTGGCGGTGATCCACGCCCTGTTCGCCGCCGACGGCCCCGCCGAGGTGGAACGCCGTGCCCGCGCCTTCAGTGCGCTGTTCGCGTCGGCCTGAGCCCTTTCAACCGCTTGCATAGAGAGTTCGACATGTCCCGTTCCGAAACCCTGTTCGCCAACGCCCAGAAACACATCCCCGGCGGCGTCAACTCGCCAGTCCGCGCCTTCCGGAGCGTCGGCGGCACGCCGCTGTTCTTCAAGCACGCGGAAGGCGCCTACGTGACGGACGAGGACGACAAGCGCTACGTGGACTACGTCGGCTCCTGGGGCCCGATGATCCTCGGCCACGGCCACCCGGACGTGCTCGACGCGGTGCGCAACCAGCTGCAGCACGGCCTCTCCTACGGCGCACCCACCGCCATGGAAACCGAGATGGCCGACCTGGTCTGCTCCCTGGTGCCGTCCATGGAGATGGTGCGCATGGTCAGCTCCGGTACCGAGGCGACCATGAGCGCCATCCGCCTGGCCCGCGGCTTCACCGGTCGTGACGCGATCATCAAGTTCGAAGGCTGCTACCACGGTCACTCCGACAGCCTGCTGGTCAAGGCCGGCTCCGGCCTGCTGACCCAGGGCGTGCCCAGCTCGGCCGGCGTGCCGGCGGACTTCGCCAAGCACACCCTGACCCTGCCCTTCAACGACATCGGTGCGGTGGAGAAGACCCTCGGTGAAGTCGGCCAAAGCGTGGCCTGCATCATCGTCGAGCCGGTGGCCGGCAACATGAACTGCGTACCGCCGGCGCCCGGCTTCCTCGAAGGCCTGCGCCGCCTGTGCGACCAGCACGGCGTGGTGCTGATCTTCGACGAAGTGATGACCGGCTTCCGCGTCGCCCTGGGCGGCGCACAGGCCCACTACGGCGTGACCCCGGACCTCTCCACCTTCGGCAAGATCGTCGGCGGCGGCATGCCGGTGGGCTGCTTCGGCGGCAAGCGCGAGATCATGTCCTGCATCGCCCCGCTGGGCCCGGTCTACCAGGCCGGCACCCTGTCCGGTAACCCGCTGGCCATGGCCGCCGGCCTGACCACCCTGAAGCTGATCAGCCGCCCGGGCTTCCACGCCGAGCTGACCGACTACACCACCCGCATGCTCGATGGCCTGCAGCAGCGCGCCGACGCCGCCGGCATTCCCTTCGTGACCACCCAGGCGGGCGGCATGTTCGGCCTGTACTTCAGCGGCGCCGACGACATCGTCACCTTCGACGATGTGATGGCCAGCGACGTCGAGCGCTTCAAGCGCTTCTTCCACCTGATGCTGGACGGCGGCGTCTACCTCGCCCCCAGCGCCTTCGAGGCCGGCTTCACCTCCATCGCCCACGGCGACAAGGAACTGGCCATCACCCTGGACGCCGCCGAACGCGCCTTCGCCGAGCTGAAAAAGGGCTGATCCGTTACGCCATCCCTACACCCGGGCGTGCAGCCCACCGGCCTTGCCGCCCGGGTGCGGGAAAAGCGTGCAAAGACTTTGTAAGTAGCGCCCTGCTTATTTCATAATGTGACGGTCGGCGCGTTTCGCCGACCGGGCGGGAGCCCGCTCTGCTTTCCGAGGCGCTGTGATCTGATGAACCGCACCGGCCGCATCCTGACATTGGGCAGCCTGTTGCTCCTTTCTCCCCTGCTGGCCGAAGCCGGCGGCAACTCGCTGCTGATCCCGGCGTCCGGCCGCTGCAACCTCAACACACGCCCCGAAGACCTCCAGGAAGCCCTCTCCAACTGCCAGCAGGCCGCCAAGGCCGGCGACACCGGCGCGCAATACGAGCTGGGCGAGTTCTACTACGACGGCAAGCGCGCCCCGCGCGACCTGCAACAAGCCCTCAACTGGTTCGAACAGGCCTCGCTGAAAGGCAACGCCCAGGCGCAATTCCGCCTGGGCAACATGTTCTTCCGGGGTGAAGGCGTGCCGGCCAGCAACGTGCAGGCCTACATCGTACTGAAGATGGCGGCGGTGAACGGCTCGGACGAGGCGATGGACTCGGCGGACGTGGTGGCCGGGCAGATGCGCACCGACGAGCTGGAGATCGCCACCCAGGTGCTGGGGCAGATCTTCCGCAACTACCTCATCGAACTGCAGACCGCCGACGGCGGATCACCCTTCGCCCCCCTGCCCTGAATACCGCGCCGCCTAGCTGCGCTTGTCTGGCATGGGCGGCATGGGGAACGGCATGACGTTGCCCGTGCCCTTGGCCTCGCTGATCTTCGCCGTGCCCAGGCGTTCCACCTCGTCGATGCGGATGATCGCGTGCATCGGCACGAAGCTGCGCACCACGCCCTCGAACTGCGCCTTGAGCTTCTCCTCGCTGGGGTCCACCACCAACTGGTTGCGCTCGCCGAAGACCAGCTCCTCGATCTCCAGGAAGCCCCACAGCTCGCTCTGGAAGATCTGCCGGGCGTAGATCTCGTAGACCTGGCCCTGGTTGAGGAAGATCACCTTGAAGATCGGTTCGTGCTTGCTCATGTAAAGGTCGGTACGGCAGGAAAATGGGGGCGCGAAGCATAGCACGACGACCGGTCGCACCACCCTAGGAACGCGGGCAGGCCGCGACTATAATGCGCGGTTCTTCGAACCACCCGACCCTGACCTGCATGGCCAAGAAGCTCTATATCGAAACCCACGGCTGCCAGATGAACGAGTACGACTCCTCGCGCATGGCCGACCTGCTGGGCGAACACCAGGCGCTGGAAATGACCGAACGTGCCGAGGAGGCCGACGTCATCCTGCTCAACACCTGCTCCATCCGCGAGAAGGCGCAGGAGAAGGTGTTCTCGCAACTCGGTCGCTGGCGGGAGCTGAAACGCCAGAACCCGGAGCTGGTGATCGGCGTCGGTGGCTGCGTGGCCAGCCAGGAAGGCGCCGCCATCCGTGAGCGCGCGCCCTACGTCGACGTGGTCTTCGGCCCGCAGACCCTGCACCGCCTGCCGGAGATGATCGACGCCGCGCGCACCACCCGCGCGCCCCAGGTGGACATCAGCTTCCCCGAGATCGAGAAGTTCGACCGCCTGCCCGAGCCCCGCGTCGACGGCCCCAGCGCCTTCGTCTCGGTGATGGAAGGCTGCAGCAAGTACTGCACCTTCTGCGTAGTGCCCTACACCCGTGGCGAGGAAGTCAGCCGGCCCTTCGACGACGTGCTGGCCGAGGTGATCCACCTGGCCGAGAACGGCGTGCGCGAGGTCACTCTGCTGGGCCAGAACGTCAACGGCTACCGCGGCCAGACCCACGACGGGCGCATCGCCGACTTCGCCGAGCTGATCCGCGTGGTGGCTGCCGTCGACGGCATCGACCGCATCCGCTACACCACCTCCCACCCGCTGGAGTTCTCCGACGCGCTGATCCAGGCCCACGCCGAAGTGCCAGAGCTGGTGAAGTTCGTCCACCTGCCGGTGCAGGCCGGTTCGGACCGCATCCTCGCGGCGATGAAGCGCAACCACACCGCGCTGGAATACAAGTCGCGCATCCGCAAGCTCAAGGCAGCGGTACCGGACATCTGCATCAGCTCCGACTTCATCGTCGGTTTCCCCGGCGAGACCGACAAGGACTTCGAGGCCACCATGAAGCTGGTGGAAGACGTCGGCTTCGACTTCTCCTTCTCCTTCGTCTACAGCTCGCGCCCCGGCACCCCGGCCGCCGACCTGCCCGACGACACCCCGGAAGAAGTGAAGAAGCAGCGCCTGCAGATCCTCCAGGCCCGCATCCACCAGCAGGGCTTCGAGAACAGCCGCCGCATGGTCGGCACCGTCCAGCGCATCCTGGTGAGCGACTTCTCCAAGAAGGACCCGGGCATGCTCCAGGGTCGCACCGAGAACAACCGCATCGTCAACTTCCGCAGCGCCAACCCGCGCCTGATCGGCCAGTTCGTCGACGTGCACATCGACGACGCCCTGCCCCACTCCCTGCGCGGCACGCTGATCGAGGACACCCTGCACTGAAATCCCGGTGCCCGTGCTTCCGCAGCCGGGCACCTGGGTTTATGCTCCATCTCCTGACCTGCCAACGGCGACCAAGAACCCACGACATTGAACGCACCCCTGGATTTGCACCGCTTCACCCTGGAGCCCTTCGAAGCACGTCGATTCGCCAACCTCTGTGGCCAGTTCGACGAACACCTGCGGCTGATCGAACAGCGCATGGCCATCGAGATCCGCAACCGCGGCAACCAGTTCGAGCTGGTGGGCGACCCCCAGCGCACCCAGGCCACCGAGCACCTGCTGCGCCGCCTCTACCGTGAGACCGAAGCCACCGAGCTGTCCCCGGACATGGTCCACCTATTCCTCCGGGAAACCGGCATGGACGAGCTGGCCAACCCCAAGATGGAAGCCAGCGTCGCCCTGCGCACCCGCAAGGGCATGATCCGTCCGCGCGGCATCAACCAGCAGCGCTACGTGAAGTCCATCCTCGACCACGACATCAACTTCGGCATCGGCCCGGCCGGCACCGGCAAGACCTACCTGGCCGTCGCCTGCGCCGTGGACGCCCTGGAGCGCGAGCAGGTGCGCCGCATCCTGCTGGTACGCCCGGCGGTGGAAGCCGGCGAGAAGCTGGGCTTCCTCCCCGGCGACCTGACCCAGAAGATCGACCCCTACCTGCGCCCGCTCTACGACGCCCTCTACGAGATGCTCGGCTTCGAGCAGGTGGCCAAGCTGATCGAAAAGCAGGTGATCGAGGTCGCCCCGCTGGCCTACATGCGTGGCCGCACCCTTAACAACAGCTTCATCATTCTCGACGAGAGTCAGAACACCACCGTCGAGCAGATGAAGATGTTCTTGACCCGTATCGGCTTCGGCTCCACGGCCGTCATCACCGGCGACATCACCCAGGTCGACCTGCCCCGGGGCACCCGCTCCGGCCTGGCCCACGTGATCGACGTGCTGCGTGACGTGCCCGGCATCGCCTTCACCCACTTCAAGTCCCACGACGTGGTCCGCCACCCGCTGGTGCAGCGCATCGTCGAAGCCTACGACCGCTACGACAACCGCGCCCAGGCCAAGCCGCGTCCTGCCGACAACGATCCGGGTGCGATCAATCCCGATGCTTGAACTCGACCTGCAACTGGCCAGCGAGGCCAGTGACCTGCCCGGCGAAGCCGACTTCCGCCGCTGGTGCACCCTGGCCCTGCGCCAGCGCCAGGGCGACTCGGAGCTGACCATCCGCCTGGTGGACGAGCCCGAGGGCCGCGAGCTGAACCGCACCTGGCGGCACAAGGACTACGCCACCAACGTGCTGTCCTTCCCCGCCGACGTGCCCGAGGAGTTCCTCGACATCCCGCTGCTGGGCGACCTGGTGATCTGCGCCCCGGTGGTGGCCCGCGAGGCTGCCGAGCAGGGCAAGGCCCTCGATGCCCACTGGGCGCACCTGGTGATTCACGGCTGCCTGCACCTCCTGGGTTACGACCACATCGAGGACGAGGAAGCCGAAGAAATGGAAGCGCTGGAACGGGAGTTGCTGGCCGAACTCGGCCACCCCGACCCGTACCGCGACGACGAGTGAGAAACCCGAGCAAGGACATATGAGCGAAGATCGATCGAGCAACGGGCACAGGTCCTGGCTGGAAAAGCTGACCCAGGCCTTTGCCCATGAGCCGAAAAGCCGCCAGGAGCTGCTGGAGCTGCTGCGCGAAGCCCACCAGAACAAACTGCTGGACAGCGAAGCGCTGTCCATCGTCGAGGGCGCCATCCAGGTGGCTGACCTGCAGGTGCGCGACATCATGGTGCCGCGCTCGCAGATGATCAGCATCAAGGCCACCCAGACACCCCGCGAGTTCCTCCCCGCCATCATCGACGCCGCGCACTCGCGCTACCCGGTGATCGGCGAAGGCCTGGACGACGTCATGGGCATCCTCCTGGCCAAGGACCTGCTGCCGCTGATCCTCCAGGACCCCGAGCGCCCCTTCAACATCAAGGAGCTGCTGCGCCCGGCCACCTTCGTGCCCGAGTCCAAGCGCCTCAACGTGCTGCTTCGCGAATTCCGCGCCAACCACAACCACATGGCCGTGGTCATCGACGAATACGGCGGCGTGGCGGGCCTGGTGACCATCGAGGACGTGCTGGAGCAGATCGTCGGCGACATCGAGGACGAGCACGACGTCGAGGAAGACAGCTACATCAAGCCGCTGCCCAGCGGCGACTTCATCGTCAAGGCGCTGACCCCGGTGGATGCCTTCAACAGCTTTTTCGAAACCGACTTCTCCGAAGACGAGTTCGACACCATCGGCGGTCTGGTCATGGGCGCCTTCGGGCACCTGCCCAAGCGCAACGAGACCACCGAAATCGGCGGCTTCCGCTTCCGCGTGCTCAACGCCGACAGCCGCCGCCTGCACCTGCTGCGCCTCAGCCCGATCAACCGCTGACCGCCACCACGCCCGTCGCTTCCCGGCGCGGGCGTGGCCCGGCTAGACTGCGCGGCGTTCCGGGCCCTCCACTGCCCCGCCCAAGGATTGCGCATGAACTGGATCACCCGCCCCGGCTGGCCGGGCAACCTGCTGGCCCTGGCTGCCGGCGCCCTCACCCCGCTGGCCATGGCGCCCTTCGACTACTGGCCGCTGTCGCTGCTGTCCCTCGCCCTGTTCTACCTCGGCCTGCGCGGGCTCGGCCCCAAGGCCGCCTTCGGCCGGGGCTGGTGCTACGGCTTCGGCTTGTTCATCGCCGGCACCAGCTGGATCTACGTCAGCATCCATGACTACGGCAGCGCCTCGGCGCCGCTGGCGGCACTGCTCACCGGCGGCTTCAGCGCCGGCGTGGCCTTGTTCTTCGCCATTCCCGCCGCGCTCTGGGCACGCTGGTTCCGCCGCAACGAGGCCCCGCTGGCCGACGCCCTGGCCTTCGCCGCGCTGTGGCTGGCCCAAGAGGCCTTCCGTGGCTGGTTCCTCACCGGTTTCCCCTGGCTCTACGCCGGCTATAGCCAGTTGGACGGCCCCCTGGCGGGCCTGGCCCCGCTCGGCGGTGTCTGGCTGGTGTCGTTCGCCCTCGCCCTGAGCGCTGCCCTGCTGGTCAACCTGGTGCGCCTGCGCCGGGCCCCGGCGTTCCTGGTGGCGGCCCTGGGTCTGCTGGCGGCCCCCTGGATCACCGGGCTGGCCCTCAAGGACCACGCCTGGACCCGACCGCTGGGCGAGAAGCTCGACGTGGTCGCCCTGCAGGGCAACGTGGAGCAGAACCTGAAATGGGACCCGGCGCAGCTGGAAGCCCAGCTGGCGCTCTACCGCGACATGACCCTGGCGGCGCGCCGCACCGACCTGATCATCTGGCCGGAAACCGCCGTACCGGTACTGAAGGAACACGCCGAAGGCTTCCTCTCCGTCATGGGCCGCGTCGCCCACGACCGCCAGGCCGCACTGATCACCGGTGTGCCGATCCGCCAGGCCAACGAGCGGGGCGAGAAGCGCTACTACAACGGCATCACCGTGGTCGGCGACGGCCAGGGCACCTACCTCAAGCAGCAACTGGTGCCGTTCGGCGAATACGTTCCGCTGCAGGATGTGCTGCGTGGGCTGATCGCTTTCTTCGACCTGCCCATGTCCGACTTCGCCCGCGGCCCCGCCGACCAGCAGCCGCTGCTGGCCAAGGGCCACAGGATCGCGCCGTACATCTGCTACGAAGTGGTCTACCCCGAGTTCGCCGCCAACCTGGCCGCCCAGAGCGACCTGCTGCTGACCGTGTCCAACGACACCTGGTTCGGCACCTCCATCGGCCCGCTGCAACACCTGCAGATGGCGCAGATGCGGGCATTGGAGGCCGGACGCTGGATGATCCGCGCCACCAACAACGGCGTCACTGTGCTGATCGACCCCTTCGGCCGCATCGAAACCGCCATCCCGCAGTTCGAGAAGGCCTCGCTCTACGGCCAGGTGGCGCCCATGCAGGGCCTCACCCCGTACCTGAAATGGCGCTCCTGGCCGCTGGCCATTCTGTGTGGCCTGTTGTTCGGCTGGGCCCTGCTGGCCAGCCGCATCGCCAAGACCGTCTGACCCGACTCACTCGCTGGCAACCGCTCCCAGGCGGTATGCCAGCGGGTAGGCCAACAGGCCCAGCGCCTCGTTCAACAGCATTCCGCTGTGCCACACCGCCACCGTCTCCGGCAGCCAACCGCCGAACGGCCGTGAATTGGGCGAGGAGAGG
Organism: Pseudomonas sp. zfem003; assembly: GCF_032621675.1. NCBI lineage: Bacteria > Pseudomonadati > Pseudomonadota > Gammaproteobacteria > Pseudomonadales > Pseudomonadaceae > Pseudomonas > Pseudomonas sp. zfem003. The sequence goes on along the minus strand of NZ_JAVYJG010000010.1, from coordinate 291,370 downwards.
AACGACGACGGCGCCGTGACCACCTCCAGCCCCGCCTGCTCGAAGCACCAGCGTGCGCGCTGCATGTGGAAGCCCTGGGTCACCAGCACCACCCGCTCGACGCCCTCGGCCTTGAGGATGCGCGCCGACTCCACGGCGTTCTCCCAGGTGGTCCGGCTCGCCTCTTCCCGCCAGCGCACCGGCACGCCCAGGTCACGCTCGAACGACTCGGCCATGATCGCCGCCTCGCTGGGCGGCTGGCCGTAGTGGAACCCGCCAGTGACCAACACCGGTAGCTGGGTGGCCTTGGCGATCCGCGCGGCGTAGCGCATGCGCTCCATGGCCAGCAGACTGGGCTGGTCGCCGTCCCAGGCGGGGTCATCGCGAACCCGCCCGGCACCCAGCACGACGATGGCCTGGGCGCGCCCGGGCAGTTCGGCCCAGCGCGCCTCCTGCAAGGGCGGTTCGGTTTCCAGCCAGCCGGCCAGGGTTTCCACCGTCACCGGCAGGCTCATCGTCCACAGGCCACCGAACCCCATCAGGAAACAGGCGAGCGCCAGGCGGGGGCGACGCGCACGCCACCACCAGGCCAGCAACAGCAGGACCAAAAGGATGCCCGGCGGCATCAGAAGTTGTTTGAACAGATAACGAATCGGCATCGGCACCTCCAGGGTGCGCGAAGCCTATCGGGGATTGCCGGCGCGGAAAAGCTGGGACCCGCAGGTACCGCAGGCCTGGACGCCCTGGCCACGTTGCCAGTTGGCCGGCGCGCCACACAGGGCACAGAGCAGTTGCTGCCGACGCTTGAACAGCGGACGGGCCGCGCGGGCGGGCGGAGTGCTCTTGGGTGCGCTCTTGGGATTGCGCACAGGCTTCGCCGCACGGGTGGGTTGCTGCTCGATGAGGGCGAGTTCCTCGGCTGCCGCGTGCCAGCCGCGCAACCAGTTCAGGTCCTTGTCGAGATAAGCCCGAATCAACGCCAGCTCGGCGGGGCTCAGCCCCTTGAGCTCCAGTTCGCTCGGGTGTTCGTTGCGCAGGCGCTCAGCCGTGTCCGCCTCGTCCAGCGCCAGGGCCAGACGATGCAGCAGACGCTCATAGAGCCCACCCGCCGTTTCTGCTCGCCTCGTCTCCACCATGCAGCACCTCGATACACACTGCAGCGCCCTCATGAAGCAGAAGCTTAGCGGTCACGAGGCCCCCCGCAGGGTGGCCGCGACAAACGGCGGCGGGGCGCGGCCCGCGCGCAATCAGGGTTTCCCTCTGCCAATGGCGCTCATGTATGCTACGGCGCTTGAATTTACGTTTCGCACGCGGTTCAGCGCCCTTCGCGGCCCCGATCCGATGCCCATTTATCAGCGCAAGTAGCCATGCACGAAAACTACCAGCCCCGTGATATCGAAGCCGCCGCGCAGGCCCATTGGGACGCGCACAAATCCTTTGAAGTGAGCGAACAGGCCGGCAAGGACACCTTCTATTGCCTGTCCATGTTCCCCTACCCGAGCGGCAAGCTACACATGGGGCACGTGCGCAACTACACCATCGGCGACGTGATTGCCCGCTACCACCGCATGCAGGGCAAGAACGTGCTGCAGCCCATGGGTTGGGACGCCTTCGGCATGCCGGCGGAAAACGCCGCCATGAAGAACAACGTCGCCCCGGCCAAGTGGACCTACGAGAACATCGCCTACATGAAGGCCCAGCTGAAGAGCCTGGGCCTGGCGATCGACTGGTCCCGCGAGGTCACCACCTGCAAGCCGGACTACTACCGCTGGGAACAGTGGCTGTTCACCCGCCTGTTCGAGAAGGGCGTGATCTACCGCAAGAACGGCACCGTGAACTGGGACCCGGTGGACCAGACCGTACTGGCCAACGAGCAGGTCATCGACGGCCGTGGCTGGCGTTCGGGCGCGCTGATCGAAAAGCGCGAAATCCCGATGTACTACTTCAAGATCACCGCCTACGCCGAAGAGCTGCTCAGCAGCCTCGACGACCTGCCGGGCTGGCCCGAGCAGGTCAAGACCATGCAGCGCAACTGGATCGGCAAGTCCCGCGGGATGGAAGTCAGCTTCCCCTATGACGCCGCCAGCATCGGTCAGGACGGTGCACTGAAAGTCTTCACCACCCGCCCCGACACCCTGATGGGCGCCACCTACGTGGCCGTGGCCGCCGAGCACCCGCTGGCCGCCATCGCCCTGACCAAGCTGCCGGCCGACAAGGCCGCCGAGCTGCAGGCCTTCATCGACGAGTGCAAGCGCGGCGGCGTCGCCGAAGCCGACATCGCCACCCAGGAGAAGAAAGGCCTGGCCACCCCGCTGTTCGTCGAGCACCCGCTGACCGGCGAGAAGCTCCCGGTGTGGGTCGCCAACTACGTGCTGATGAACTATGGCGAAGGCGCCGTGATGGCCGTCCCGGCCCACGACGAGCGCGACTTCGCCTTCGCCGCCAAGTACAACCTGCCGGTCAAGCCGGTGGTGCGCACCAGCGCCGGTGACGAGACCCCCGCCCCCTGGCAGGACGCCTACGGCGAGCACGGCCAGCTGATCAACTCCGGCGCCTTCGACGGCCTGGACTTCCAGGGCGCCTTCGACGCCATCGAAGTGGCCCTACAGAAGAAGGGCCTCGGCCAGTCGCGCACCCAGTTCCGCCTGCGCGACTGGGGCATCAGCCGCCAGCGCTACTGGGGCTGCCCGATCCCGATCATCCATTGCCCGAGCTGCGGCGACGTGCCGGTCCCCGAGGACCAGCTCCCCGTCGTGCTGCCCGAAGACGTAGTACCGGACGGCGCCGGCAGCCCGCTGGCGAAGATGCCCGAGTTCTACGAATGCACCTGCCCGAAATGCGGCACGGCAGCCAAGCGCGAAACCGACACCATGGACACCTTCGTGGAAAGCTCCTGGTACTTCGCCCGCTACGCCTCGCCCACCTATGACAAGGGCATGGTCGACCCCGCTGCTGCCAACCACTGGCTGCCGGTGGACCAGTACATCGGCGGCATCGAGCACGCCATCCTGCACCTGCTCTACGCGCGCTTCTTCCACAAGCTGATGCGTGACGAAGGCCTGGTCAGCTCCGACGAGCCGTTCAAGAACCTGCTGACCCAGGGCATGGTGGTCGCCGAGACCTACTACCGCACCGCCTCCAACGGCGGCAAGGACTGGTTCAACCCGGCCGACGTCGAAGTCGAGCGTGACGCCAAGGCCAAGGTCATCGGCGCGCGCCTGAAGACCGACGGCCTGCCGGTGGAAATCGGCGGCACCGAGAAGATGTCCAAGTCGAAGAACAACGGCGTGGACCCGCAGGCCATGATCGACGCCTACGGCGCCGACACCTGCCGCCTGTTCATGATGTTCGCCTCCCCGCCGGACATGAGCCTGGAATGGTCCGACGCAGGCGTCGAAGGCGCCAGCCGCTTCCTGCGCCGCGTCTGGCGCCTGGCCCAGGCCCACGTCAACGCCGGTCTGCCGGCTGCGCTGGACACCGCAGCCCTCTCCGACGCCCAGAAGGACGTGCGCCGCGCCATCCACCTGGCCATCAAGCAGGCCAGCCAGGATGTCGGCCAGCACCACAAGTTCAACACCGCCATCGCCGCCGTGATGACCCTGATGAACGTGCTGGAGAAAGCGCCCCAGACCGACGCCCAGGACCGCGCCCTGCTCCAGGAGGGCCTGGAGACCGTGGCCCTGCTGCTGGCCCCGATCACCCCGCACATCTGCCACGAACTCTGGCGTGAACTGGGCCATGCGGACGCCGTCATCGACGCCGCCTGGCCGAAGGTCGACGAGAGCGCCCTGGTGCAGGACACCCTGCAACTGGTGGTGCAGGTCAACGGCAAGCTCCGTGGCCAGATCGAGGTGGCGGCCGACGCCAGCCGCGAGACCGTCGAGGCAATCGCCCGCGCCAACGAGAACGTGCTGCGCTTCACCGAAGGCCTGACCATCCGCAAGGTGATCGTGGTCCCGGGCAAGCTGGTCAACATTGTCGCCAACTGACTTCACACCGGGGCTGCCGCGCAGCCCCGGCGATTCGCCAAGGGGAAAAACAACGATGAAGAAACGGAATCTGCTGGTCCTGGGCCTGACGCTGACACTCGGCGCCTGCGGCTTCCAGCTGCGCGGCACCGGCGACACCCAGTTCGCCCTCAAGGAAGTGGACGTCACCGCCCGCAACTCCTACGGCGAAACCGTCAAGCAACTGCGCCAGCTGCTCAAGCACAGCCACGTCAAGGTGCATGCCGGTGCGCCCTACCGCATCGTCCTGACCCGCGAACAGGAAGAAAGCCGTTCCGCCAGCTACAGCGGCAACTCGCGCACCTCCGAATACCAGCTGAGCAACACCCTGGACTACGAGATCCGTGGCGGCCAGAAAGACCTGCTGCTGCTGCAGGACCGCGTCGACGTACAGCGCTACTACACCCACGACAGCAACAACCTGATCGCCTCCGACCAGGAATCCGCGCAACTGCGCCAGGAAATGCGCCGCGACCTGATCCAGCAAGTGGCCATGCGCCTGCAGCTGATCACCCCTGAGCAGCTGGACACGCTGCAGGCCCAGGCGGAAGCCAAGGCCCAGGCCGAAGCAGAAGCACTGGAAGCCGCCCGTCGCGCGGAAGAAGCGCAGCAGCCGCAGCAATCCCCGCTGCAACTGCCCATCAAGTAAGTGCCCCGCCCGGTTGCGCGATCGCGCCGCCGGGCAGCCCTCCCCCATGAAGCTCAACGCCGCCCAGCTCAGCAAGCACCTGCAAGGCAACCTCGCCCCTGTCTATGTCGTCAGCGGTGACGAGCCCCTGCTCTGCCAGGAAGCCTGCGACGCCATCCGCAGCGCCTGCCGCGCCCGCGACTTCAGCGAGCGCCAGGTGTTCAACGCCGAGAACAACTTCGACTGGGGCCTGCTGCTGGAGGCCGGAGCCAGCCTGTCGCTGTTCGCCGAGCGCCGCCTGATCGAGCTGCGCCTGCCCTCCGGCAAGCCCGGCGACAAGGGCGCAGCAGCCCTGATGGAATACCTGGCCCGACCGCCGGAAGACACCGTCCTGCTGGTCAACCTGCCCAAGCTGGATGGCAGCACGCAGAAGACCAAATGGGCCAAGGCCCTGATCGACGGCGCGGACGCCCAGTTCATCCAGATCTGGCCGGTGGATGCCCACCAACTGCCCCAGTGGATCCGCCAGCGCATGGCCCAGGCCGGCCTGGCCGCGAGCCAGGAAGCGGTGGACCTGATCGCCGCCCGGGTGGAAGGCAACCTGCTGGCCGCCGCCCAGGAGATCGAGAAGCTCAAGCTGCTCGCCGAAGGTGCCCAGGTGGATGCCGCCACGGTCCAGGCGGCCGTTGCCGACAGTGCACGCTTCGATGTCTTCGGCCTGATCGACGCCGCACTCAACGGCGAACCCGCGCACACCCTGCGCACCCTCGAAGGCCTGCGGGGCGAAGGGGTGGAAACCCCGGTGATCCTCTGGGCCCTCGCCCGTGAGCTGCGCCAGCTGGCCGGCATCGCCCAGCAGTACGCTCAGGGCGTCCCGCTGGAGAAAGCCTTCGCCTCGGCCCGTCCCCCGATCTGGGACAAGCGCCGCCCCCTGGTCAGCCGCGCCCTGCAGCGCCACCCGGCCTCGCGCTGGAACCAGCTGCTCAGCGATGCCCAGCGCATCGACGCGCAGATCAAGGGCCAGGCCCCCGGCGATCCGTGGATAGGCTTGGCACACCTGGCCCTCAGCCTCGCCGGCCAGCGCCTGCCCATCCCCGCCGCCTGACACTGGACATCGCCCGCACGCGGGCGCAAGATGCGCGCGCCTGCAACCCCGCAGGCGCCCAGTGGAGAACCGGCCATGGCCAAGCAACGCAAGAAACCCAACAAGGCGAAGAGCATCGTCGCCCAGCCCCTGTTCCGCAGCCGCCAGGAACAGCCACTGAAAGGCAAAGGCAGCTACCGCAGAGAAGCCTCCCGTAACTGGGAGGCTTCTTCGCTTCTGGCCGCCTGAAAACCCGGCATCCGTGCTAAGGTCGCGGCTTGTTTGGCCTGCCGTCGAGACCTCTCCATGTTCCGCGCACCAGCCCCCGGCCCCATGCTCCGCAGCCTGGCCGTGGCTTCCACCCTCGCAGCCCTGAGCGCCTGCGCCGAAACACCCACTGCCACCGCGCCCGCCCCGCAGCCCAATACCGCCACGGCCACCACCGTGCTGGCCACGCCCGGCCCGTCGAGCACCACCGCAACCCCGTCCCCGGTGATCGCCCAGCCCAGCGAGAGCTTCGAACAATGGCGTGACCGTTTCCGCCAGGAAGCCCTGGCAGCCGGCATCCGCGCCACCATCCTCGACCAGGCCTTCGTCGGCGTCACCCCCGACCCAAGCGTGGTGGCCGCCGACCAGAGCCAGCCCGAGTTCACCCGCCCCGTCTGGGAATACCTCGACGGCGCACTGTCGCCCTACCGCGTGCGCAAGGGCCAGAGCCTGCTGAAACAGCACGCCACCCTACTCAGTGCCATCGAAAGCCGCTACGGCGTCGACCGCCAGGCCCTGGTGGCGGTGTGGGGCATGGAGAGCAGCTTCGGCCAGTTCATGGGCGACAAGTCGGTGATCCGCTCCCTCGCCACCCTGGCGTATGAAGGACGTCGCCCGGCCTTCGCCCACGAACAGCTGATCGCCGCCCTCGGCATCATCCAGCACGGCGACATCCAGCCCGCCGGCATGCTCGGCTCATGGGCCGGCGCCATGGGCCAGACCCAGTTCATCCCCACCACCTACAACAGCCACGCCGTGGACTTCGACGGCGACGGTCGCCGCGACATCTGGAACTCCACCGCCGACGCCCTGGCCTCCACCGCCCACTACCTCAAGGCCTCCGGCTGGCAGATGGGCAAACCCTGGGGCGCCGAGGTGCGACTGCCGGCCGGCTTCGACTACGCCCAGGCCGACGCGGACATCCGCAAGACGGTCGGTGAGTGGCGCCAGCTCGGGGTCCAGGTGCCCCTGGCACCGGGCCTCGACCAGGACCGCGCGTCGCTGCTGGTACCCGCCGGCCATCGCGGCCCGGCCTTCCTGGTGCTGGACAACTTCCGCGCCATCCTGCGCTACAACAACTCCTCCTCCTACGCCCTGGCCGTGGGCCTGCTGGCCCAGCGTTTCGACGGCGCGGGGCAGATCGCCGGCGCCTGGCCGAAGGAGGACCGCCCCCTCAGCCGCGCCGAGCGCATCGAGCTTCAGGAAGCCCTTGCCAGCAGCGGCTACAGCCCGGGCAGCGCCGACGGCATCATCGGCGCCAACACCCGCAAGGCCATCCGCGGCTACCAGCAGCGCCTGGGTTGGCCCGCCGACGGCTACCCCACGCCAGCCCTGCTGCTGCAACTGCGCAACGGCCGCTGACACCCTCCTGTCGCCGGGCCCGAGCGGCCCGGCGGCTGCCAGACCGGCGCCGCCTTTGTGGTAGAATCCGCCACCCTCCTTGCCCCCTGCGGCAGCCTGATCAGCCTCTAGCGGAGCCCGTCCGATGTCCGATACCAGCCCGTCCAAACCCGTCGCCAGTGGCGAGAAGTTCCGTACGGCCCAGGGGATCACCGCAATCAAGGACGGCCAGAAGCGCCGCAACTCCGCCGAGCCCCAGGTGTTCGAACCCAAGCCCAAGTGGCTGCGGGTCAAGGCCCCCGGTGGCAGCCGCTTCGAAGCGGTCAAGCGCAACGTCGGCGAACACCGCCTGAGCACCGTGTGCCAGGAATCCCACTGCCCGAACATGGGCGAATGCTGGTCCAACGGCACCGCCACCATCATGCTGATGGGCTCGGTGTGCACCCGGGCCTGCCGCTTCTGCGCCGTGGACACCGGCAACCCCAACGGCTGGCTGGACCTGGAAGAGCCGCAGAACACCGCCAAATCCGTCGAGCTGATGGCCCTGCGCTACATCGTGCTGACCTCGGTGGACCGCGATGACCTCGACGACGGCGGCGCCAGCCACTACGCCGCCTGCGTGCGCGCCATCAAGGAGCGCACCCCCCAGGTGGTGGTCGAGGCGCTGACGCCGGACTTCGACGGCGACCTGCCGTCCATCGAGCGCGTGGTGGATTCGGGGCTGGAAGTGTTCGCCCAGAACGTCGAGACGGTGAAGCGCCTCACCCACATCGTCCGTGACCCCCGCGCCGGCTACGAGAAGACCCTCGACGTGCTGGCCCACGCCAAGCGCCATCGCCCGTCGGTCCTGACCAAGACCAGCCTGATGCTGGGCCTGGGCGAGACCGATGAGGAAATCATCGAGACCATGGACGACCTGCGCGCCATTGGCGTCGACATCCTCACCCTCGGCCAGTACCTGCAGCCGACCCGCAACCACCTGCCGGTGCAGCGCTGGGTCAGCCCGGAAGAGTTCAACCGCTTCCGCGACATCGGCCTGGAGAAGGGCTTCATGGAGGTCGCCGCCGGCCCGCTGGTGCGCTCCAGCTACCGCGCAGACCGGGTGTTCGAGAAGAACAACCTGGGCCTCGCGGCGCCGGTACCGGTTCCCGGCCAGTCCACCGACGAGAGCCTGATCCCGGCCCTCAACCTGAACTGATCCGCGCTCAGTAAAAAGCCCCCGTCGGCGCAGGCCGGAGGGGGCTTTTTCATGTCAGCGGCAATGAGGTCAGCCGGCGTAGCCGAGCCGGACACGCAGGGCCTGTTCCAGGCGCTCCGCCACCTCGTCGAGGGACGCGGGCTGCGCCAGCAGGTCCTTCAGCTGGACCATCTTCATCCCGGCATAGCCACAGGGGTTGATGCGCCAGAAGGGCGACATGTCCATGTCGACGTTCAGCGCCAGGCCGTGGAAGGAACAGCCACGGCTGACCCGCAGGCCCAGCGAGGCGATCTTGTCGCCGTTCACGTAGACGCCCGGCGCGTCGGCCTTGGGGGCCGCCTCGATGCCGTAGGTGGCCAGCGCGTCCACCAGGCTCTGCTCCATGGCAGTGACCAGCTCACGCACACCGAGGCCGAGGCGGCGCAGGTCCAGCATCAGGTAGGCCACCAACTGGCCGGGGCCGTGGTAGGTCACCTGGCCACCCCGGTCCACCTGGATCACCGGGATGTCCCCCGGTGCCAGCAGGTGCTCGGCCTTGCCGGCCTGGCCCTGGGTGAACACCTGGGGGTGCTGCAGCAGCCAGATCTCGTCGGGCGTCTGCTCGTTACGCTCTGCCGTCAGGCGGCGCATCGCCTCGAAGGTGGGCAGGTACTCGACCAGCCCGAGGCGACGCACGATCAGCTCGGGCGCCACTACAGCACCATGTGCACGCGGCCGGTGGCGCGCAGGTCGACGTGGATCGCCTGCAGCTGGTCGACGCTGGTGGCGGTGATCAGCACCTGCACGGAGAGGAAGCGACCGTTGCGGCTGTCGCGGGCCACCAGGGTGGTGACGTCGAGGTCGGGGGCGTGGCGCTGGATCACTTCGATCACCAGGTCGGCGAAGCCTTCACCGGCATCGCCGATCACCTTGATCGGGTAGCGCTCGCAGGGGAATTCGATTTTCGGGGCTTGTACGTCGGTATCGGTCATGGCGGCGGCGGACCCGTAGTCCGCGAGGCGGAAGCCCCGTCTCCGGGCGGAGTACGGGGCTTCGGCACTGGGTCAGTGGTGGGATCGGCTCAGTTGAACAGGCCGAAGAAGAACAGGCGGATGCTATCCCACAGGCGGCGGAAGAAACCACCCTCCTCGACAGCTTCCAGGGCAACCAGGTCGGCGCTGTGCACCACCTTGTCGTCCAGCTTCACCTCGACCTTGCCGATCACGTCACCCTGCTTGATCGGAGCGACCAGTTGGGGCGACAGGGTCATGGCGGCCTGCAGCTTCTGCAGCTGGCCCTTCGGCAGGGTCATGGTCAGGTCGTTGGCCAGGCCGGCCTTCACTTCGCGGGCGGTGCCCTTCCAGACCTGGGCTTTGGCCAGCTCGGTGCCCTTCTGGTAGAAGGTCTTGGTCTCGAAGAAGCGGAAGCCGTAGGTCAGCAGCTTCTGGGTCTCGGCGGCGCGGGCCTGCTCGCTGTTGGTGCCGAACACCACGGCGATCAGGCGCTGGTTGTCACGCACGGCGGAGGCCACCAGGCAGTAGCCGGCCTCGTCGGTGTGGCCGGTCTTCAGGCCATCGACGGTCTTGTCACGCCACAGCAGCAGGTTGCGGTTGGGCTGCTTGATGTTGTTCCAGAAGAACTCCTTCTGGGAGTAGATGGCGTAGTGGGCCGGGTCCTCGTAGATGATCGCGCGGGCCAGCAGGGCCATGTCGTGGGCAGAGGAGTAGTGCTCCGGATTGGGCAGGCCGGTGGCGTTCATGAAGTGGCTGTTCTTCATGCCCAGCTTTTCCGCCGTGGTGTTCATCATGTCGGCGAAGGCGTCTTCGCTGCCGGCGATGTGCTCGGACACCGCAACGCTGGCGTCGTTGCCGGACTGGATGATGATGCCGTGCAGCAGGTCGCTCAGGGCCACCTGGGTGTTGACCTTGACGAACATGCGGGAGCCGCCGGTGCGCCAGGCGTGCTCGCTGATGGTGACCGGGTCGTTCTCGCCGATCTGGCCCTTGCGGATCTCCAGGGTGGCGATGTAGGCAGTCATCAGCTTGGTCAGGCTGGCGGGCGGCAGGCGCTCGTCACCGTTGTTCTCCACCAGCACCTGGCCGCTCTGCGCGTCCATCAGCACATAGGACTTGGCAGCCAGTTGCGGGGGGGCGGGAAGGATCTGCTCGGCGGCCTGCGACACCGGCATGGCGATGAGCAGAGCGGCTGGCAGTAGGAGGCGTTTCGCGAAGCTGATGATGTTCATCCGTCTCTCTGAATTGGTTGAAGGTGAAACAGTCCCTTGCGGGAAGAAGGAGGGCGACCCCGGAACCGCGCACTGCTCCGGGTCCGCCATCCGGGCGTCAGTCCGGTTTGACCAGGGTCGGCTGACCCAGGTTCGCCAGCCTGATGCTGTCCTGGAGCTGCTGGGCTTCACCCTGGGTGTCGATCGGCCCCAGGCGCACCCGATGCAAGATCTGCTGGTTGCGGGCCACCGAGCTGATGAACACCGGGGCAGCCACCATCGAGCTGAGCTTGTCCTTCAGGAGTTCCGCAGCGTCCGGATTGGCGAAGGCGCCAACCTGGAGATACAGGCCAGAGGCTCCGAGTGAAGCGTTTTTTTTTGAGTCGATCTGCACCGGCAGCACGGCAGCGGCGTGCTGCTCCGGCGGCGGGGTGTACTGCTCGACCGTGGAGGCGGCCACGATGGGCGCCTGGGCGGCAGGCGCTGGCTGGGGCTTGGCCACCTGCTGCGGCTGGGCCAGCACCATCGGCACCGGACGCCCCTGGGCAGCCCACCACTCATGGGGGTCGATGCCCTCGACCTTCACCCGCGCGGTGCCGACCTCGGCATAGCCGAGCTTCTTCGCCGCGGCGAAGGACAGGTCGATGATGCGGTCGGAGTAGAACGGCCCGCGGTCGTTGACCCGCAGGATCACGCTGCGGCCGTTCTCCAGGTTGGTCACGCGGACGTAGCTGGGCAGCGGCAGGGTCTTGTGGGCGGCGGTCATGCCATAGAGGTCATAGGCCTCGCCGTTGGCGGTGGCCTGGCCGTGGAACTTGGTGCCGTACCAGGAAGCGGTGCCCACAGCCTGGTAGCGGCGGGCGTCGGCCATCGGGTAGTAGGTCTTGCCCATCACGGTGTAGGGGTTGGCCTTGAAGCTGCCGTAGTGGGGCATCGGCACCGCGTCGGGGATGCGTGAGACGTCCACGTCCCACCAGGGTGCGCCGTCCCTGTGCGGGCGGGAGTAGTCACCAGGGCCGGAGATCTGGCCGCCCGGCTGGGTGTATTGGGGGCTGCGGCTGCTGGAACAGCTGGCCAGCAACAGGGCCAGGGTGCCGTAGGTGGCAATTCGGATCGGAAGAGACCGCATGGATTAACGCCCGCCCCGCGCTTTGACCAGGGATTCGGAAAGCTGATACACCGCCATGGCATACATCGCGCTGCGATTGTAGCGGGTGATCACGTAGAAGTTGGGAAGCCCCATCCAGTACTCCAGGCCATCGGCGCCGTCGAGCTTGAACGCAGTGACCGCGAGATCATCGCGCAAGGCATCGCCGCTTGCCCAGCCCAGGGCGCGCAGTTCACCCACGCTTTTCGTCGGTTCCAGGCCTTCGCTCAGGCCCTGGTCGGCCTGCTCGCCACGCACCTGGGCGCGGCTGACCACCTGTGCACCGGCGACCCAGCCATGGCGCTTGAAGTAGCTGGCGACGCTGCCGATGGCGTCCACCGGGTTGCCCCAGATGTCGATGTGGCCATCGCCGTCGAAATCCACGGCATAGGCACGGAAACTGCTCGGCATGAACTGCGGCAGGCCCATGGCGCCGGCATAGGAGCCTTTCACGCTGAGCGGATCGATCTGCTCTTCACGGGCCAGCAGCAGGAACTCCTTGAGCTGCTTGCGGAAGAAGTCCGCACGGGGCGGGTAGTCGAAGCCCAGGGTGGACAGCGCATCCATCACCCGGTAGCTGCCGGTGTTGCCGCCATAGAAGGTCTCGACGCCGATGATGGCGACGATCACCTGGGCCGGCACGCCGTACTCCTGCTCCGCAAGGGCCAGGGCCTCGGCGTGCTGGTTCCAGAACGCCACGCCCTTCTGGATGCGGGCATCGGTGATGAAGATCGGCCGGTATTCCTTCCACGGCTTGACCCGCTCGGCCGGGCGCGAGATCGCATCGAGGATGGCCTGCTTGCGCTGCACCTCGCGGAACAGGGCGACCAGTTGTTCCCCGGCGAAGCCGTAGTCGCGGGTCATCTCCGAGACGAACTCGGCGACCTGCGGGCTGCCGTCGTAATCCCCTGCCGATGCCGGGCCGGCGAGGCCCAGCAGGCCTGCCAGGCCGATTCCGGCGGCGCCTTGCACCATCCAGCTACGCAGTACGTTCAATGCTTCCACTCGTTTCAAACCTGAGCGATCCATTTGCGATGGGTATGGACCGCCATCAAAATCCCGAAGCCCGACAGCAGCGTCACCAAGTGGGTGCCACCGTAGCTGATGAAGGGAAGGGGTACCCCCACGACCGGCAGCAGACCGCTGACCATGCCGATGTTGACGAATACGTAGACGAAGAAGGTCATGGTCAGGCTGCCCGCCAGCAGCTTGCCGAACAGCGTCTGGGCCTGGGCGGTGATGACCAGCCCGCGCCCGATCAGCAGCAGGTAGACCAGCAACAGGATGCAGATGCCCACGAGCCCGAACTCTTCGCCGAGGACGGCAATGATAAAGTCCGTGTGGCTTTCGGGCAAAAAATCCAGGTGCGACTGGGTGCCCAGCAGCCAACCCTTGCCGAACACCCCGCCGGACCCGATGGCCGCCTTGGACTGGATGATGTTCCAGCCCGTGCCCAGGGGGTCGCTCTCGGGATCGAGGAAGGTCAGCACGCGCTGCTTCTGGTAGTCGTGCATCACGAAGTACCACATGCCCACCGCCACCGGGACCACCGCCGCCACCGCGCCGACGATCCAGCGCCACTGCAGGCCGGCCATGAACAGCACGAAGGCCCCCGAGGCCAGGATCAGCAGCGCCGTGCCCAGGTCCGGCTGGCGCACCACCAGCACGAAGGGCACGGCGATCAGCGCCAGGCTGACCACGATGTGCTTGAGCTTGGGCGGCAAGGTCCGCTTGGACAGGTACCAGGCGATCATCGCCGGCATCAGGATCTTCATGAATTCCGCCGGCTGGAAGCGGATCACCCCGGGGATGTTGATCCAGCGGGTCGCGCCCATCGCGTTGTGGCCCATCACGTCCACCGCCACCAGCAACAGCACGCCGCCGGCATAGCCCAGGGGCACCCAGCGGGCGAGGAAGCGTGGCTCGAACTGGGCGATGGCGCACATCGCCGCCAGGCCGATGCCGAAGGACGAGGCCTGCTTCATCAGCAGGTCCCAGTGCTTGCCGCTGGCGGAATAGAGGACGAACAGGCTGCCCACTGCCAGCAGCAGCAACAGCAGCAGCAACTGGCCGTCGATGTGCAGGCGCTGCAGCAGGCTGGCCCGGCGGCGCATCACGTCTTCGTTGGACAGGGTGCGGTCGAAGTTGCTGTTCATCGGCGAACACTCGCATCAGCGGTCGCAGGCGCGCCTGCGGGACGGAATTCAGGCTTGAGCTGGCCATCCGGGCCGAGCAGCCAGGCGTCCATCACCTGCTTGACCACCGGCGCCGCCACCCCGGAACCGGACTCGCCGTTCTCCACCATCACCGCCACGGCGATCCTGGGGTCGTCAGCGGGGGCGAAGCCTATGAACAGCGCGTGGTCGCGGTGGCGCTCCTGAACCTTCGAGCGGTCGTACTTCTCGCCCTGCTTGATGGCCACCACCTGCGCGGTCCCGGACTTGCCGGCGATGCGGTAGACGGAGGTGTCGCCCACCTTGCGGGCGGTGCCTCGCGCGCCGTGCACCACCTGCTCCATGCCGGAACGTGCGTAGTCCCAGTACTTCGGATCGCGCAGGGTGATGTCGGGCATCGGGTTCTCGTCCACCGGCAGCTCGCCGCCGATGCTCTTGGCCAGGTGCGGGCGGATCCACTTGCCACGGCTGGCCATCAGCGCGGTGGCCTGGGCCAGCTGCAACGGCGTGGCCTGCATGTAGCCCTGGCCGATGCCGAGGATCAGCGTCTCTCCCGGGAACCAGGCCTGGCGATAGCGCGCACGCTTCCAGTCGCGGGAAGGCATCAGGCCCGGCGTTTCCTCGAACATGTCCAGCGCCACCTTCTGGCCGAAGCCGAAGCGGCTCATGGACTTGTGCAGGCGATCGATGCCCATCTTGTGGGCAAGGTCGTAGAAGTAGGTGTCGTTGGACCGCATGATCGCGGTCTCCAGGTTCACCCAACCGTCACCGGAGCGGTTCCAGTTGCGGTACTTGTGGTCGTAGTTGGGCAGTTGGTAATAGCCCGGGTCGAACACCCGCGAATCCGGCGTCACCACCCCGGCTTCGAGGCCGGACACCGCCACCATCGGCTTGACCGTCGAACCCGGCGGGTAGAGCCCGCGCAGCACGCGGTTGTACAGCGGCCGGTCGATGGAGTCGCGCAGCTCGGCGTACTGCTTGAAGCTGATGCCGGTGACGAAGGGGTTCGGGTCGAAGCTCGGCTGGCTGACCATGGCCAGCACGTCGCCGCTGGACGGCTCGATGGCCACGATGGCGCCACGGCGCCCCCCCAGGGCGTTCTCCGCCGCTTCCTGCAGGTGTGCGTCGAGAGTCAGCACCAGGTCCTTGCCGGGCTTCGGATCGGTGCGCTTGAGCACCCGCAGCACACGGCCACGGGCGTTGGTCTCGACTTCCTCGTAACCCACCTCGCCGTGCAGCGTGTCTTCGTAGAAGCGCTCGATGCCGGTCTTGCCGATGTGGTGGGTGCCGCTGTAGTTGATCGGGTCGAGCTCCTTGAGCTCCTTCTCGTTGATCCGTCCGACGTAGCCCACCGAGTGGGCGAAGTGCGCGCCCTGCGGGTAGTGGCGCACCAGCTGGGCCGCCACCTCCACGCCGGGCAGTCGGAACTGGTTCACCGCGATTCGGGCGATCTGCTCTTCGGTCAGTTCGAACAGCACCGGCACCGGTTCGAAGGGGCGCCGGCCCTGTTTCATGCGCTTCTCGAACAGCGCCCGGTCGTCCGGCGTCAGCTCCAGCACCTCGACGATCACGTCCAGCACGCTCTTCCAGTCGCCGGCGCGCTCGCGGGTCACGGTCAGGCTGAAGCTGGGGCGGTTGTCGGCGATGATCAGGCCGTTGCGGTCGAAGATCAGCCCCCGCGTCGGCGGGATCGGCTGCACATGCACCCGGTTATTTTCCGACAGCGTGGAGTGGTACTCGTACTGGATCACCTGCAGGTAATACAGGCGGGCGATCAGCGTGCAGGTCAGCAGCAGCACCGCAACGGCGCCCACCACGACGCGCCGACGCACCAGGCGGGCATCCTTCTCGTGGTCCTTCAGGCGGATCGGTTGCGGCATCGGTACGGCTTACTTGTGGTAGGGGTGCCCGGAGAGCACGGTCCAGGCGCGGTAGATCTGCTCGCCCACCAGAATCCGCACCAACGGGTGCGGCAGGGTCAGCGGCGACAGCGACCAGCGTTGCTCGCTGCGCGCGCAAACCTCCGGCGCCAGCCCCTCGGGGCCGCCCACCATGAGGTTCACGGTGCGCGCATCGAGGCGCCAGCGGTCGAGCTCGGCAGCCAGTTGCTCGGTGCTCCAGGCGCGCCCTTCGACTTCCAGGGTGACGATGCGTTCCCCAGGCTGGACCTTGGCCAGCATCGCCTCGCCCTCCTGGCGGATCATTCGCGCCACGTCGGCGTTCTTGCCGCGCGTGGTCAGGGGGATCTCCACCAGGTCGAGGGACAGCTCGGACGGCAGGCGCTTGGCGTACTCGTTCCAGCCCTCCTCCACCCAGCGGGGCATGCGTGAGCCGACGGCGATCAGACGCAGACGCAAGGCGGTGCTCCGTTATTCCTGGGGATGCTGGGCGCGGCTCTGCTCGGCGCCCTGCCACAGGCGCTCCAGGTCGTAGAACTGGCGGGTGGCGACCTGCATCACGTGCACGACCACATCCCCCAGGTCCAGCAGCGCCCACTCGCCGCCGTCCAGGCCTTCGCTGCCCAGGGCGCGCACGCCGTTTTCCTTGACCTTCTCCAGCACGTTCTCCGCCAGGGACTTGACGTGGCGGCTGGAGGAGCCGCTGGCGATCACCATGAAGTCGGTGACGCTGGTCTTGCCGCGTACATCGATGGTGGTGATGTCCTGGGCCTTCATGTCTTCAAGCGCCGCGAGGGCGATCTTGACCAGTTCTTCGTTTTGCATCGGTTCAATTACCTCGGATGAATCAGTTCGCCGCACGGTACAGGCCGTGCGCGTGGATATAGGCCAGCACCGCGTCGGGTACAAGGAAGCGCACCGAGCGCCCGTCGGCCAGCAACTGGCGGACCTGCGTGGCGGAAACCGCCAGCGGGGACTGCCAGACGAATGAAATCTGCCCACCAGGCCCGCTCAGGCCCAGGGGATCGGCCACGCTGCGCGCCGCCAGCAGGTCGCGCAGCTCCTCGGGCGGCTCGGCGTCCGCATCCGGCCGCTGCAGCACCAGGATGTGGCAGTGGTTCAGCAACTCTTCCCAGCGGTGCCAGCCCGGCAGGCCGCAGAAGGCGTCCCAGCCGAGCATCAGGAACAGCTGGTCGGACTCGCCCACTTCGGCGCGCAGCGACTCCAGGGTGTCGATGGTCCAGGACGGCCGCTCGCGGCGCAGCTCGCGGTCGTCCACCCGCAGCGGCGGCAGGTCGGCCACCGCCAGCTCCACCATCGCCAGCCGGTCGGCCGCCGACACCTGCGGCGCCTCGCGATGCGGCGGGCGGGCGCTGGGGATCAGGCGCAGCTGGTCGAACGCCATCAGCTCGGCCACCTCGAGGGCGCCCCGCAGATGGCCGATGTGGACCGGGTCGAAGGTGCCGCCGAAGAGGCCGATACGCTGGCTCATCAGGTGCGGATGTGCCCGTCGCCGAAGACCACGTACTTCTCGCTGGTCAGCCCTTCCAGGCCGACCGGGCCGCGTGCGTGCAGCTTGTCGGTGGAGATGCCGATCTCCGCGCCCAGGCCGTACTCGAAGCCGTCGGCGAAGCGGGTGGAGGCGTTCACCATCACCGAGGCGGAATCCACCTCGGTGAGGAAGCGCCGCGCATCACTGAAGTTCTCGGTGATGATCGCGTCGGTGTGTTGCGAGCCGTAGGTGTTGATGTGCTCGATGGCCTGTTCCAGCCCATCGACGATGCGGATGGACAGGATCGGCGCGTTGTACTCGGTGCGCCAGTCCTCCTCGGTCGCCTCCAGCACGTCGCTGCCCAGCAGCGCGCGGGTGGCCGCGTCGCCACGCAGCTCGACGCCCTTGTCACGGTAGATGGCGGCCAGCGGCGGCAGCACGCGCTCGGCGATGCTGCGGTGCACCAGCAGGGTCTCCATGGTGTTGCAGGGCGCGTAGCGCTGGGTCTTGGCGTTGTCCGCCACGCGGATGGCCTTGTCGATGTCGGCGGCGACGTCGATGTAGACGTGGCAGATGCCGTCCAGGTGCTTGATCACCGGCACCTTGGCGTCGCGGCTGATGCGCTCGATCAGGCCCTTGCCGCCACGGGGGACGATCACGTCCACGTACTCCGGCATGCTGATCAGCGCGCCCACGGCGGCGCGGTCGGTGGTTTCCACCACCTGCACCAGCTCGGCGGGCAGGCCGGCGTCCGCCAGGCCCTGCTGGATGCAGCGGGCGATGGCCTGGTTGGAATGGATGGCCTCGGAGCCGCCGCGCAGGATGGTGGCGTTGCCCGACTTCAGGCACAGGCTGGCCGCGTCGATGGTCACGTTCGGGCGCGACTCGTAGATGATGCCGATCACACCGAGCGGCACGCGCATCTTGCCCACCTGGATACCGGAGGGCAGGTAGCGCATGTCGCGGATCTCGCCGATCGGGTCCGGCAGCCCGGCCACCTGGCGCAGGCCCTCGATCATGTCGTCGATGCGTGCCGGGGTGAGCGCCAGGCGGTCCAGCATGGCTGGCTCCAGGCCGTTGGCCCGGCCATTGGCCAGGTCCAGCTCGTTGGCAGCGGACAGCTCCGCACGGGCGGCGTCCAGGGCATCGGCGGCGGCCAGCAGGGCGCGGTTCTTCTGCGCAGTGCTGGCACGGGCGGCCACGCGCGAGGCGGCGCGCGCGGCGCGGCCCAGGCGGGTCATGTAATCGAGAACGGACTCGGTCATGGTCTCGGCGTCTGGCGGTTGGGAAAAGTGGGCGATTATAGCCCGCGCGCCCCCCGCCGCCCAGCGGCGCCGGGCGGATGGTAGACAGCCCGTTCCGGCGCTCCGGCGAACCCCACCCGAACGCCCAGGCCACGCAGGCCGGGGCGAGACGGTGACACCCGGCCACACCGCACCCCACCGAACCCGCCCGAAGGATGGGTAAACAAAATCGTCACCGGTGTTTACCTTCAAAGCGTGCCACCGCGCCCCGAACCGCGGCGAGAACAACAACAAGGCGCCCGAGCGCCGGAGAATCGCCATGCATTACCGCACCGGTTACCACGCCGACCAGCTCGGCACGCCCCCGTCCGTCCTCGAAACAGGGTCCTGGCGCCTGCATTACCAGGCCTGGTCCCGCAACGCCCACGACCCCCGCCCTCCCGTCCTGATGCTGGGAGGCGCGTTCCAGAGCTTCCGCTCCTTCGCCGCCGAGGTGGAGGAACTGCTGGAGCACCACCCCGTGATCCTCCTCGACCTGCCCGGCCAGGGTGGCAACCTGCAACTGGCCCCGGAACTGGGGCTGGAGGCGCTGGCCGACCTGATCGCCGACTTCGCCGAGGCCCTCGCGCTGCCGCCGCTGATGCCCATCGGCCTGTCCTACGGCTCGGCCCTGGCGGCGCTGTTCGCCAGCCGCCATCCCCAGCGCTGCGCACGCCTGCTGCTGGCGGGCGTGACCACCTTCGGCCGCCCCGGCGCCCGCGCCCTGCTGGAGGAGAGCCTGCGCCTGCTGGAAGAGGAGCGCCTGGCGGAGTTCGCCCAGGGTTCGCTGACCGGCCTGATCAACCCGCTGCGACTGGAACGCACCGGCATCAGCCCCGGCTTTCGCAAAGCCATGCTGCGCCAGCTGCAACGCCTGACCGGCGCCGAGCGCGAGCGCTACCGGCAGAACAGCCGCCGCCTGCTGGACTTCGCCGGGTTCACGCACTACCCCAGCTGCCCGACCCTGGTGCTGGCCGGCGAGTTCGACCACTTCACCCAGCCCTGGGAGCACGCCGCCTTCGCCGCCGCCTGCACCCAGGCCGACTGCGCGCTGATCCACGACGGCGACCACCTCGCCCAGTTCGAGCGACGCGACGCCTGCGCCCAGCTGTACCGCCCCTTCTTCCTCGACCAGGCACTGCCAGCCGCGCCCATCGGCGCGACCCGCCTGGCCCGCAGCCGCCTCAATGAGGTGGAGCGCCGCCAGGAGCCCCGACTCGCGCCGGCCCAGCGTGCCGGGCGGCTGCACCACGCCGAGCTGGGCAGCCTCGCGGTGGAGGTTCAGGAGCTGGGCTTCTTCGGTGCCCGCCTGCAGGCCGCATTCCCGGCGGGGTTGCCGGTACGGGGCTGGCAACTGGCGATGGAGGGCCTGCCAATGCTGGACCTGCTGCCCCTGCGCCAGGCCGGTGACGTGCTGTCCCTGGTGTTCACCCACATGGACGCCGCCGCCAGCACCGCCCTTGCCGAGCACGTTCGCCCGGCGCAACTCGCGGCCGCCGCCTGACGGGCAGGCCACCGGGGCTCAGGCCCCGGTGCGGGCCTCCACCACCCGCACCAGGGCAGGCCAGCGCCCGGGTGGCAAACCAAGCCCGGCCCCCTGTTCAGCCGGGTCCAGTACCGAGACCCGGTCGAAACCGCAGGCGGAAAAGCCCTCGACGATGGCCTCGGTACTGCGGTAGTGCAGCGGGTAGTGCCCACGCGTGAGCCGCCCCACCAGCCCGACGCCCCAGCGCACCTGGCGGTAGCGCGGGTGCTCACGCAGGTCCGGGTAGAGGTCGGTGAGGTAGGTGGCGCGGGGGAAGCGGCGCATCTGCTCGGCCAGGCGCCGCCAGAAGCCCTCGATCACCGGCAACTGGAAGTAGTTCACCAGCCCCTCGGTGATCACCACCACCGGCAGCCCGGTATCCAGCCCGGAGAACAGCGCCTCCAGCCCTTGGGCGCCCTCCCCGGCGAGGATGTCCACCGCACGCACCTGGTGACGGCTGTTCAGCCAGCCTTCGGCATGCAGCAGCAGGCGCTTGCGCGCGGCCATCGGCGGCAGGTCCGCCTCCAGGTAGCGCAACTGCGGATGGCGCAGGCAGAAACGCCGCCCCCGGGGCGACAGCCCACAGGCGATCTCCACCACCTGCACCACGCCCTCGTCGCGGATCGCCTGCTCCAGGCGGGCGTCGATCAACAGGTGGCGCTGCAGCAGGAACTGCTCGATGTCCAGCCCGAACAGCGCTCGCGCGCCCCAGGCAATGGGGCTGAGCGCGCCGTGGACCCAGCGCCCGAACGCGGTGGCGAAGGGTGCCTCGGCCAGGCGATGGCGGTACCAGACATAGCCGGTGTAGTGGGCACTGGGGGTGATGTGGGCGCTGTCGGCGCGAACGGCTCGGGGCATGGCGGGCTCTTATTGTTTTTCTGGGTGTGTTCCCGCCCCGCCGTTCAGCTTCGGTCAAGCGGGGCTTCCGTATAATCGCCAGCCTATTCCGAGCCATAGCCCACCAACAGCCCATGCCCGACGATCCCACCCTAAGTTTGCCCTGGCCCGGCGCCCGCCCCCTGGCGGACGGGTTCTTCGACCGTGACGCCCAGTTGCTGGCCCGCGAGCTGCTGGGCAAGGTCATCCGCCACCGAGTCGACGGGCGCTGGCTATCAGCCCGCATCATCGAGACCGAAGCCTATTACCTGGCCGAGAAAGGCAGCCACGCCTCCCTCGGCTACACCGAGAAGCGCCGGGCACTGTTCCTCGATGGCGGTCACATCTACATGTATTACGCCCGGGGTGGCGACTCGCTGAACTTCAGCGCCCAGGGGCCCGGCAACGCGGTGCTGATCAAATCCGCCTACCCCTGGGTGGATGCCGTGTCCGGCCCCGAGGCCCTGGCCGTGATGCAGGCCAACAACCCCGATGCCCAGGGTCGCCCGCGCCCGCCCGAGCGCCTCTGCAACGGCCAGACGCTGCTGTGCAAGGCGCTGGGGCTGAAGGTGCCGGACTGGGACGCGCAACGTTTCGACCCCGCCCGGCTGTTCGTCGACAACACCGGCGCACGCCCCACCGCCATCATCCAGACCACCCGCCTCGGCATCCCCAACGGCCGCGACGAGCACCTGCCCTACCGCTTCGTCGACGCCGACTACGCCCGCCACTGCACGCGCAACCCGTTGCGCCGGGGGCAGGTCGAAGGCGAGCACTACCACCTGATCGAAGGAACGCCCGCATGACCGAATGGCTGCACGCCATCACCGACTGGCTCAGCGCCAACCCGCAGTGGCTGGGCCTGGCCATCTTCACCATCGCCTGCGTCGAATGCCTGGCCATCGCCGGCATCATCGTGCCCGGCACCGTGCTGCTGTTCGCCGTGGCAGCCCTGGCCGGCAGCGGCGCCCTGGGCCTGGGCGAGACCCTGCTGCTGGGCTACCTCGGCGGCCTGCTGGGGGACGCACTCTCCTATGGGCTGGGGCGGCGCTTCCACCAGAACATCCGCCGGCTGCCCGGGTTGCGCCACCACCCCGAGTGGCTGGCCGGGGCCGAGACCTACTTCCAGCGCTACGGCGTGGCCAGCCTGCTGGTGGGACGCTTCATCGGCCCGCTGCGGCCCATGCTGCCCATGGTGGCCGGCATGCTGGACATGCCGCTGCTGCGCTTCATCGCCGTCAGCCTGGTGGCGGCGGCCGGCTGGTCCGTGGCCTACCTGCTGCCCGGCTGGGCTGCCGGGGCGGCCTTCCGCCTGCCGTTGCCGGAGGGGTTCTGGAGCGAGGCCGCCGTGGTGGTGGTCGCGGTGCTGGTGATGATCGGCCTGATCGTCCAGGGCAGCCTGCGGCACAAGCGCTGGGCCACCTCGCTCGCCGCCGGCCTGAGCCTGGTGCTTCTGGTGGCGCTGTTCTTCGGCTGGTCGTCGTTGCATGACTTCGACCAGGGCCTGATGGCACTGGTGCAGGAACAGCGCCAGGCCACCCTCGACAGCCTGGCGGTGCTGGTGACGCGCCTGGGCGATTTCCGCACCCAGTTCTTCGCCGGCGCGCTGATCACCGGCCTGCTGCTCCTGGCCCGGCAATGGCGCCACGCGCTGTTCGCCGGCGGCACGCTGATCACCACCGCCCTGGCCAACGGCGCCCTCAAGCACCTGTTCGCCCGCGCCCGACCGGACGTGCTGGCCGAACCGCTGAGCAGCTTCAGCTTCCCCAGCGGCCACAGCTCCGCCGCCTTCGCCTTCTTCCTCGTGCTGGGGGTGCTGGCCGGTCGTGGCCAGCCGCCGCGCCTGCGCCTGACCTGGATGGCGCTGGCCTGCCTGCCGGCTGCCAGCATCGCGCTGTCGCGGGTCTACCTCGGGGTGCACTGGCCGACCGACATCATCGCCGGCGCCCTGCTGGCCAGCTGCGTGTGTGCCGGCTGGCTGGCACTGATCCAGCGCCAGGCCTCGCTGCCGGCGATGAGCCCACGGGTCTGGTGGCTGTTGCTGCCGGCCGCGCTGGCCCTGCTTGGCGGCTTCGCCACCTGGGCGCTGCCGGAGGCCTTCAGCCTGTATCGCTACAAATAGGAAGGCGCCTGGGCGTGGCGGAAGGGCCACGCCCGGCGTGATCAGGCGATGACGTCGCCCTGCAGGCGGTTCAGCAGCGTCTGCAGGTGATCGAGCCGCGCATCCGGGCTGCCCAGGGCCAGCAGCTCCAGCTTCTCGTCGAGGGAAAAGGGCAACAGGTAGGCCAACTGGTTGGCCAGCTCCTGCTGGCCGTGGGCCAGGCCGCCCATGCCCAGCCCTTTCACCAGCGGGTGCTCGGCCAGGGCATTGAGCAGCGCGGCCAGGTCGGCATGCTCCGGCAGCAGCGGCCGGTCGGCATCGTCGTCGTCCAGCCAGACGATATCCCCCAGGGTGAGCTGGTCAGCCTGCACACGCGTGCCTTCGACCGTGAAGCGTCGGCCGCCCTCGACCCGGATGCCCAGTAGCCCGTTGGGCAGTTGCTGCCAGTCACGGATCAGCGCCTCGCACCCCAGGGGCGCAATGCGCTGGGCGGCGCTGCCGACCTCCTCACCTTCGAGGATGCCCACCACGCCAAAGCCGGTGCCCTGCTTCATGCAGCGCCCGATCATGTCCAGGTAGCGCGCCTCGAACAGCTGCAGGTCGAGCATGCAGCCGGGAAACAGCACGGTATTCAGCGGAAACAGCGGCAGTTCCATCCCTCGTCCCTCACACGATCATCGCCACGGCCAACGGCAGCAGCACCGCCGTCGCCACCCCCATCAGGCTCATCGCCAGCGCCGCGAAGGCGCCACACTCCTCGCCCTCCTGCAGCGCGCGGGCCGTACCCACCGCATGGGCGGTGATGCCCAGCGCCATGCCTTGCGCAGCCGGGTGGTGAACGCCGATGCGGCGCAGCATCTCCGGGCCGAGCATGGCCCCGATCACCCCGGTGATGAGCACGAACACCGCCGCCAGCGCCGCTACGCCGCCGATCTGCTCGGCCACCAGCATGGCGATGGGCGAGGTGACCGACTTGGGCGCCATGGTCATCAGCACCATGTGCTCGGCACCGAACGCCCAGGCCAGGCCGACGCCCATCGCGGTGGCCACCAGCCCGCCGAGGGCCAGGGTCAGCAACGTCGGCCAGAACAGCTGGCGAATGCGCTTGAGGTTGAGGAACAGCGGCACCGCCAGCGCCACCGTAGCGGGGCCCAGCAGCAGGTTGAGCAGCGTGGTGCTCTGGCGGTACTCGTCATAACCGATGCCCAGCGGCACCAGCACCGCGATCACCAGTGCCATCGACACCAGCACCGGCTGCAGGAACATCAGCCGGGAGCGCTCGTACAGCGAGCTGGCCAACTGGTAGGCAGCGAGGGTCAGCCCCACACCGAACAGCGGGTGGTGCGCCACGGCCTGCCAGGCCGATTGCCATGCCAGGCTCATGCCTTGCCCTCCCCGCCGCCGCGGCGGTCGATCAGCCGCTGCATCAGCCAGCCCACGAACAGCAACGAGAAGAACACCGAAAGCCCCAGCGCACCGACCACCGCCCAGGCGTCTTCCCAGATCGCCCGCGCGTAGACCATCACCCCCACCGCCGGCGGCACCAGCAGCAGCGGCAGGTAGCGCAGCAGGGCGCCGGACGCCACCGTCAGCGGCTCCCCGACCTCGCCCCGGACGACGAGGAACACGAACAGCAGCACCAGCCCGATGATGGGCCCGGGCAGCATGTGCAGGAACAGGGCGTTCAGCCCGGTGCCGAGCAACTGGAACAGCACCAGCCAGGTCAAGCCACGCAGCAGCATGAGGGGTCTCCAGACAGTCTTCCGTCCCCGCTCCGTCTCCACAGGCCCGTCGCAGACGGGCCGGAGCCAGGGTGGGCCATTATAGGCACGCCTGCCCCGCCCGCTATAACCCGCCATTCGCAGGGGCCATGCCGGCTTGACCGGGCCCCGGCCCCGTGCTGATCTACGCCAACGCGCCGGGCGAGCCAGCCCGCCACAAGAAGAAGAAAAAAACCGTCCACGGAGGATGAAGCATGCCGTTCGTACCTGTTGCAGAACTGAAAAGCTACATTGGCAAGGACCTGGGTCACTCCGAGTGGCTGACCATTGATCAGGAACGCATCAACCAGTTCGCCGAATGCACCGGCGACCACCAGTTCATCCATGTCGACCCGGAAAAGGCCAAGCGCACCCCCTTCGGCACCACCATCGCCCACGGTTTCCTCAGCCTGTCGCTGATCCCGGTGCTGTCGGAAAAGCTGCTGGTGCTCCCCGAAGGCCTGAAGATGGGCATCAACTACGGCCTGGACAGCGTCCGCTTCATCCAGCCGGTGCCGGTGAACTCGCGGGTACGCCTGGCCCTCACCGTGCTCGACGTCACCGAGAAGAACCCCGGCCAGTGGCTGATCAAGGCCCGCGCCACCCTCGAGATCGAAGGCCAGGCCAAGCCGGCCTACGTCGCCGAGTCCCTCAGCCTCTGCTTCGTCTGATGCCCCCGGCGCCGCTGCGAAAGCAGCCGGCGCCTCTCGCCCCGAGCGTCTCGTCTCGCTAGAATGCCGCCCGCCCCGCCCAGGGGACTCCCAACCGACTCGTCAACAAGGACAGTTCCATGACCGAAAAGCGCATCCTGCCCGCCTTCCTGCTCTGCTTCTTCCTCGGCACCTTCGGCGCCCACCGCTTCTACGTCGGCAAGATCGGCACCGCCATCCTGCAGATCGTCACCCTCGGCGGCCTGGGCATCTGGACCCTGATCGACTTCATCATGATCATCGTCGGCGCCTTCACCGACAAACAGGGCAACAAGATCACCCAGTGGACCTGACCGGTCTCGCACGTCCGCTACAAAAGCCCGCTCACGCGGGCTTTTTTACGCCACACTAGGGCAGCCATTCAGCCAGGGACTGCCGATGAAAGCCCTTCTTCCCCTCAGCCTTGCCGTGTTGCTCGCTGCCTGCGGCGAAGGCGAGCCCATCACCCCGCCCGACGCCCGACTGCCCGATGGCGCCCGCTACCGGGGCGAGGTAGTCGACGGCCTGCTGCAAGGCCCCGGCCGCCTCGACTACACCAACGGCACCTGGTTCGAAGGCCGCTTCAAGGACGGCCAGGCCAATGGCCAGGGTCGCTGGCACGGCCCGGAAGGCGTGGAGTACGAAGGCGAGTTCCGCGACGGCCTGTTCGACGGCAAGGGCCGCATGACCTACCGCGACGGTACCGTCTACGAAGGCAGCTTCAAGGGCAACCGCTTCGACGGCGAAGGCCGCCTCGCACGGGGCGAGATGGTCTACCAGGGCGGCTTCCGCAACGACCAGTACCACGGCCTCGGCACCCTGCGCATGCCCGACGGCAGCGAACACCAGGGCCGTTTCCGCAACGGCCAGCCCAACGGCCCCGGCGTGCTCACCGACAGCGAAGGCAACCGCTTCAGCGGCACCTTCAAGCAGGGCCAGCTGAACGGTGAAGGCGACTACCAGGGCAGCGACGGCGACCGCTACAGCGGCGGCTTCGCCAGCAACCGCTTCAACGGCAAGGGCCGCTACCAGAACGCCGAAGGCGCGGTGTGGAGCGGCGAGTTCCGCAACGGCGCACTGACCGGCAAGGGCGAATACAAGGGGGCAGACGGCGAGCACTACCAAGGCGCCTTCCGCACCTGGCGCTACCACGGCCAGGGCGACCTGCGCCTGGCCGACGGCAGCCACTACGTCGGCGGTTTCGCCAACGGCCGCTACGCCGGCGACGGCACCCTCACCCTGGCCAGTGGCGAGCAGGAGCGCGGCACCTGGCGCAACGGCCGCCGCGTGCGGGATGCCGCCGGCCAGGCACTGCCCGATCCACTGGAGATCGGCCTGCTGCAACAGGGGCGCCTGCTGGACGAAGCCCTCGCCGCCGTCCCGCCGTCCACCCCGGCCCCCGAGCTGTACAGCCTGAGCCTGGGTGGCGATGGCCGCCAGAGCGTGTTCCTGCGGGAGGCCGACTACGCCGCCAAGCTGATGAGCGACCGCTTCGCCGCCCGTGGCCACATCACCCTGGTGAACCACCGCGACCACATGGCCGACCGCCCCCTGGCCACCCGCGAGAGCCTCGCCCGCGCCGTCAAGACCCTGGCCAAGCGCACCGGCCCGGAAGACCTGGTGTTCATCTACCTCACCAGCCACGGCTCCGCCGACCACCAGCTCGCCCTGGAGCAACCCGGCCTGCAACTGTCCGACCTCGCCGCCGCCGACCTGGCCACCCTCCTCGCCCCGCTGCGCGAGCGTCACAAGGTGCTGGTGATCTCCGCCTGCTATTCCGGCGGTTTCATCCCCGCCCTGAAGGACGACAAGACCCTGGTGATGACCGCCGCCCGCGCCGATCGCGTGTCCTTCGGCTGCTCCGACGACAACGACTTCACCTACTTCGGCCGCGCCCTGCTGGCCGACGCCCTGAACCAGACCGACGACCTCGAGCGCGCCTTCAAGCTCGCCCGGGAGGCAGTCGCCAAATGGGAGAAGGAGGACGACTTCGAACCCTCCGAACCACAGATCTGGGCCCCCAAGGCCGTGCTCGCCCACTGGAAGCGCCTGCGCGCCAACCAGGCCCTGCAGGCACTGGCCGACAAGCCGGCGGACGGGGCCAAAACCCCGGCCAGCCACTAAGCTGTACCTGTGTCAGCGGAGAGACAGCCACCATGCACCTGACGCCCCAGCACATCCTGCTCGCCGGCGCCACCGGCCTCACCGGCGAGCACCTGCTCGACCGCCTGCTCAACGAGCGCACCGTCGAGCGCGTGCTCGCCCCCTCGCGCCGCCCGCTCGCCGCCCACCCACGCCTGGAAAACCCGGTGGGCGAGCTGGCCGACCTGCTGCCCCAGCTCGGCGGCCCCGTCGACACCGCCTTCTGCTGCCTGGGCAGCACCATCCGCCAGGCCGGCTCCCAGGAGGCCTTCCGCGCCATCGACCTCGACCTGGTGGTGGCTGTCGGCCGCCGCGCCCGGGAGCTGGGCGCACGGCACTACCTGGTCATCAGCGCCCTCGGCGCGGACCGCGGTTCCTCGGTCTTCTACAACCGCGTCAAGGGCGAGATGGAAGACGCCCTGCGCGACCAGGGCTGGCCGCAACTCACCCTTGCCCGCCCCTCCCTGCTGCTCGGCCCGCGCCAGGAATTCCGCCTCGGCGAACGCCTCGCCGCCCCGCTGATGCGCCTGATCCCCGGCAAGTACCGGGGCATCGAAGCCTGCACCCTGGCCCGCGCGCTCTGGCGCCTGGCCCTGGAGACCGGCGAAGGCACCCGCGTGGTGGAATCGGACGAACTGCGCCGCCTGGGCCGCTGAAGCGCCCCAGGCCTTGGCCGGAACGCCCGCGACACCCAACCGACCGCGCCTGTAGGGTGGACAGCTCCGCAGCCCCAGGAAGGGAACGCCCATGCAGTTCTACGACCGCCACATCCTGCCGCGCCTGATCGACTACGCCTGCGGCATGGGCCACGTCATGAAGACCCGCTCCCAGGTGGTGCCCAACGCCGAGGGCGAGGTGCTGGAGATCGGCATCGGCACCGGCCTCAACCTCGCCTTCTACGACCCGCAGCGGGTCAGCCGGGTAACCGGCGTCGACCCCGCCGCGCAGATGCAGGCCCTGGCCCGGCAGCGCGCCGCCGCCATCGCCATCCCGGTGGAGACCATTGCCCTGGAACTGGGCGAGATCCGCGCCGACGACGGCCGCTTCGACAGCATCGTCTGCACCTTCACCCTCTGCACCATCCCCGACGCCGTCGCCGCCCTGCGGGAAATGCGCCGCGTGCTCAAGCCCGGCGGCCGCCTGCATTTCGCCGAGCACGGCCTGGCCCCGGACCCCGGCGTGGTGCGCTGGCAGCAACGCCTCACCCCGCTGTGGAAACCGCTGGCCGGGGGCTGCCACCTGGACCGCGACATCCCCCGCCTGATCGAGGCCGGCGGCTTCCGCATCGGCGAGCTGAACACCCGCTACCTGCCCGGCCCGCGCCCCATGACCTTCGTCTACAGCGGCTGGGCGGATTGACCGGCGCCCCGGCATTCGGGTTAGCCTTGCCCGCTCCGCCCGCAGACAGGGACCGACATGCGCACCCTCACCACCCTCACCGGCAACAGCCAGAAACTCGACGGCGGCGCCATGTTCGGCAACGCCCCGCGCGCCCTCTGGGAACGCTGGATGGCCCCGGATGCCCTCAACCGCATCGACCTCGGTTGCCGCGCCCTGCTGGTGCGTGAAGGCGAACGCAACGTGCTGGTGGAAACCGGCATCGGCGCCTTCTTCTCCCCGGACCTGAAGCAGCGCTACGGCGTGCAGGAGAGCCACCACGTATTGCTCGACAGCCTGGCGGCCGTCGGCCTCGACCATGCCGACATCGACGTGGTGCTGCTCACCCACCTGCACTTCGACCACGCCGGCGGCCTGCTCGCCCCCTGGGAAGACGGCCAGCCGCTGCGCCTGCTGTTCCCCAATGCCCGCTTCATCACCGGCCGCCGCCAGTGGCAGCGCGCCTGCATGCCCCACGCCCGCGACCGCGCCTCCTACATTCCCGAACTGCTGGAGCTGCTGCAGGCCAGCGAGCGGCTGGAGCTGCTGGACGACGGCGAACAGAGCGCCACCCTCGGCGCCGACTGGCGCTTCCACTGGAGCGATGGCCACACCCCCGGCCAGCTCCTGCCGGAAGTGCAGATGCCCGACGGCCCGGTGGTGTTCAGCGGCGACCTGATCCCCGGCGCCCCCTGGGTCCACCTGCCCATCACCATGGGCTACGACCGCTTCCCCGAGGGCCTGATCGAAGAGAAGGAGGCCCTGCTGGCCGACCTCCTGGCCCGCAATGGCCGTCTGGTCTTCACCCACGACCCGGCCGTCGCCATCGGCCGGGTGACCCGCGACGCCAAGGGTCGCTACGGGCTCGCCGACAGCCTGCCCGACGTCCGCGACCTGGCGTGCTGACCTACGACCAAGGACCGATCCCATGAGCCTGGAATCCGTGCGCGCCTTCTTCGCCAGCAAGGCGCCGGACATCGCCATCATCGAACTCGAAACCAGCACCGCCACCGTCGCCCTGGCCGCCGAGGCCCACGGCGTCGAGCCCGGCCGTATTGCCAAGACCCTGGCGTTCCGCGTCGGCGAGGATGCCGTGCTGGTGGTGGCCCGCGGTGATGCCCGCATCGACAACCGCAAGTTCAAGGAAACCTTCGGCGCCAAGGCGCGGATGCTCGACGCTGAAACCGTCGAAGCCCTCACCAGCCACCCGGTGGGCGGCGTCTGCCCCTTCGGCCTGGCCACCCCGCTGCCGGTCTACTGCGACCGTTCGCTGCAAGCCTTCGAAGAAGTCGTCCCCGCCGCCGGCGCCATCCACAGCGCCGTGCGCATCGCCCCCGAACGCCTGGCCGACCTCGTCGCCGCCCAATGGGTGGACGTGTGCCAGGACCTGGCCTGAGCCTCGGCTCACGCTCGCGCCAGACAGCGACGTAGCCCGAGCTTCAGCCCGGGAGCACGCAACACGCCCAATCAGTTGCCGCCGCGAATCCCCAGCCCTATCCCCAGCTCCGCCGCCACGGAAAGCGGCAGCAGCAGGGTGTCCAGCAACGCGCTGGCGGGCAGGTCGACGGCCGGGTAGGCCGGAGGCTCGGTGCCGAAACGGTCGATGGGGCAACAACCGTCATGGAGGGCGTACCAATCGAGCCGGGTGCCGGAGTAGATGATCGGCGCACCGGGCTTGGCGGCGTTGAGGGTGGTGACGCTGGCGCAGCCCGGCAGGGCCAGCGCCAGCAACAGCGCGAGTGCGCCTTTATTCATCGCTCACCCGGTGGTGCTCGCCCCAGCGCGGCAGCATGTCCTGGGGGATGTCCAGCAGGTTGAGGATGCGCGCGACCACGAAGTCCACCAGGTCATCGAGGGTCTGTGGCTGGTGGTAGAAGCCCGGCGACGCCGGCAGGATCACCGCGCCGAGGTTGGACAGCTTGAGCATGTTCTCCAGGTGGATGCTGGAGTACGGCGCCTCGCGGGGGACCAGGATCAGCTGGCGGCGCTCCTTCAGGGCCACATCGGCCGCCCGCTCGATCAGGTTGTTGCAGGCCCCGGTGGCGATGGCCGAGAGGGTGCCGGTGGAACAGGGCACCACCACCATCGCCGCCGGTGCGCCGGAACCGGAGGCCACCGGGGCCATCCAGTCCTCCTTGCCGTACACACGGATCTGCCCCGGCGTGGCGCCGGTGTACTCGTTGAGGAACGCCTGCATCGCCTGGGGCTTGGCCGGCAGGGTGACGTCGGTTTCCGTCGCCATCACCAGCTGCGCGGCCTTGGAGATGAGGAAGTGCACCTCGCGATCCTCCCGCACCAGGCAGTCCAGCAGGCGCAGGCCGTACTGGGCTCCGGAGGCGCCGGTCATCGCCAGGGTGACGCGTTCAGGGCCGCTCATGTCAGCCCTCCAGCGCCTGGGCCAGCTTGCCGTGCAGGCCGCCGAAGCCACCGTTGCTCATGATCACCACCTGGGTGCCCGGCACCGCGAGGGCCTTCACGCCCTCGATGATGGCCTCCAGCGAATCGCACACCCGGGTCGGCACGCTGGAGCCGGCCACCGTGGCGGCGAGGTCCCAGCCGAGGTTCGGCGGCGCGTACCAGAACACCTGGTCGGCCAGCTTCACCGACTCGGGCAGCCCGTCGCGGTGGGCGCCCAGCTTCATGGAGTTGGAGCGCGGCTCGATCACCGCGATCACCGGCGCATCGCCCACGCGCTTGCGCAGGCCGTCCAGGGTGGTGGCGATGGCGGTGGGGTGGTGGGCGAAGTCGTCGTAGACGGTCACGCCCCTGACCTCGGCCACCTTCTCCATGCGTCGCTTGACGCTCTGGAAGGCCGACAGCGCCGCCACGCCCAGCTCCGGCACCACGCCCACATGGCGGGCCGCAGCCAGGGTCGCCAGGGCGTTGGCCACGTTGTGCTGGCCGGTGAGGCTCCAGTCCACCGTGCCGGCGACCTGCCCCTCGAACAGCACCTCGAAGCGCGAGCCGTCCTCGCTGAGCAGGCGCGCCTGCCACTGGCCGCCCTCGCCGGTAGTCTGCACCGGGGTCCAGCAGCCCATGCCCAGCACCCGCACCAGGGCGCTCTCGGCAGTGGGGTGGATGATCAGCCCCTCGCCGGGGATGGTCCGCACCAGGTGATGGAACTGCCGCTCGATGGCCGCCAGGTCCGGGAAGATATCCGCATGGTCGAACTCGAGATTGTTGAGGATCGCGGTGCGCGGGCGGTAGTGGACGAACTTCGAGCGCTTGTCGAAGAAGGCGCTGTCGTACTCGTCCGCCTCCACCACGAAGAACGGCGTGCCGCCCAGGCGCGCGGAGACGCCGAAGTTCTGCGGCACCCCGCCGATGAGGAAGCCCGGGCTCATGCCCGCGTATTCCAGCACCCAGGCCAGCATGCTGGTGGTGGTGGTCTTGCCGTGGGTGCCGGCCACCGCCATCACCCAACGCCCCTGCAGCACATGGTCCGCCAGCCACTGCGGGCCGGAGACGTAGGGCAGCCCCTTGTTCAGCACGTGCTCCACCGCCGGGTTGCCCCGTGACAGCGCGTTGCCGATCACCACCAGGTCCGGCGCCGGCTCCAGGTGAGCCGGGTCATAGCCCTGCATCAGCTCGATGCCCTGGGCCTCCAGCTGGGTACTCATGGGGGGGTAGACGTTCGCATCGGAGCCGGTGACGCGATGGCCCAGCTCCTTGGCCAGCACCGCCAGCGACCCCATGAAGGTGCCGCAGATGCCGAGGATGTGGATATGCATGGATGACCTCTGGAAACGGGCCGCCGGGGCCCGGGAAAACTTGGCGCAGGTTAGCACAGGGGCCCGTGCCGGGCCTGATCCCACGCCGCATGTAGAGCATCGGCCGGCGGATTCATTCACCACCCCGGAACGAAAAAGCCCCGCCGGTTGGCGGGGCCTCTCGTCACGCGCTCAGGGGATCACTGCCAGTTGGCGGCGATCACCAGGTTCAGCTCCTCGCGCTGGGCCGCCGTGAGGTTGCCCTCGCCGCCCGGCGGTACGCCGAACGCGGCCATGGCATCCACCAGGCTCTGCACCTGGCTGTCCAGCAGCGTCTTGCCGTCGGCCGACTTGAACTGGTCGAGGTGGTAGGCGCTGCCGCTGTACCAGTTCTCGATCGTCACCCGCTCCGAACCACCAACCAGACTGACATCCAGGCTGTTGCCGTTCTGGCGGAACCAGAGCGCCTCTACCGGGATGTTCTCGCCGAACAGCAGGGTATCCACACTGCCGACGCCCGCATCGTAGTTGCTGATAAGGTCACGACCGTCACCCCGACCAAACAGGTAGGTGTCGGAGCCGGCGTCGCCTCTGAGCACGTCATCCCCGGCACCGCCCTGCAGCAGGTCGTCGTCACCGCCGCCATAGAGCATGTCGTTGCCCTGTCCGCCAAGCAGGGTGTCGTTGCCCCAGCCTCCATACAAGCTGTCGTTGCCCAGCCCACCCGAGAGCAGATCGCTGACTGGAAAGCCGATCCGCTCGTCATTGCCATCACCGCCGGTCAGGAACGACTCACGCAGTTGCTGATGGGTCAGGATGCTGCCGTCAGCGAAGCGTATTTCTTCGACCACATGGGTGTCATAGCGGAAATAGTGAACCACCTTGATGCTGTCGGTGGAGCCCTTGAGCTTGAGGTAC
Source organism: Pseudomonas sp. zfem003 (assembly GCF_032621675.1). NCBI lineage: Bacteria > Pseudomonadati > Pseudomonadota > Gammaproteobacteria > Pseudomonadales > Pseudomonadaceae > Pseudomonas > Pseudomonas sp. zfem003. The sequence goes on along the minus strand of NZ_JAVYJG010000010.1, from coordinate 257,571 downwards.
AGATGGCCATCGGCATGGGTGGCAACGATGTCGTCAGGCGTAATTCCCGCACCGAAGACAATGGCATCGCAGCTACCCGTGGCCACGTCCACGTCAGCAATGGTGTCCTGCCCCCAACCACGCTCGAACAGGTAGACATCATCTCCCTGGCCACCCTGCAGGTTGTCGTTGCCCTGCCCGCCATCGAGGGTGTCATTGCCATTGCCGGCGCTCAGCGAATCGTTGCCCAAGCCGCCCACCAGCATGTCGTCGAAGCTGTAGCCCGCCAGGAAGTCATTACCATCGCCCCCCAACATCGCCTGGGCACGCAGTTGGTCTGACGACCAAACCGTACCGTCAGCAAAACGCACCTCGTCCACGACGTTCAGACGGTTCCAATCTCCCTGATGCACGTTCAGCAAGATGATCACGTCGCTGCTGTCCTTGAGGCTCAACAACAGGTCGGAGCCTGACCTGCGCACGACGATATCGCTGGCCGCGATGCCTGCACCAAACTCGATGACATCGTGCTTGCCGGCACTTGAGTCGAAGTTGGACAGGGTGTCGCGCCCCCAACCTCGTTCGAATACGTAAGTGTCGCTTCCCGCATCACCACTGAGCGTATCGTTGCCGGCTCCACCGATCAGACGATCAGCCCCGGCTCCACCCCTGATGACGTTGGCAGCCTCATTACCGATAACCAGGTTATCCAGCCCGTTACCCGTACCGCCGATCGCGGCGCTGCCGGTGAGAACAAGGTTCTCCACATTGGCACCCAGGACCAATGTCACGCTGGACTCGATGGTGTCGATCCCCGCATTCGCAGCCTCGATCACCACGTCGCCCAACGAGTCCACCTGGTAGACATCGTTGCCGACACCACCATCCAGGGTGTCGTCACCCAGGCCGCCGATCAGGCGATCATCTCCGGCACCGCCGTACAACCGGTCGTGACCGGCTCCGCCGTCGAGCACATCGTTGCCGGCAAAGCCCTGCAACTCATCCTGTCCGTCTTCCCCGGCAAGACTGTCGTCGATGGAATAGCCCAGGAGCGTGTCATTGCCGGACGTGCCCTTCAGCAGGCTGCTGCGGATTGCATCGCCAGTCAGGACGACACCATTGCCGAAGCGGACCTCCTCAATGGACCCCGGCCCCTTGCCGTCACCCTGGAAAAAGCCGGCAACGGTGAGAGTCTCTGGTGTGTAGCTGCGTTCGAATACCAGATCATCGCCGAGCCGGCGGAAGCTGATGTCCGCGGGAGTGAAGCCTACGAACTCAATGACATCGCGCTTGCCGATGCCATCGTCCTGGTTGTGGATAACGTCCTGCCCCCAGTAGACATTGAACACATAGGTGTCATTTCCCGAGCCACCGATGAGGGTGTCATTGCCCTGCCCACCGTTGAGGCGATCGTCACCCGCCTCCCCACGCAGCAGGTTGTTACCCTCACTGCCAAGGATGTCGTTGTTCAGCGCGTTGCCGATGCCCTCGACTGCCGGCCCGGCAAGGACGAGGTTCTCCAGGTGGTCGCCCAGGGTCCAGGAGACCCGAGCCTCGACCGTATCGATCCCCTCATTCAGGGCCTCGATGACGCTGTCTCCGGCATCTACCCGATAGTGGTCATCACCCGCGCCGCCAATCAGGGTGTCAACGCCGGTAGAGCCATCAAGCCGGTCATGGCCGGCGTCACCGTAGAGCAGGTCGTCACCATCGCCCCCCTCAAGAGTGTCGTTGCCAAAGCTTCCATGCAGAGTGTCTTTGCCGCTTCCCCCTGCCAGAAGGTCGGCGCCAATACCTCCATCGAGCAGGTCGTCACCGCTGCCGCCAAAGAGCATATCGTTACCATCATTCCCTTCGATGCTGTCGTTGCCTTCCTCTCCGTGGATGTCGTCAGCACTGGCATAACCAATGAGCGTGTCGTTGCCGCTGGTGCCTTGCAGCACCATCGACTTGATGTTCGACAGGCTCCAGCGGGTGCCGCTGGCAAAGCGGATTTCATCCACCGCGTAAGAGCTGATGCCGTCGCTGTTGAAGTAGTTGGTGATGGTGATCCGGTCAGTCGTACCGATGAGCGACAGCACCAGGTTGTTGCCCGTCCGGGTCGCCCGGATGTCACTGGGGAGGATGCCCGCCGCGAACTCGATGGCGTCCAGGCCATTGGAGCCCGCTTCGAAGTTGACGATCGTGTCCGTCCCCCAGCCCCTGGCGAAGCGGTAGACGTCATTGCCGGCGCCGCCTTCCAGGGTGTCATTGCCGCCTTCGCCGCTGAGGGTGTCGTTGCCGGCATTGCCCCTGAGGTAGTTGGCGCCCTGGTTGCCGGTGATCAGGTTGCTGGCACTGTTACCGGTTCCATTGAGGTTGGCGCTGCCGGTCAGGCGCAGGTTCTCGAGGTTGACCCGCAAGGGCGAGGTGATGCTGATGCTGGATTCAAGGGTATCGATGCCCTGGTTCGGGCTCTCCTGGATCACGTCGCCCAGGGAGTCGACCACGTAGGTGTCGTTACCCAGCCCGCCTATCAGCGTGTCATTGCCGGTACCGCCATCCAGCAGGTCATTGCCGCTGCCACCGATCAACAGGTCATTGCCGTCGGCGCCATAGAGGGTGTCGTGGCCCAGTCCGCCATCGAGGGTATCAGCCGTGTTGAAGCCATTGATGAGGTCGTTGCCATCGCTCCCCTGCAATACCAGATTGCGCACCTGGGTGATCGTCCAGACATCCCCATTGGCAAAGCGGATTTCCTCGATGGCATTAGCACCCACGCCGTTGCCGGTGAAGTACCCCACCACGCGCAGGCTGTCCGCGGTGCCTTTGAGGCTCAGGAGCAGGTCGTCACCCTGGTGTATCAATTGGAGGTCACCCGGCAGGATGTCGGCAGCGAACTGGATGCTGTCGAAGCCATCGCCATAGTCGGTGACCACGTCCTGACCCCAGCCGCGGCTGAAGAAGTAGACGTCATCACCCTTGCCACCGCTGAGCTGGTCGTTGCCGGCGCCGCCGTCGAGACGGTCATTTCCGTCACGTCCCTCGAGCTTGTTGTTGCCCGCATTACCGGTCAGCTCGTTGTTCAACTCGTTGCCGAAGCCCTCGATGTTCGCCGAACCGGTGAGCACCAGGTTCTCGATCGCCGCCCCCAGGCCATGGCTGACGCTGCTGCGCACCGTGTCCACGCCTGCTCCGCTGGCTTCATGGATCGATACGGAAGCCTGGTTGACGACATAGGTGTCGTTGCCGGCCCCACCTTCCAACCGGTCGAAGCCTTCGCCACCGTCCAGCCAATCATCGCCATCGCCACCCAGCAGGCTGTCGTCGCCTGCGCCGCCGTAGAGGCTGTCATTACCGGCCCCGCCCTCCAGAGTGTCCTTGCCGTCCAGCCCGTACAGGCGGTCGTTGCCAGCTTCACCCTTGAGGCGGTTGTTGCCGCTGTTGCCGGTCAGTTCGTTGTCCAGCTCGTTGCCGTAGCCGTCGACATCGGCACTGCCGGTCAGCACCAGGTTCTCCAGCGCATAGCCCAGCCCCTGGGTGACGCTGCTGCGCACGGTGTCGATACCGCCTCCAGCGACTTCGAGGATGGCGCTGTAGCCTTCGCCCAGCACATAGGTGTCGTTGCCCAGGCCGCCCGAGAGCTGGTTGTAGCCCTGGCCGCCGTCCAGCCAGTCGTCGCCATCGCCCCCGTTGAGGGTGTCATCGCCTGCGCCGCCATACAGGGTGTCGTTACCGGCACCGCCGATAAGCAGGTCGTTACCACCGCGGCCATCCAGCAGGTCATCACCCTGGCCACCGTCGAGGGTGTCGGAGAAATCACTGCCCACCAGCGTATCGTTGCCGGCGGTGCCGCCGCCGAGCATCTGCAGGACCTGGAGCGGTCGCAGGACCTGGTCGGCGAAGCGAATCTCCTCGATGGCCTCGGCCGCGAAAACGTCCGGATTGAAGTAGCTGCGGACGATGATCTGGTCGCTGCTGCCGCGGCGCGACAGGATCAGGTCATTGCCTGCACGGCTGAACATGACGTCGCTTGCGGCCACATCGAGCTCGATGGCGTCGAAGCCGCCCTCCAGGACAGGCAACTCGTCGATGAGGACCTGCCCCCAACTGCCGGTAATCCGATAGGTGTCGTTCCCCGTGCCGCCGACCAGGGTGTCGAACCCCTGGCTGCCTTCGAGGGTGTCGTTGCCGGCACCGCCCAGCAGCAGGTCATTCCCGCCACCGCCATTGAGCAGGTCATCCCCCTGGCCGCCGTCGAGGGTATCGTCGAGCGGGGTGCCTATCAGGTTGTCGTTGCCGGAGGTACCGTTGCGCAGCATCTCCAGCACCTGCAACGGCCGCCAGAGCTGGTCGGAGAAGCGAATCTCCTCGACGGCCTCGGGTCCGAAGACATCGTCGTTGAAGTAATTGCTCAGGGTGATCCGGTCGCTGCTGCCCTGGCGCAGCAGGATCAGGTCGTTGCCAACGCGATTGACCCGCACGTCGGTCGAGGCCACGTCGTAGAGTTCGAGCACATCGAAGCCACCGGCCAGCGAGACGGGTTCATCGATGACCACCTGCCCCCATGGTCCGGTAAGCCGGTAGGTGTCGTTGCCCAGCCCACCCATAAGGGTGTCGAACCCCAGGCTGCCTTCCAGGGTGTCGTCGCCATCTCCGCCCAGCAGCAGGTCATCACCCGCACCACCGCTCAGCAGGTCGTTGCCGTCCCGGCCCTCTATCGTGTCGGCACCGGCGGTGCCCATCAGCGTGTCAGCACCGGGGCTGCCCACCACCTGCGCCCCCTGGGGTTCCAGCCTCTGCATCACACTCGAAGGCGTCCACAGGGTGCCATCGGGAAAGCGGATCTCGAAGACGTCCGGGGAGCCTGGCTGGGCTGAGTAGAAGTAGTTGCGCAGGATCACCTGGTCACGCCCGGTCGCCAGCGTCAGCACCAGATCGCCGTTCACCTGGCGGCAAGTGACGTCCGCAGGCTGCACACCCGGCTCGAATGCGAGGACGCTCCGTCCCCAATCACCACCACCGTCCTCGATCACGTCCCGCCCGCTGCCGAAACCGAATCGATAGACGTCATCCCCCGCGCCCCCGACCAGGGTGTCATTGCCCAGGCCACCGGTCAGGGTGTCGTTACCGCCCCCGCCCACCAACCGGTCGTCCCCGCCCAATCCGTCGATCCGATCGCTGTCGTCACTGCCGATCAGCGTGTCGTTACCCTGTGTTCCCTGCATTTCCATAGCTGCTCCTTTGATGGTCACCACGACCGAACAGGCCCGCACCCGGCGTCATGGCATGGCCAGCGACAGGTACGGGGTAAAAAGACTGTGGGGCTTGGCCCCCTCCTAGGCGCCGACAAAGGCGGAGGTGAGCCCGAGGGCCTCCAGATACCCGGCGATCCCCGCCTGGGTGGAATAGCCGGCGGCGGTCGCCCGGGCTTGCTGGCGCAGGGCCTGGAAGCGCTCGGGCTCGGACAGCGCCAGCACGACACGCTCGGCGATGGCTCCGGTGTCGAAGAAGTCCACCAGCCGCCCATTGCGCCCGTCTTCGATCACCTCGCGCACTGGCGCGGTGTCCGACGCCACCACCAGGCAGCCGCTGGCCATCGCCTCCAGCAGGGACCACGACAGCACGAAGGGGTAGGTCAGGTAGAGGTGCACGGCAGACACCTGCAGCACCTGTTTGTAGGTGGCGTAGGGCACCTTGCCGAGGAAGTGCACGCGCGCCGGGTCGATGGGATTTTCCGCCAGCAGCTTGCTGCGCCAGTTGGCGGCATCCTTCGGCCGGCTGCCGTAGCTGACCTCATCCCCGCCCACCACCACCACCTGGCACCCCGGGTGCGCGGCGAGGATGCGCGGCAGCGCCCGCATGAAGCTGTGGAAGCCCCGGTAGGGCTCCAGGTTGCGCGCCACATAGGTGAGGATCGGCTGCCCGGCCCTCAGCACCTGCCCATCGGGCAATGCCAGGGTGGCCTTCGGATCCGGGCCCAAACTGGCCGTGTCGATGCCCTCGTGGATCACCCGCATTCCGTCACGGTAGGCCGCCGGGTGCAGGCTGCGCTGCCACCGGGTGGGCGTGATGGCGAGGTCGCAGTTCTCCAGGTTCAGCAGGTGCAGCGCGTTGCGACTGCGGATGCTCGCCGCCCCGTGGGTGTCGAGGGGGAACTCCGGATCGAAGCCCGCGTCAGCTCCCTGGGCCCGGTAGTAGTACTCGCAGAAGTGGATCAGCCGCGCCGACGGGAACGCCTCCCGCACATACAGGCTCTCGCCCCAGCCGGGGTGAGCGACCACCACATCCGGCCGATAGCCCTTGGCTTTCAGGTCCAGCAACAGGCGCAGCACCTGCTGCCCGTGCAGCACGCCATCCTCGAAGCTGCGCACGTAGGGGTGCGTCTGCGCACTCGCCTTGCGATGGGGCTTGTAGCGCAACAACCGCACCCCCGGCAGCCCCGGCGCCTGCTCGCGACCGATGGCCAGGACCTCCACATCGTCCCGCTTCGCCAGGTGGGCGGCGAGGTGACGGAATTGCCCCGGGAAATTCTGGTGAATGAACAACACACGCATCCTGCTGCAACTCCTTCTGCAGTGCTTCCCTCGCTGCCGCTCGCGGTCTTGCCACCACGAGCCGGCCAGAAATCATGGCATTGCGCCAGGTGCGAAGGATGAACCGGGACGGGGGAGCAAGGAAAGCAGGGCGCGTGATGCGGCTCACGAATGGGTGAGCGATAGTCCGTCGATAGAGCGTTATCAGCGGACAAACTCAATACCCCCTATTTTATTAAAGGACAATGCCCTACGAACCACTTTCAGCTCCACATAGAAAATGACGCTTACACATCCAGCACGCAAACATCCAACAGCTCAATATTCAAATTTCAATTTGAAACCCCAATTCCCGTCTTCTTTCAGGAACACCGAACAGAAGAGCTCTCGCCACAGTGTGCCGTGCTCACGAAATACATCCAGATGTTGATACAGTAGATCGATCACTTCATCCGCAGGCTCCAGTAGGTCCTGTCTACCCTCAGGGCTGCTGATCCTTACAGTTAGCCCCTGATACTCGCCCTCCTCCACCCGTACTGCGTGCATCTCGATCTGGTTCCAGCTTTCAGGCGTAGCACCAATGAGGGTCTTGACCAGTTCCAAGTCCAGAGGTGCGTGTTTCTCGTACAACATCTCCACTTGACACGTCCCTCTTTACGTTAGGCGCGCACTGCGCAAGCCAGATTTCTGCAGCCTATCTCTATATATCTTATTCGAATCAAACGCCTGTCGTAGATCAACACTCATCAAGCACTCAACATATTCATCAGGAGGGCAGTAATGATGCTCACGAATAAAGTGAACGATAGAAAGCGGAGAGGCATATATTAAATCGCCAGCCGGCACCCACAACTCAGAACTCCTAAGCAAGGAGCCATTACTCCTTGCGTACTTTATTGCCCCACACTGCATACAGTGTGGCAATTCTATGTCTGGCCCCATAAAAGGAATGAAGGGCGAAACACTCTCCAATACATCGGAAAGACGCGCCAGCAGAGCGTCCGAAGGCTGTCGCCTTGGGATGTCTCCGAACACATCGACCCAGCCGACGTTAAGGACCCCACTCAGCTTATAAGGCGAAATATATCGCTCATACACACTCAACTCTGGAAAGTAGCTGTTCTCAAACTCGCTACGGGCATCGCTTGCTGCGTTCCGGCAGAAACCCGTGCCATTCAAAAACGACCAAGGCGTAAAATCCACCTTGTCAATGAATGCGTCCGCGTATACGCCATAATCCCTCACCTCCCCACTAATTATTACTCTCCACGATCCATCCTTCTTGTATTCTTCTAACTCATTGGCCACCTCAAACTTTAGCCAACTCGGCAGGTTGTCAAATTCGGCTTGGTCTCCATCTTGAGCGATCTCTTTAACTATATAGAGCACTATCTCCCAAGCCGGCATATCACCTTGATGATGCAGCCCCATAAGAACGACTAAACCATGAAAAAAATTACTCTCCACGCCCAACACTCCATGCCCACAAACCACTCATCACCAAATGAATCCAGACTCCACTCCCGCAGAAGGAAAAGAACACTGAATCCATCAGCACCTTATCAATCCACTGTATTACCAAGGTATCTTGCCCATAGAATTTGAAGTCGAATTGCAATAAAAATCGCCATCATTTTATGCGTAGTGCAAGCACACAAAAAACTGGAGAACCCGAAATTACATCTTGTATGAAAAAAGCGCCCACCCACACATTGTAGAGAGCCCCGTCAAGAACAGAGATCAGGTTTTAACGTCAGGATAAGCGTTTCTTAACGCATCCATCCCGTCAAAGTAGCGCCCCCTCGCCATCAGAAAATCCACAACCTGCAAGTAAAGCAGGTCATTACATATCTGATTAAAGAACAGCAGATTGAACTGAACGACACACACCGTGCGACCCGGCCCGAGAACAAAATATCCGTCAAGCTCCATACCATCTTTAGTCAGGAACTGAACCAGCTCTTCCTCGCTATATTTCTTCATGCTGTTGGCCCTCCCAGGAATGGAAACGCTCTAAGTCCGGTAAAAGAAATCGCCTCCGTGTCGCATGTCACTGGGACGGCCCCCTCGATGCAATCCTCCAACGCTCTCACCCAGCCCGGTCCTTGTGGGGTACCGGAACTGAAAAACTCGACAGGCAACCAGAATCCCATCAGGTCCTTTTCGAACCACAAATTACTGAGCACCATTCGCCTGAAGCTTTCGGTGCTGTCTTGCTGGACGAAAATCTCGTCTACCGGCAACGGAACGTCGCCGTCTCCCATACGCTTGAACGCTACCGGAACGGGCCGGATGATCGACAGCGCCAGTTTCGCCTCCGATGCTGCCGTAACTGTGCCTCCTGCAGATATGACCTCGATGACTGCGCCGCTTTGCTGGCCTCGATAAACACCTTTTTCGGGAGGTTGCGTCGAGTTGCAGTTGGCCAATGCCGTTTGAAAAGTCCGTCCCCCTGCTCTCATTGGCCTAAGGTCAATTTCGCTGAGCATGAATGCCACATCTAGTCTCCCGAACGCTCTTGCATAACTGTCATACCGTATAGGCGGCTCACTCTACGCCCACCCCCTCCAAAAACGCCCCAATCACCCGCCTCGCCCCCTGCTCCTTCAGGCACACCAGCGTTTCCGTCATGCGCGATTCGAAGTCGAGGATAGGCAGGACGCACACGCCGCGCCCGGCGCCGAGTTCGGCGGCGGAGACGATGCCGACGCCGAGCCCGGCCATGACCATCTCGAACACCGCCTCGCGGCCTTCCACTTCGATGGCGGGGAGGACCTCCAGGCCGGCGCGGTGCATTTCGTCCTCCAGCATCTGCCGGGTCATGGAGCCTTCCTCCCGCAGCACCAGCGGGGTGCGGTGGAGGTCGGCCAGGTGCAGGGACTCGCGGTGGGCCCAGGGGTGGCTGTCGGCGACGAAGGCCACCAGGGGGCCGCTGCTGAGGACGTGGCTGATCAACCGCTCGTCGTCCACCGGGCGGCCGAGCACGGCGAAGTCGGCCTGGTAGTCGAACAGCCGGCGCAGGGATTCGTCGCTGTTGCCCGTCACCAGCCGCACACGGATGCCGGGGTAGCGCTCGCAGAAGCGCGCCAGGTGCGGCAGCAGGTGCATGGGCGCGTCCACCGCCAGGGTCAGGCTGCCGCTCTCCAGGGCGCGGGAGCTGGTGAGCAGCTCCAGTGCCTCGCGCTCGGCGGCGAACAGGCGCTGTGTGATGGCCAGCAGTTGCCCGCCCAGTTCGGTCAATTGCACCGAGCGCTTGTTGCGGTTGAACAGCAGCACACCGAAGCGCTCCTCCAGCTTGCGCACCTGGTCGGACACCGCCGGCTGGCTGAGGAACAACTGCTCCGCCGCACGGGTGAAATTGCCGTGCACGGCCACGGCATGGAAGGCCTTGAGTTGGGCCTGGGAAACCGACATGTCACCCCCGATAAATAAGCTCAGCTTCTGAGTGAAATACCATAAATCGATTTCAGTTATCGCACTGAAACGGGTCTCATCCCCTCCAGCACCGCCACCCCGCATCCGCTGGAGACGACCATGACCCACGCCGAATTCCCCACTGCCCATGCCCCGCTGGCCGCTCCGGCGCTGGGCGAGCCCTACCTGCTGACCCCCGGCCCGCTGACCACCTCCCGCGCCACCAAGGAGGCCATGCTGCAGGACTGGGGCTCCTGGGATGCCGACTTCAACCGCGTCACCGCCGAGGTGCGCCAGCAGCTCCTGGCCATGGCCGGCGTGCACGACGACCGCTACGCCTGCGTGCCGCTGCAGGGCAGCGGCACCTTCGCCGTCGAAGCCGCCCTGGCCACCGCCATCCCCCGTGACGGCAAGGCCCTGGTGCTGATGAACGGTGCCTACGGCCAGCGTGCAGGCAAGATCCTCGACTACCTGGGCCGCGCCCACATCAGCCTCGACAAGGGCGACTACCTGCCGCCCCAGCCGGAGGAAGTGGATGCCCTGCTGCGCGACCACCCGGAGGTCACCAGCGTGTTCCTGGTCCACTGCGAGACCAGCTCCGGCATCCTCAACCCCCTGGCCGAGATCGCCGCCGTGGTGCGTCGCCACGGCAAGGTGCTGATCGTCGATGCCATGAGTTCGTTCGGCGCCGTGCCGCTCACGGTGCAGGCGGTGGACTTCGACGTGCTGGTGTCCTCGGCCAACAAATGCATCGAAGGCATTCCCGGCTTCGGCTTCGTGATCATCCGCCGCAGCCTGCTGGAGGCCTCTGCCGGGCGCGCCCACTCCCTCAGCCTCGACCTGCTGGAGCAGTGGCGCTACATGGAGCGCACCGGCCAGTGGCGCTTCACCCCGCCCACCCACAGCGTGGTGGCGTTCCGTGCCGCACTGGCCCAGCACGCGGAGGAAGGCGGCGTGGCCGGGCGCCTGGCGCGCTACACCCGCAACCGTGACGTACTGGTGGCCGGCATGCGCCAGATGGGCTTCCGCACGCTGCTGGAGGACCGCTGGCTGTCGCCGATCATCACCACCTTCTTCAGCCCCGATCACCCCCGCTTCGCCTTCAAGCGCTTCTACGACGAACTCAAGGCCCGCCACTTCGTCATCTACCCCGGCAAGCTCACCGAGGCGGAGAGCTTCCGCATCGGCTGCATCGGCCAGATCGACGAGGCCATCGTCCGCCAGTTGCTGGCCGCCATCGCCGACAGCCTCGCCGCCATGGAGGTCACCCTCCCCGGCCAGGCGGCCTGAACCCCACCGGCCGCGCCCCGGCGCGGCCCACTGCCGGCCATGCCGGCGAGGAGTTGCCTAGCGCACAGCCCACCCACGCCTGACGCCCCGACCGCTGCCCTTCTGACCAGGCCGGGCGTTTAGACAGCCAGGACACACCACAAGAACAACAACCTCTCCTCATGCACTGTCCACAGGGGTCAGAACCCATGCACACCTCACCCGGCTCCACCGCCCGCGGCTGGCAATCGCTGCACCGCTGGCGGGTCCAGATCTTCCTCATCACCTGGCTGGCCTACGCCGCCTTCTACTTCACCCGCAAGGCCTTCTCGGTGGCCAAGCTCGGCATCGCCGAGGACCCGACCTTCGAGCTGGACAAGGCCGCCATGGCCAACCTCGATGCGCTCTACCTCGGCGCCTACGCCGTGGGCCAGTTCACCTGGGGGCTATTCGCCGACCGCTTCGGGCCACGGGTCGTGGTCTTCGGCGGCCTGCTGATCTCGGCCCTGGCGGCCCTGGCCATGGGCACCTTCGCCACCCTGCCGATCTTCGTCAGCTGCATGCTCGTCCAGGGCCTGGCGCAGTCCACCGGCTGGTCGGGGCTGTGCAAGAACATCGGCAGCTTCTTCGCCACCCAGGAGCGCGGCCGGGTGCTGGGCTACTGGAGCACCTGCTACGCCTTCGGCGGCCTGGTGGCCACGCCCTTCGCCGGCTGGTGGGCCTACGAGGTGTTCCACGACTGGCGCGCGGCGTTCGTCTCATGCGCGCTGGTGGTGCTGGGCGTGGCCGTGCTGTTCTGGCTGCTGCAACGCAACCGCCCGGAGGACGTCGGCCTGCCACCGCTGGAAAGCGCAGCGGCCGCCGACCCGACCGCCGTACGCCCCGGGCACTGGCGGGTGCTGCGCAAGGTGCTGGCCAACCGCCCGGTGCTGGCCCTGGGCCTGGCCTATTTCCTGCTCAAGCCGGCGCGCTACGCGATCCTCCTGTGGGGCCCGGTGATCGTCTACGAACGCATGCCGGCCATCGGCAAGGTGGCCTCCGCCATCGTCCCCACGGCGTTCGAAGTGGCCGGGCTGATGGGGCCGATCCTCATCGGCATCGCCTCGGACAAGCTCTTCGGCGCCCGCCGCATGCCCGCCTGCGTGTTCAGCCTGGCGGCCCTCACCCTGTGCCTCGCGCTGTTCGTGCCGGCCATGCAGAGCGGCAGCCTGTACCTGGTGGTGGGCCTGCTGTTCCTCATGGGCATGACCCTCTACGGCCCGGACTCGATGATCAGCAGCTCCGCCGCCGTCGACTTCGGCACCCAGGAAGCGGCCGGCACCGCCGCCGGCTTCGTCAACGGCTGCGGCTCGGTGGGCGCCATCCTCGGCGGCCTGCTGCCGGGCTACTTCGACACCACCACCGTGTTCCTCGCCTTCACCTTCGCCGCCCTGCTGGCCAGCCTGCTGCTGGTGCCGTTCTGGAACAGCCGGCCGCAACCCGAAACACCCCCTGCCATACCGCTCCCAGGCGGCCTGGCCAACGCCCGAACCTGAACCCCGATGGAGAATCGCCATGAACTACCAACACCCCACCCGCCTGCAGGCCGCCGTGCTCGACTGGGCCGGCACCGTGGTCGACTTCGGCTCCTTCGCCCCGACGCAGATCTTCGTCGAGGCCTTCGCCGAGTTCGGCGTCGCCGTCTCCCTGGAGGAAGCCCGTGGCCCGATGGGCATGGGCAAGTGGGACCACATCCGCACCCTCTGCAACCTGCCCGCCATCGCCGAACGCTACCGTGCCGCCTTCGGCCGGCTGCCGACCGACGACGACGTCACGGCCATCTACGAACGCTTCATGCCGCTGCAGATCGAGAAGATCGGCGTCCACTCGGCGCTCATCCCCGGCGCCCTGGAGGCCATCGCCGCGCTGCGCCAGCGCGGCCTGAAGATCGGCTCCTGCTCCGGCTACCCCAAGGCGGTGATGGACAAGGTGGTGGAGCTAGCCCGGGGCAACGGCTACGTCGCCGACCACGTGGTGGCCACCGACGAAGTGCCCAACGGCCGCCCGCACCCGGCCCAGGCCCTGGCCAACGTCATTGCCCTCGGCATTGAGGACGTGGCCGCCTGCGTGAAGGTGGACGACACCTGGCCGGGCATCCTCGAAGGCCGCCGGGCCGGCATGTGGACGGTGGCCCTCACCTGCTCCGGCAATGCCCTGGGCCTGACCTGGGACCAGTTCAAGGCCCTCTCGCCCACGGAACTGGAGCGGGCACGCCAGCGCATCGGCCAGCTCTTCGAAGGTGCCCGCCCGCACTACCTGATCGACACCATCGCCGACCTGCCGAAGGTGATCGATGCCATCAACGCTCGGCTGGCACGGGGGGAAATGCCACAGGCCGTTTGAAGCCCTGTCGAGGCACTCGTAGGGGCGACTTCAGTCGCCAAGCCGCCCGCAGGGCTGCCCTCGCAGGCCTCACCGATGGCATCGTTTGGTGCGTGAAAGAGCGTCACCACCCCGTAAGCCCGGATAAGAGGCCCGCCAAATGGCGGGCCTTTTGTTAGGTGTCAAGCCTGTGCAACGCAAACTGCAAGTGAATTCGCCCCACAAGTTTTGCTCGACCAAACCCGACATTCACACGAACGCGGGGACCTCCTAGTAAGTCGGGTGAAACCCGACGGAAGCAGGACGACTGAAGTCCCCCCTGAAGGGTGTGCATTGCTATCGAGTCCTTATACAGCTTGCGGTACAGGGAGTTGCGGCTGATGTCGAGTCGTTCGGCAATACGGAAAGTAAGGAAGTCCGTGTGCGCCCGTAGGAGGGTAAATATTTATTTAAAGCTTGGTAAAGCGCCCACTATTCTCACTGAGTTCTTGACCCTCTCTGCCCCATCAGGATAGTTAGCGCAGCCTTCTACCAATATGAATAGGGAAGTTTATGAAGCCTCTTTACCTATGTTCAATTTTGTTGCTCGCAGGCTGCACTCCGGTGCCGAAATATCTCGTTCCTGAGGGAGCGCCTCAGGCACTGATCCGCAGTGAATTGATGTCACAGGAGAATCGCCGAAACGGTGTGTCTCTGGATGCAGCCTCTACTATCGCCTGCAAATACGGCAGAACAGTAGCGATCGCGGCGGGAGGCCAGCTGATTTCCGTTTATAAGAATGTATCGACACCGGAAGGTTTTTTTCCGATTGAAGCCGGCAAGCCACTACATTTGGTCATGACCGGCACAGCCAATGCCAACCGCTCGTGCCGCATAGATTTTGTCAGCGAGTTTACTCCGGGTGCGCGCTATGTGATCAAAGGAGGAATTGTCGACGGACTGGACGTATTGAGCGGTTGCTACATTGAGATTTTCGATGTCGACACGGGCGCCCGCCTCCCCATAACCGACGCTCCCAAAAGGGGCGGTAACTGTGCATTGGACCGTATCCCGTTGCTCTAGGGATCGTTTGAAGAGATCAGAGATTCTTGGTCGTTTCGCATGAACTACTTCAAAGACGGCTGCATTTCAAAATACGGTCAGTTCTTCGTCCGATCGCCGTAGTCGAAATCAGCTAACCAACGCCGCCATAAGAACGAACCCGCCAATCAGCGGGTTCTTCATCTACGGCGGGTGACTGAAGTCGCCCCTACAAACTACGCGTCTCGATGGCGTGCTTGCGCAGCTTGCGGTACAGCGTGTTGCGGCTGATGCCCAGTTGCTCGGCGGTGCGGGTCATGTGCCAGCGCTGGCTTTCCAGCGCACCCAGCAGGGCGGCGCGCTCGGCATCGTCCAGCGGGTTGGCCGGCGTTTCGGCCCGCGTCACCGGTGCAGCCTGCTCACGGATGTCCCGGGGCAGGTCAGCCAGGCGGATCACCCCGTCCTCGCACAACGCCACCAGGGTGCGCAGCACGTTGCGCAACTGGCGCACGTTGCCCGGCCAGGGATGCGCCAGCAGGGCCTGGCGGGCGGCATCGTCGAGGCGCACCACCTGGCCGCGCGCCTCCTCCCGCAGCAGGTGCTCCAGCAGCGGTTCCCGGTCGCTGCGTTCGCGCAGCGGCGGCAGGTCGATGACCAGGCCATTGAGTCGGTAGTACAGGTCCTCACGGAAGTCGCCGGCCTGCACGCGGGCCTCCAGGGCACGGTGGGTAGCGCTGATGATGCGCACGTCCACCGCCTGGGCCTCGCCGCCGATGGGCACCACCTGGCGCTCTTCCAGCACCCGCAGCAGGCGGGTCTGCAGGGCCAGGGGCATGTCGCCGATCTCGTCGAGGAACAGCGTGCCGCCGTCGGCCTGCTGCAGCTTGCCGCGCATGCCTTCCTTGCGAGCACCGGTGAAGCTGCCGCCGCGATAGCCGAACAGCTCGCTCTCGATCAGGGATTCCGGGATCGCCGCGCAGTTCAGCGCGATGAAGGGCAGCTCGGCCCGGGAGCTGGCCCGGTGCACGGCCTTGGCGAAGGCTTCCTTACCGGAGCCGGTCTCGCCGTTGACCAGCAACGGCACGTCCCGCTCGTAGACCTTCACGGCCCGGCGGAAGTCCGCCTGCAGCGCCGCATCCCCCAGGCACAGGCCCGTTGCCGCCGGGCGCTCCACCACCAGCGGGGCCACCGGCATCGGCCGGGGCGCCTGGCCGCGCAGCGCCGCATGCAGCACCCGGCCATTACGTGCCCGCAGCGGCCAGCTGGCATTGGGTTGGGGCTGGGCGCGGGCCAGCAGGTCGTCCAGGCGGCAGTCGAAGCAGGCCTCCACCGTGGTGCCCAACAGGCGCTCGCGGCTGCTGTCCAGCAGGTTGATGGCGCCCTGGTTCACCGCGCGGATGCGCCCCTCGCCGTCGAAGGCCATCAGCCCTTCGCTGAACAGGCCGACGTACTCGGCCTGCAGGTGGAAGCGCAGCAGCCACTCGCCTTCGAAGCGGCGCAGGAAGTAGCAGCTCTCGATCATCTTCGCCGAGAGGTTGACCAGCGCCATGGTGTGGAACTGGCTCTGGCGGGACATGGCACGCCGCGCCGAGGAGACGTCGAGCACCGCCAGCAGCTCGCCATGGGGGTCGAACACCGGGCTCGCCGAGCAGGTCAGCCCGGTGTGCAGGCTGCGGAAGTGCTCGTCCTGGTGGATGGTCAGCGCCTGGCGCTCCACCAGGCAGGTGCCGATACCATTGGTGCCCTCGCGGGCCTCGCTCCAGTCGGCGCCCAGCCACAGGCCCGCCTGCTCGAAGGCGTTGCGCTCGGCCGCGGCCGTCACACAGTTGAGGATCACCCCACGGGCATCGGTCAGCAGCACCGCGTGGCCGGTGCCGGAGAGCTGGTGATAGAGGCTGTTCATCTCGCCGTTGGCGATCTCCAGCACCTGCTGCATGCGCTCGCGGCATTCCAGCATCAGCGCGTGCTCCAGCACGGCGGGCGGGCGCGGCAGGGCCGGGTCCAGGTTGTAGTCCTCCAGGCAACGCAGCCAGGAGCGGGCGATGGAAGGGTCGGCAGCGGGCCCGCTCGACTGGGCCTTGCCCTGCGCCAGGGTCAGCACTTGCTGAGCATGGCGGCTCAGGTGGTCGTGCATGTCTTGTTGTTCTCCGCAGCGGGGGTCCGGGAGGCAGCCCGGCGCCCAGGACGGGCACCCACGTCGCCGCAGCATCCTCCAGCGCCACGCCCTTTGCAACGCCCGCATGACCCATGGGTCATCAGGCTGTGCCAGATGCGTGACAAACTGTCACCCGGCCTGTACCAGCCCTGCCACAGCCACACCGACGCGATATCCCCGGCAATGGCCGCAGGCCACGCCGGCCGGGGCTTGCGCTGGCCTGGCCCGCCCCTTGCTCTATGCTGCTCACAGCGCTTCGGCGCGTCCTCCACCAACAAGCACAAGAGCCAAGGAGATAGACCATGCGTTACGCACAACCCGGCACCCCCGGCGCCGTCGTTTCCTTCAAGGACCGCTACGGCAACTACATCGGCGGCGAATTCGTGCCCCCGGTCAAAGGCCAGTACTTCACCAACACCTCCCCGGTGAACGGCCAGCCCATCGCCGAATTCCCCCGTTCCACCGCCGAAGACATCGACAAGGCCCTCGACGCCGCCCACGCCGCCGCCGACGCCTGGGGCCGCACCTCCGTGCAGGACCGCTCCAACATCCTGCTGAAGATCGCCGACCGCATCGAACAGAACCTCGAAGTCCTCGCCGTCACCGAAACCTGGGACAACGGCAAGGCCGTGCGCGAAACCCTCAACGCCGACATCCCGCTCGCCGTCGACCACTTCCGCTACTTCGCCGGCTGCATCCGCGCCCAGGAAGGCGGCGCCGCCGAAATCAACGACGGCACCGTCGCCTACCACATCCACGAACCCCTCGGCGTGGTCGGCCAGATCATCCCCTGGAACTTCCCGCTGCTCATGGCCGCCTGGAAGCTCGCCCCGGCCCTCGCCGCCGGCAACTGCATCGTCCTCAAGCCCGCCGAACAGACCCCGTTGGGCATCACCGTGCTCATGGAACTGATCGGCGACCTGCTGCCGCCCGGCGTACTCAACGTCGTCCAGGGCTTCGGCAAGGAAGCCGGCGAAGCGCTCGCCACCAGCAAGCGCATCGCCAAGATCGCCTTCACCGGCTCCACCCCCGTCGGCTCGCACATCCTCAAGTGCGCCGCCGAGAACATCATCCCCAGCACCGTCGAACTGGGCGGCAAGAGCCCCAACATCTACTTCGAAGACATCATGCAGGCCGAACCGGCCTTCATCGAAAAGGCCGCCGAAGGCCTGGTCCTCGCCTTCTTCAACCAGGGCGAAGTCTGCACCTGCCCCTCCCGCGCCCTGGTGCAGGAATCCATCTACCCCGCCTTCATGGCCGAAGTGATGAAGAAGGTGAAAGCCATCAAGCGCGGCGACCCCCTGGACACCGACACCATGGTCGGCGCCCAGGCCTCCCAGCAGCAGTACGAGAAGATCCTCAGCTACCTCGACATCGCCCAGCAGGAAGGCGCCGAAGTGCTCACCGGCGGCGCCGCCGAGAAGCTCGAAGGCAGCCTCGCCACCGGCTACTACATCCAGCCGACCCTGCTCAAAGGCCACAACAAGATGCGCGTCTTCCAGGAAGAGATCTTCGGCCCGGTGGTGGGCGTCACCACCTTCAAGGACGAAGCCGAAGCCCTCGCCATCGCCAACGACACCGAGTTCGGCCTCGGCGCCGGCCTCTGGACCCGTGACATCAACCGCGCCTGGCGCATGGGCCGCGGCATCAAGGCCGGCCGCGTCTGGACCAACTGCTACCACCTGTACCCGGCCCACGCCGCCTTCGGTGGCTACAAGAAGTCCGGCGTCGGCCGCGAAACCCACAAGATGATGCTCGACCACTACCAGCAGACCAAGAACCTCCTGGTCAGCTACGACATCAACCCCCTGGGCTTCTTCTGACCCCACCCGCTCCACGAAAAACGCGGCCTCGGCCGCGTTTTTTCGTTTCAGCCAGCCCCCACACGCACCGGGTCGCGGCGGCAAACGTAGGATGGGCTGAGCTGTGCGAAGCCCATCATTGCGGGGCCAGGGCACGGAGCGATGCGGTTCGCCGAGCTCACCGCATCCTACGGATGCGACTGTGCGTGCATCGATCCACCGCCGGAGCCGTGCCGTGGGAGCGGTTTCAACCGCGAAGAGCCTCGCGAATGAATTCGCTCCCACGGGAGCTGCCCGTGGGTTGGCGCGCTCCTCGTAGGGTGGGCTTCAGCCCACGCTGGTTACCGCTGGTGGGCTGAAGCGGAACGCCGCCCGGCCTACCCTACAGAGCGGCGTGGTACGCGAGGACCTAGCGCTCTTCCCCTCGCCACTGCCGGGGGCTGACGCCGAACCAGCGGCGGAAGGCGCGGGAGAAGGCGCTGGTCTCGGAGTAGCCCAGCAGCGGGGCGAGTTCGGAGATGGGGCGTTGGCGGCGGCGCAGGTAGTGCAGCGCCAGTTCGCGGCGGGTGCGCTCCACCACCTGGCTGAAGCACAGGCCCTGTTCCCGCAGGCGACGCTGCAGGCCGGCAGGGGTCATTTCCAGGCGTTCGGCGATGCGTTCGAGGCAGGGTTCGCCTTCGGACAAGGCCAGGCGCACCTGGGTGCCCAGTTCCTCCAGCAGGCTGGGGGCATTGGCGCCGGCTCCCAGGCGGTGGATCACGTCCTGGAAGAGGAACAGCAGGTTCGGGTCGCGCTCCGGCATCGGCTTGCCCTGCACGTCCCCCTTGGGCACCAGCATGAAGTTGCACGGCCGGCCGAACTGCACCGGCGCGCCGAAGGCGTCGCCATGCTCGTGCCATTCCTCCGGCCGCTCATGCTCGAAGGCCACCGCACGCGGCGCCCACTGCGGGCCCAGCACGTGACGCAGCAGGTTCAGCGCCATGCCCAGCGTCAGCTCGGCATCCTGCCGGCGGTCGAGGATGGCGCCATGGCGCACCTGGTAGTCGAAGCGGTAGCACTCACCGCAGTCCACCAGACGGATCAGCGTGCTGTGCTGGTGATAGGGGAAGGCCCCGGCGAAGTTCTTCAGCGCCTCCTCCAGGGTGTCCGAGAACAGCCCGACATACCCCAGCAAGCCCAGGTCCCGGGGCTGGAACTGCTGCCCGTAGCGCAGCCCGAAGTTGTCACAGCCCGACTGCCGGGCGGCCTCCTCCAGCACGTCGCAGTAGTTGGGCAGCGCCAGGCTCAGGGTCGGGTGGCGCAGTTGCTCGGGGTCGATCCCGGCCCGGCCGAACACCAGGTCCAGGTCGCCGCCCTGGCGGGTGATGAACTGGTCGAGGCCACTGGCCGCCGCCGACAGCACGCCGACGTTGCTCGCGGGGGGCATCTGCAGGCTGGCGGATGAAAGCAGGGGCTGGCTCATCACGGGGTACCGGGTTCTTTAATTGATCACCCGTTCAAGCAAAAGCCATGCCTCGTCCACGGCCGCCGAAGGGGGCTTGCCGGAGGCACCGTGGCCAGGGCTCCGCACCCTCCCTGTGCAGGCTGGAGGCCGCGCGCACCGGGCCGGAGCACGCTTTTCATGGGGCGTTGGGTAACACCTCCGCGACTTGACCGCAGAGGCGCCACCGCGCTTCCCACGGTCAAGTCCTGGGGCCGGTCGGTGGCTACCATCGACCCATCCCCCAATGGACTGTGCGGGTGTTTGCGCGCCGAGCGTCGCCGAGGACAGGCGGTTTCCAACAACAACAAAGCCCGCGAGGGCTGAGGAGTCCCGATGAGCACGACACAACTCAAACCCACGCTCGGCACCCTGCACCTCTGGGGTATCGCCGTGGGCCTGGTGATTTCCGGCGAGTACTTCGGCTGGAGCTATGGCTGGGGCACCGCCGGTACCCTGGGCTTCCTGGTGACGGCGCTGATGGTCGCCACCATGTACACCTGCTTCATCTTCAGCTTCACCGAACTGACCACCGCCATCCCCCACGCGGGCGGCCCCTTCGCCTACAGCCGCCGGGCCTTCGGCGAGAAAGGCGGGCTGATCGCCGGCATCGCCACCCTCATCGAATTCGTCTTCGCCCCGCCGGCCATCGCCATGGCCATCGGCGCCTACCTCAACGTGCAGTACCCGGAGCTGGACCCGAAGCACGCCGCCGTGGGGGCCTACTTCGTGTTCATGACCCTGAACATCCTCGGCGTCAGCATCGCCGCCACCTTCGAGCTGGTGGTCACCGTGCTGGCCGTGGCCGAGCTGCTGGTGTTCATGGGCGTGGTCGCGCCGGGCTTCAGCTTCTCCAACTTCGTGCTCAACGGCTGGGCCGGCAGCAATCAGTTCAGCCTCGGTGCCTTCTCCGGCATCTTCGCCGCCATCCCCTTCGCCATCTGGTTCTTCCTCGCCATCGAGGGCGCGGCCATGGCCGCCGAGGAAGCCAAGGACCCGAAACGCACCATCCCGCGCGCCTACATCGCCGGCATCCTGACCCTGGTGTTCCTCGCCATCGGCGTGATGATCATGGCCGGCGGCGTGGGTGACTGGCGCGAGCTGTCCAACATCAACGACCCGCTGCCCCAGGCCATGAAGGCCGTGGTCGGCAACGACTCCACCTGGATGCACATGCTGGTGTGGATCGGCCTGTTCGGCCTGGTGGCCAGCTTCCACGGCATCATCCTCGGCTACTCCCGCCAGTTCTTCGCCCTGGCCCGCGCCGGCTACCTGCCCCGTGGCCTGGCCAAGCTGTCGCGCTTCCAGACCCCGCACCGCGCCATCATCGCCGGCGGCGTGGTGGGCATCGCCGCGATCTACAGCGACGGCCTGGTGAACCTGCAGGGCATGACCCTGACCGCCGCGATGATCACCATGAGCGTGTTCGGCGCCATCGTCATGTACATCATCAGCATGCTCAGCCTGTTCAAGCTGCGCCGCAGCGAACCGAACCTGGAGCGCACCTTCCGCGCCCCCGGCTACCCGGTCGTCCCCGCCATCGCCCTGGTGCTGGCCGTGGTCTGCCTGGTCGCCATGGCCTGGTTCAACACCACCATCGGGCTAATCTTCCTGGGGTTCATGGCCGCAGGCTTCGTCTGGTTCCAGTTCACCGCGCACCACCGCGCCAGTGCACCGGAAGACGCCCTGCTCAGCCGCGTGTGATGACAATGCCCCGCCCAGCCAACCGGGCGGGGCCCGGATGGAGATCGAGATGGCAAGCTACTCCCACAGTGTCGGCGGCCAGACCTGGCGCTTCGACAGCCTTCGCGAGGTGATGGCCAAGGCCAGCCCGGCCCGCTCCGGCGACTGCCTGGCGGGCGTCGCCGCCAGCAGCGACGCCGAGCGCGTGGCGGCGCAGATGACCCTGGCCGAGGTGCCGCTCAAGCGCTTCCTCGACGAGGCGCTGATCCCCTACGAGCAGGACGAGGTCACCCGGCTGATCCTCGACACCCACGACCGGGCCGCCTTCGCCCCGGTCAGCCACCTCACCGTGGGCGACTTCCGCGACTGGCTGCTGGGCGAGTCCGCCGACGAGGCGGCCCTGCGCAACCTGGCGCGGGGGCTGACCCCGGAGATGGCCGCCGCCGTGTCGAAGATCATGCGCGTGCAGGACCTGGTGCTGGTGGCGCAGAAGATCCGCGTGGTCACCCGCTTCCGCAACACCATGGGCCTGCGCGGCCGGCTCTCCACCCGCCTGCAACCGAACCACCCCACCGACGACCCCGCCGGCATCGCCGCGAGCATCCTCGACGGCCTGCTCTACGGCAACGGCGACGCCATGATCGGCATCAACCCGGCCACCGACAGCATCGCCTCCATCAGCGCCCTGCTGGAGATGCTCGACGCCATCATCCAGCGCTACGAGATCCCCACCCAGGCCTGCGTGCTGACCCACGTCACCACCTCCATCCAGGCCATCGAGAAGGGCGTGCCGCTGGACCTGGTGTTCCAGTCCATCGCCGGCACCGAAGCGGCCAACAGCAGCTTCGGCATCAGCCTGGAGATCCTCCGCGAGGGCTACGAAGCCGGGCTGTCGCAGAAGCGCGGCACCCTCGGCAACAACCTCATGTACTTCGAGACCGGCCAGGGCAGCGCCCTCTCGGCCAACGCCCACCACGGCGTCGACCAGCAGACCTGCGAGACCCGCGCCTACGCCGTGGCCCGCCACTTCGACCCGTTCCTGGTCAACACCGTGGTCGGCTTCATCGGCCCGGAGTACCTCTACAACGGCAAGCAGATCATCCGCGCCGGCCTGGAGGACCACTTCTGCGGCAAGCTGCTCGGCGTGCCCATGGGCTGCGACATCTGCTACACCAACCACGCCGAAGCCGACCAGGACGACATGGACATGCTGCTGACCCTGCTCGGGGTCGCCGGCATCAACTTCATCATGGGCATCCCCGGCTCCGACGACGTGATGCTCAACTACCAGACCACCTCCTTCCACGACGCCCTCTACGCCCGCCAGAGCCTGGGCCTCAAGCCCGCCCCCGAGTTCGAGGCCTGGCTGGAACGCATGGGCATCGCCAGCCAGCAGGACGGCCGCGTGCGCCTCGGCGAGCAGCTGCCGCCGGCCTTCCGCCACGCCCTGGGGAAAATCGCCTGAGGAGAGGCCCGATGACCGACCCGAAACGCCCCGCCACCGCCAACCCCTGGCAGGCCCTGCGCGCCCTCACCCCGGCGCGCATCGCCCTCGGGCGCGCCGGCACCAGCCTGCCCACCCAGGCCCAGCTGGACTTCCAGTTCGCCCACGCCCAGGCCCGCGACGCCGTGCACCTGCCGCTGGACACCCCGGCCCTGGCCGCCGAGCTGGAGGGCCTCGGCCACGCCAGCCTGCGCCTGCATAGCGCCGCCGCCGACCGCCACACCTACCTGCAACGCCCCGACCTCGGCCGGCGCCTGGACGCCGCCTCCGCCGAGCGCCTGCGCGAACACGCCGCGAAACATCCCGAGGGCTACGACCTGGCCGTGGTGGTGGCCGACGGCCTCTCCGCCCTCGCCGTGCAGCGCCACACCCTGCCCTTCCTGCGGCGCTTCCTCGACCAGGCCGCCAGCGAGAACTGGCACCTCGCCCCCATCACCCTGGTGGAACAGGGCCGCGTCGCCGTGGCCGACGAAGTGGGCGAGCTGCTCAAGGCGCGCATGGTGGTGATCCTCATCGGCGAGCGGCCCGGCCTCAGCTCGCCGGACAGCCTCGGCCTGTACTTCACCTGGGCGCCCCGTGTCGGCCTCACCGACGCCAGCCGCAACTGCATCTCCAACGTGCGCCTGGAAGGCCTCTCCTACGGGCTGGCCGCCCATCGCCTGCTGCACCTGATGCGCGAGGCCTGCCGCCGCCAGCTCTCCGGGGTGAACCTCAAGGACGACTCCGACGTGCCGGTGCTGGACGGCCCTGAAGGCGGCCCGCGCGGCAACTTCCTGCTGGGCGGCGACTGACACCGGCCCGGCGCCCGGGCTGGAACACCGGCCCGTGGCGGCGGTCTGACACTGCACCGCCCTTACACGAGCCTGGTGCCCATGGAGCCTTCCCCATCGCCCAATGCCGGCGATCCCGCTGACCCCGACTACGCGCGCCTGGTGGACGCCGTCACCGACTGCGCCCTCTGCCTGCTGACCCCCGACGGCGTGCTGCGCAGCTGGAACCGTGGCGCCCAGCAGGTGCTCGGCCATCCCCCCGGCGACGCGCTGGGCCGCCCCCTGGCGGACCTGTTCACCGACGAGGACCGCGAGGCCGGCGTGCCGGCGCGCTGGCTCGAGGCCGCCCGGGTCGACGGCCACGCCCGCGAGGAAGGCTGGATGCGCCGCCACGACGGCTCGCCGATCTGGGCCGAGCGGGTGCTCGACCTCATCCCCACCGCGCACGGCGCCCCCCTCGGCCTGGCGCTGCAGGTCCGCGACCTCAGCGAGCGCCATGCCCGCGACCTGCTGCAGGACGAACAGCGCATGCAGCTGTTCCACGCCCAGAAGCTGGAAGCCCTCGGCCAGCTCAGCGGCGGCCTGGCGCAGGACTTCAACGAACTGCTCACCATCATCCTCAGCGCCTCCGCCCTGGCCGGGCGCAGCACCGACGAGACCCGCCGCAAGGAACTGCTCGGCCACATCCACGAGGCCGGCCTGCGCGGCCGCCACCTGACCCAGCACCTGCAGGCCTTCGCCGGGCGCCGCGAACAGCAGGTGCAGGTGCTGCAGCTCGAAGGGCTGCTGCACACCGCGCAGATGTTCTTCATCCAGGCCCTGCCCCGCCACCTGACCCTGGAACTGCAGGTGCGCCCACCCCTGCACCCGGTGGAGGTGGATTTCGGCCAACTGGAAATGAGCCTGCTCAACCTGGTGTTCAACGCCCGCGACGCCATGCCCCCGGGCGAGGGCACCATCGTCCTGCGGGCCGAGAACCGCTACCTGGACGGCAGCTGGGACGACCTCGTCGGCAGCTTCGTGCGCATCAGCGTCAGCGACGAGGGCAGCGGCATTCCCGAGGCCCTCCTGCCGCGCATCTTCGAGCCCTTCTTCACCACCAAGCCCCTCGGCGAAGGCACCGGCCTGGGCCTCAGCCAGGCCTGGGGCTTCGCCCGCCAGCAAGGCGGCGGCCTGCGCGTGGAAAGCCTGCCGGGCCAGGGCGCCACCCTCGCCCTCTACCTGCCGGCCTGGCAGCCCGGCGCCGCTGCAAATGGGCGGAACTTGCACGATGCGGACGACTCTATCGCTGGCAGGCGCCCCGGCGCGTAGAATCCCACCGCCCCGGACGCGGGGCATGCGAGCCGAAGCGGCTCACCATCGAGCGAAAAACAGCACAGAAGCAGGCCAGAACTTGGAACAGCTAGAACGCCTCCACAGTGGGATCGAGGGACTGGACGCCCTTTTGAAGGGAGGCCTGGTGGCCGGCGCGTCCTACATCGTCCAGGGCCGTCCCGGCTCGGGCAAGACCATCCTCGCCAACCAGATCGGCTTCAACCACGTGCGCAATGGCGGCCGTGTACTGGTGGCCACCCTCCTGGCGGAAACCCACGAGCGCCTGTTCCAGTTCCTCTCCACCCTGAGCTTCTTCGACGCCTCCAAGGTCGGTGACGAGATCCAGTTCGTCAGCGCCTTCGACACCCTGGAGAACGAAGGCCTCGACGAAGTGGTGCGCCTGCTGCGCCGCGAGATCAGCCGGCAGAAAGCCACGGTGATGATCGTCGACGGCGTGCTCAATGCCCGCTCCAAGGCGGACACGCCGATGGACACCAAGAAATTCATCTCCGAGCTGCAGGGCCACGCCGCCTTCGCCGGCTGCACCGTGCTCTTCCTCACCAGCGCCCGCCTCGACGACGGCAGCCCCGAGCACACCATGGTCGACGGCGTCATCGAACTGGGCGAGGAGCTGGTGGGCAACCGCTCGGTGCGCCGCATCCACCTGCGCAAGACCCGCGGCAGCGGTTCCCTGTCCGGCCTGCACGAGTGCGAGATCACCGAGAACGGCCTGGTGGTCTACCCGCGGCTGGAATCCCTCTACAGCCGCCCGACCCTGCCCGAGGACGCCACGCCCCGGCGCATCGCCAGCGGCACGCCGGACCTGGACGCACTGATCGAAGGCGGCCTGCCCGTCGGCTCGGTGACCCTCGCCATGGGCCCCGCCGGCGTCGGCAAGACCTGCCTCGGCCTGGGCTTCCTCGGCCAGGCCAGTGCCGACGAGCCGGCCCTGCACTTCGGCTTCTACGAATCTCCCGCGCGCCTGCGCCTCAAGGCCCGCGCCCTGGGCTTCGACCTGGAGGCGCTGGAGAAGGCCGGCGTCCTGCACCTGGCCTGGCAACCGCCCACCGAAGGCCTGCTCGACGCCCTGGGCGGCCACCTGATCGCCGAGGTGCAGCGCCTGGGCATCAAGCGCCTGTTCATCGACAGCTTCGGCGGCATGGCCCGGGTGGCCAGCAGCCAGGCGCGACTGGTGGAATTCTTCGGCGCCCTGCTGGGCCAGCTGCGGGCGATGGGCGTGACCATCGTCGCCACCTGGGAGATGCGCGACCTCTACAGCGCCGACATCAACGCCCCGGCACCCGAGCTGTCGAGCATCGTGGACAACCTTCTGTTGATGCGGTTCGTGGAAGTGAATGCTGAACTCAAGCGCTCACTGGCCATTCTGAAGATGAGGGACAGCGGGTATGACCCCGCCCTGCTGGAGCTGCAATTCACATCGAGCGGACTGCGTCTGGACAAGAACTTCCGCCAGGTGACCTCCGTACTCTCCGGCAACGCGACACGCGTCTGATGGGCGCACAACCGGCCAACCGCTGATGACAACGATCCTGGTAGTCGACGACGAGTATCTGATTGCCGACATCCTCGCCTACGCACTGGAGGACGAGGGCTACATGGTGGTCAAGGCCGGCAACGGCCGCAAAGGCCTGGACGTGCTCGACCGCGAGCGCCCGTCCCTGGTGATCACCGACTTCATGATGCCGGTGATGGACGGCCTGGAATTCGCCCGCGCCATCCGCGAGCGCCCCCAGTACGCCGAGCTGCCGGTCATCCTCATGAGCGGCGCCCAGGGCAACATCGGCCGCCAGCATGGCGACCTGTTCGCCGCCGTGTTCGACAAGCCCTTCGACATCCACGCCGTGCTGGCCAAGGTGGCCGAGCTGATCGGCCCGGGCGAGCCCAGCCACGGCTGACCGCCACGCCGCGATTGCCAGCATCGCCCGCCTCCCGGAAACTGCGCGCTTTCCCAGCTTCCAGCGGAGACCCGCCGTGTCCACATCCCCCGAACTCGCCAGCGACCCGTCCTGGCTCGCCCGCTGCCAGGCCGCCGCCCTCGACCCGCAGGCCCGCTTCGCCGCCCGCCAGGCTGTGCTCGACGATGCCGCCGCGCTGGACGCCACCCTCTACCGTGCCGACGAGGAGGACGAAGACGCCGAGGAAGAAGACCTGGGCGACGCCCGCGTGCTGATCGAAGGCCCCTTCGTCATCCCCGCCGACTGGAGCGAAGCCGACCGCGAGGCCTACTTCGACGGCAGCGACCCGGCCCTGTTCGTCCAGGCCCGCATCGAATGCCTGGCCCCCGCTTCCAGCCGCCAGCACTTCACCCCCGAACCCGGCGACCAGGTCGCCCTCACCCGCCCGGACGGCCTGGTGGAGATGTACTTCCTCTACGAAGCCTTCGAAGACGACCACGGCCATCACTGCGTACTGATCCGCGACGAAGACGCGCTGTTCTGACCCCGCCGCCTCCGGGAACGCCCGGCGCATCCCTGGACCAGCGATGGGCTTCGCACAGCTCAGCCCATCCTACGGACGGAGCCGGCCGTAGGATGCGGTGAGCTCGGCGAACCGCATCGATCCATGGCAGGGATGAAGCCCAGGCTACGGCCTGAACCGTAGGGTGGGCTTCAGCCCACCAGCAGAGCCACCATCAGGCTCACGCACTCAGAGATCCGGCGCGCGGGCGGCCAGCACGGCGGTGGCGCCCTGGGGGCGACGGCAGTACCAGATCACCCGGCTCACGCCCCGGGTGATGGCGACGTAGGCCAGGCGCAGGTTCTCGTCGCGCATGGCCTGGTCGTAGCTGTTGCGGAAGTATCCGCTGTGGGCGTACAGCGCGTTGCGCAGGGGGTGGGACTCCGGCGGCTGGCAGTCGTCGACGATCACCGCCACCTCCGCCTGCAAGCCCTTGGCCCGGTGGATGGTCAGGGCCTTCACCGGCAACCCCGGTTCCAGCGCCGTCTGCACCGTGCGCAGGGTGTCATTGCGCCGGCCGAGCAGCAGCACCGGCGTGCGCTCGGCGCGCTCCAGGCCGGCCACATGGGCGCACTGGGCCTGCAGCTCGGCCACCAGCGCCGGCAGGCCGCCGGGCAGTTCGAAGCCCTGCACCAGCCGCACGCCATGGTCGCCCGGCCGGGCCTCGCGCACGGCACGGCAGGTCTTGTCCTGCTTGAAGGCCACGCCCCCCAGCACCGCCTCGCCGTCGCGCACCACGGCGTCGATGGAGCGGTAGTTGGTCTCCAGGCGCAGCACCGCGCTCTTCTTGCCGCGGCCCTTGGCGAAGTGGCGGTCGAAGTCCATGAACAGCTCCGGCGAGCTGCCGCGCCAGCCGTAGATGGACTGCCAGTCGTCACCGATGGCCATCAGGCTCGGGGTTTCCCCGGCCTGCGCCAGGCGCTCGTGGGCGGCCCGCAGCCAGCGGACGATCTGCGGGGAGATGTCCTGGAACTCGTCGATCAGCAGGTGGGTCAGCGGCACCAGCGCGGGCAGCTTCAGCCCGCCCTTTTCCAGCCGCTCGGTGAGTTCGCAGAATGCCATGTTGAAGGTGGCTAGCCCGCGCTGGCGCAACAGCGCCTGGAAGCGCGCCCAGAAGGGTTGCAGCGCGCGGATGAACTGCTGGTCCCGCTGGGGGCAGGCCAGGGCGTCCGGCTGCAATGCATCCACCCGCAACCCCAGGCTCTCGATGAACCCGGCCTGCACGTGGAACGCCTCCGGCAGGGCCATCGGCCCCAGCTCGCCGGCCAGGCGCAGGGGGCCTTCCGGGGTCTTCGACAGCACCGCATCGGGCTCCAGGCCCAGCAGGGCGTGGACCGCCGTGCGGAAGCCGACGTCCTCGGCGTAGCAGGCGTGATAGGCCTCCTGCAGCAGACGCTGCTGGGCCGGCTTCAGGCGGCCGGCGGCCAAGGGGTTGTCCGGCTCGTCGCCGGCATCGCGGCTGTCCAGTTGCTCGAACCAGGAGCTCACGCCCATTTCGCTCTTGGCCAGCACGCCCATGGCCGAGTGGAAGGTGCGCACGCACTGGCGCGCCTGGGTGGCGTCGAAGGGCACCTGCCAGAACGCCAGCACCCGCATCAACTGCTCGCGCAGCTGGGCGCAGGAGGCGTTGGTGAAGGAGATGACGGTGAGCTTGGCCGGGTCGATGCCCAGGTGGGCCAGCAGGTAGACCACCCGCAGCAACAGGGTGGTGGACTTGCCCGAGCCGGCGCCGGCGAAGATGCGCGTCAGCGGCCCACGGGCGAGGATCATCGCCCACTGCTCGTCGGACGGCGCCGCCACCACACCCGCCGCGACGGCTTCGGCCACCCGCGCGCGCATCGCCTCTTCGGCCCCCTTGCGCCGGGGCAACGCGGCGGCGCGGTAGACGCTCGGGCCCTCGACGGCCGTGCGGGCCCCGCCAGGTTCCTTGGGGGCGGACTTGCGGGCGGTGGGGCGGCCCTTGCCTTCGCTGGCCTTCTTGTTGCGCCCGCGCGGGCGCGCCTTCTTCTGCTGCGCCTGGGCACGGGCCAGGGCCTGGGCGGCTTCGGCGGCCTCGCGTTCGGCACGCAGGTAGGCGGTGGTGCGCGGGAAGCAGCGCACCAGGGTTCCAGAGATCAACGCGGTGTAGCGCTTGACGGCAGACAGCATCCAGCAGGTCCATCGGCAGTGAAACAGGGCGGCGATGATACGGGCTCCCGGGGCCGGCGTCAGTTGCTGGCCCTTGGCCAACCCGGCAAGGCCTTGCCCGGCGCCGGCAAGCCGACGCCGCCCCGATCGGCACGGGATACGCGCCAACCCTTGTCACGCCTGGCTTGCAGCCACCTGGCCCGCTTTATGCTGAACGCCGGTGTCCGCAGATTCGGGGAATCCACCCATGACCCTCATCAACAACAACTCGCCGCTGGCCGGCTACCTCGCCTCGCTGGCCGGCAACAAGGCCGGCAACAGCGGCACGTCCGGCACCACCGACAAGCCGCAGACGCCCTCCGACCCCATTGCCGACCTGCGCAAGCTCGCCGCCAACCTGGTGGCCCAGGGCCGCGGCGGCCTGATGAATGCCATGGCCGGCGACACCGGCAACGTCATCACCAACGCCAGCCAGGCCAGCCAGGCCGGGCTCAACGGCAGCGGCGGCGCCAAGCTGCAGTTGCCCGACGTTTCCAGCCTCGACCGCGACGACGCCGCCAAGCTGCTCACCCAGGTGCAGAAGCTGCTGGACAAGAACCTGGGCGGCGGCCTGTCCTTCGTCGGGGTGAACGGCAACCAGCAGACCCAGTCCCTGGAAACCTACCGCGACTGGCTGCAGGCCAAGGGCGGCATCAGCGTCTACGCCTGAGCCGCCTCCACCGGCCCCTTCTCAACGCAGGGCTTCCTGCAGTAGCGCCCAGTAGCGCGGGTGCAGGCTGATGTCGTTGTGCCCCACACCCTCCAGCGGCTCCAGCCGCGCCACACCGGGGGCGAAGTGCCGGGCGAGGCGTTCGGCGTGGGCCGGGGGAATCACCCGGTCCTGCCCTGCCACCAACAGCAGGCTCGGCGTCCGCAGGGCTCCGATCCGGTCCACCGAGCGGTAGCGATCCTTCAGCAGCCAGCCCACCGGCACCCAGGGGAAGCGCTCCGCTGCCACCGCCTCGATGCTGTCGTAGGGCGTGACCAGCACCAGCCGCCTCACCGGCCGGGCGCTGGCCACCTGCACGGCAACGCCGGAGCCGAGGCTGCGCCCCACCACATCCACTTGCGGGTGCGTGGCCTGCACCTGGTCGAACAGGGCCAGGGCGTCGCGCACGATCAGCGCTTCGGAGGGTTCGCCGGCGCTGCCGCCGTAGCCCGGGTAGTGCATCAGGTACAGCGCGCGGTCGGGGAAGGCCTGGCGCAGTTCGGGGAGGTTGAGGGAGACGTCCTCGGCATTGCCGCCGAAGTACAGCAGCGCCCGGGGCCCGTCGTGGGCCTGCACCGTGACCTGCAGCGGCCCCTCGGGGCGGGTGAGCTCGAGGGTGCTGCCCGGCGCGTCGAGGGTGCGCGGCTGGGGCACGTAGAGCAGCTGGCGCTGGAACAGGTAGAGCCCGGCGCAGAGCAGCAGGTAGAGGGCGACCAGCACGGTCGCGAGGGTGATCAGAAAGCGGGTCATGGCAGCTCCTGGCAACGCCCTGCGAGGGCACCTCCAACGATTCAGAGGTGCCCTGGAGGCGCCGCCCGATCTTTCCACAGGGCCGCCAGGCCCGCTATCGACCGGTGATCAGAAGCTGAAGTCGACCTTGGTCCACAGGGTGCGACCCGGCTCGTTGATCGCCTCGGGGTCGGCGGGGAAGCCGAACCCGGCGTCGCCGGCGCGGTTGAGGTGCTCGGAGTAGGCTTTGTCGAAGAGGTTGTCGACCCCGGCGCTGACCTTGAGGTTGGACGTCAGGCGGTAGGCGCCGTTGAGGGAGAACACGCCGAAGCCGCCGCTCTTGTCGAAGTCCTGGCCGACCACGTTGCCCTGCTTCTCCGCCACGCGGTTCTGCGCGGCCACCACGCGCCACAGGGCACCGGCACTCCAGGCGTCCTGCTCGTAGGTGAGCCCCAGGCGTGCTTCCAGCGGCGGCATCTGCGGCAGCGCGCGGCCGTCGGAGCTGTTCTTGCCCCAGGCGTAGGCCAGGGTGCCATCCACCTTCCAGTTGTCGTCCAGGCGGTAGGCCGCGCCCAGCTCGCCGCCCATGATGCGCGCGTCGATGTTATCGGCGCGGGAGGTGGCGCCCATCATCCCCGGGGTGTAGGTGAACAGGATGTAGTCGCGCACTTGGCCGATGTAGCCGGAGGCCCAGGCTTCCAGGTCGCCGTCGTTGTACTGCACGCCAAAGTCGAGCTGGGTGGTCTTCTCCGGCTTCACGCCGTCGAAGGCGTTGACCGAGCCGGCCGGGCCGCTGCCGGGGGAGTACAGCTCCCAGTAGTCGGGGAAGCGCTGCACGTGGCCGAGGCCGGCGTAGAGGGTGGCCGGGGCATCCGCCAGGTCGTACTCGTAACGCATGAAGCCGCTGGGCAGGGTGTCGGAGCGGGTCTTGCCGTAGGTGGGGTTGGCCATGTTCATGCGGCCCACGGTGGCGCGGTCGTCGAGGGCCTGGGCGTGGTCCAGGCGGGCGCCGGTGATCACCCGGTTGCGGTCGGCGGCGTACCAGGTCAGCTCGCCGAAGGCGCCGTAGTTGTGCATCAGCGCATCACGCACACGGGGGAACTGGTCGGCGTCGGTGAACTGGCCGCTCATCATCGAATAGCGCGAGGCGCGCTTGCGGTGCTCGCTGCGCATGGCGTCGAGGCCGGCCACCAGTTCCACCTCGCTCCACTTGAAAGTGGCGGCGACACGCCCGCCGAGGGTGCGGCGGTCCACCTGGGAGGCCATCGGCATGGGCATGGAGCTGGAGGGGTTGGGGCTGCGCAGGCGGAAGTTGTCCATCACGTGGTCGGCGTAGTTGTAGTAGACCTGCGCCTCCAGCTTGTCGAGCACACCGCCCAGGTTGCTGCGCTCGAAGCGCAGGCCGAGGCTTTCCCGCAGGAACTGGCTGCCGTCCATGCCGCGCCCGGCGTAGCGGGCCTCGCCGTTGCCACGGCCGGCGGTCAGCTCCACCAGGGTGTCTTCGTCGGGGGTCCAGCCCAGGGCCACGTCGCCGTTCCACTTGCGCCAGCGCGAGGGCACGGTGTCGCCGTTGCCGTCCTCGTAGTCGTCGGACTGGGACTGGTTGCCGGTGAAGCGCAGGTAGCCCAGCTCGCTGCCCACGGCACCGTCCAGCACCTTGTCGAAGCGCCCGTTGGAGGCGGCCAGCACGCTGGCGTGGACGCGGCTGCCCAGCTCGCCGAAGCGCTCCGGCTCACGGTCGAAGAGCACGGTGCCGGCGGAGGCGCCGGGGCCCCAGAGCACGGTCTGCGGGCCCTTGATGACGGTGAGGCGGTCGAAGGTTTCCGGCGAGATGTAGGAGCTGGGGGCGTCCATGCGGCCCGGGCAGGCGCCGAGCATCTGGCCGCCGTTGGTGAGCAGGTTGAGGCGCGAGCCGAACATGCCGCGCAGCACCGGGTCGCCGTTGGTGCCGCCGTTGCGCACGGCGGCGAAGCCGGGAATGGTCTTCAGGTAGTCCGCGCCGTCGCTGGCGGGAATGGGCTGGCGGGCGTCCTTCGGGTCGGCCACCACGGTCAGCGGCGAGCTCTGCTGCACGGCGGTGACGACCGTGGGCTGCAGCTCCTGGGTGTCGCTGTCCTTGGCGGCGGGCGCGGTGTGGACGTGCTCGGCCGCCTGCAGGCCGCTGCACAGGGCCAGGCCGGCTGCGAAGGCGAAGGCCTGGCGCCAGCGCAGCTGGCTGCGGTCGAGGGTGAAGGGGGTGCGGCGGTCGGTGGAACGGGCAGAAAGGGACATCGTGATTTTCCGGATCAGGTGGATCAGGCCGCGCCGGACGGATGCACGGGCGGCAGGACGCGACGGCCACGCGCAGGCGGGCCGCAGGGGACGAGCCGGAAACTCAGGGGGAGGCGCGGGGGTTGGCCGAGGGCCAGCGTTCTCGCGGCGGGGCCGTACAGCGGCGCTCGCGAACCGGGCGCGGGACTGCGCGCTGGCGCTGCAGCCAGTACAGGCCGAGGAAGAAGATGACACCAAGGGTGATGGCCGAGCCCATCGGGCAGTTGAAGCCGGCACCGGCGAGCCGCGACAGCTCGCCCGGCAGGTCGCCGAAGCCTGGCCCCGATTCGCCGTCGGCGGAGCAGAAGGCACCGCCGAGGCCGCTCAGCTCCAGCCCCATCGCCTGCCCGTGGTGAACGCCACAGGCGAGCACGTTGAGCAGGACGCAGGCGTAGAGCATCCAGGCGATCAACGAGCGGGTGGGTGGGGTCGGTTTCATGGGCGGCGACTCTAGCACCGAAGTTCCGGATGACGGAACGCGGGCCTTGTGGCGCATTGCCGCAGTGCCCTGCCAGAACCTTTCCCGCCGATTCAGCCGGGCGCAGTGGCCTTCAGACCGGCCAGCAACAGGCGCTGCAAGGCCTGCTCGCGCAGCCCTTCGGGGTTCTCCAGGCCCATGCGCCGGAGGTGTTCGGCGCAGGCCTCGGCCGAGGCGACCTCGAACAGCGCACTCATGCCCAGGTCGAGGGCGTCCTCCAGGCGCAGCCGGGCGCCGAGCCAGCGCAGGGCCCGCAGCAGGTCCTGCTCCACGGGGGTGAAATCGCAGCCCAGCGGGTACTCCGCGAACAGCCGCGGGTGATCGGCCTGCACCCTGTGCAGGCGCCAGGGCGTGTTGCCGCGACAGGCCGGGTCGAGCACGAAATCCGACGGCAACTTGCCGGCCGCCTTGGCCTGGGCCATCAGCTCGTCCTGGAAACGTGCGTCGCTGATGCGCAGCAGGGCTTCCACCACCTCGGCATCGTTGCGCCCGCGCAGGTCGGCGATGCCGTATTCGGTGACGACGATGTCCCGCAGGTGGCGCGGGATGGTGGTGTGGCCGTAGTCCCAGAGGATGTTGGAATGGGCCTCGCCGCCGGACTCGCGCCAGCTGCGCAGCATCAGGATGGAGCGGGCGCCGTCCAGCTCATGGGCCTGGGCGACGAAGTCGTACTGCCCGCCGACGCCGCTGAGCACGCGGCCGTCCTCCAGTTGGTCGGCGGCGCTGGCCCCCAGCAGCGTCACGCAGAAGCAGCTGTTGATGAAGCGCGCGTCACGCCGTTGCTGGCGCTTGAGGGCTTCGTCGCCGAGCAGGCGGTTGACGTAGCCGATGCCGGTCATGGCGATGCACGCCCGACCGGCGTCGTCCAGTGCGGCCAGACGCCGGTAGAAGTCGCGGGGCCCGAGGAAGAAGCCGCCGTGGATGCACACGCCACCACGGGCGCTTCCCAGGTGCTCCACCAGGGCGGCGCGGGTCGCCGGCGCCTCGAGGTCCGCCGGCAACCGGCGGCCGTCGGGCAGTTGCAGGTGCTCGCCGTCGAGGGCCAGGCGGCTGTCGAGCAGGCCGTGGCCCCGGGCCCAGCCCAGGGTGTCGGCGTCCAGGCGCGGCGGCAGGGCGACCAGCAGCGCCTCGGTGTCGGCCACGCGCCCTTCGGCGTCCAGCACGCCGGCATCCGCCAGGCGCTGCAGGCGCAGGTCCGGGTAGGCGCGGCGCGCGAGGATGCCGGCTTCCAGCAGGTCCAGCAGCCCGGGCAGGACCATTTCACTGTTGGCATAGAGGCCCTGGTGGAACGGCGCCAGGCCGCCCTCGCGGTCGATCAGCCCGTCCCAGCGTCCCGGCACGTCCAGGGCGTCGAGCACCGCCCGGTAGGCGGCGTTGTCCCGGTGCCGGGCCAGCAGCGCGGCGGTGAGGGCGTCGGCCATGGCGCCGATGCCCACCTGCAGGGTGCCGCCGTCACGCACCAGGGTGCTGGCGTGCAGGCCGATGGCGTGGTCCTGGGCGCTGACGGGCATGTTCGGGGTGGAGAACAGCGGCGTGCGCTCGGTCTCGTCCAGCACCAGGTCGAAGGTCGCCGCCGGCACCTCGGCATCCCCCGGCATGTAGGGCAGCGCCTCGTGCACCTGGGCCACGCAGAGCACGGTCTCGCCGCGCTGGCGACGGGCGTCGAGGTCGGGCAGCAGGTCGAGGGTGATGTCCGGGTTGCAGCTGAGGCTGAACGTCCCCGGCCGCGCGGGATCGCGGGCCACCAGCTGGGCCAGCAGGTTGAGCCGCTTGCGCGCCAGGTCCCGGGCGACATGGCTGTAGTTGAGGCTGACGTAGTGCTGCTGGGCGCGGGGGTTGTCCAGCTGGCTGGCGGGCTGCAGGTAGAACTCCTCGATGCGGATGTGCGCCGGCAAGGTGCCCTGTTCGAGGTCGGCCAGGTAGTCCAGCTCGGGGCAATCCCCCAGCACCCGCTCGAAGAACGGCTCGGCGAAGCGCCGCTCCAGCTCCCCGGACGGCCGGGGCCGGGCCAGGGACAGCGCGGTGTAGAGCGTCAGCGAACGCTCGGGCATGGCCTTGATGCGCTGGTACAGGGCGTTGACGAAGCGCACCGGCTTGCCCAGCCCGAGGGGAATGCCCAGGCGGATGGGCCCGTCGATGCGCGCCAGCACCTCATCCACCACCTGTTCCAGGGATCGCTCTGCCACGGGGAACTCCTTGCATCGGCTCGTCCCGGGGTTGGACCGGCAGCGGGTGCGTTTCGATCCCCCCACGTGGCGCAGCCGGCCGCTTTGCCGCGATTGCGCGGCGGACAAACTTTGAGGCAGCATCGGGACGGTGCTGGCATGGCACCTGCATTCCGTTCCCGTATCCCTACCGACGCCGAGGTCTTCCCATGCGCATCGTCCAAGCCACCCTGGAGCATCTGGACCTGCTGAGCCCGATGTTCGTGAAGTACCGCGAGTTCTACGGCGAGCTGCCCTTCCCGGACTCCTCGCGCAAGTTCCTGGAGACCCGCCTCAAGCGCAAGGAATCGGTCATCTACCTGGCCCTGGCCGATGACGAGGACAAGCTGCTGGGCTTCTGCCAGCTCTACCCGAGCTTCTCCTCGCTGTCGCTCAAGCGCGTGTGGATCCTCAACGACATCTATGTCGCCGAGGACGCCCGTCGCCAGCTGGTGGCCGACCGCCTGCTGCAGACCGCGAAGAAGATGGCCAAGGAAACCAACGCCGTGCGCCTGCGGGTGTCCACCAGCGTCGGCAACGAAGTGGCGCAGAAGGTCTACGAGTCCATCGGCTTCCGCGAGGACAGCCAGTTCAAGAACTACATCCTGCCCATCGGTGACTGAGCCCGTTCCTCACAGGCCCAGCCCCCACCACAACCCGATCACCACCGGCACCGCCAGCAACCCCGCCAGCGCCAGGCGCACCTTGCGCCCGTCGCGCGGCGTGGGGGCCTGGCGCGCGGCCTGCAGGGCCCGTTCCAGGGCCAGCTGGAACTCCGAAAGCGCCTCGAAGCGCGCCCGCGCCTGGGGTGCCAGGGCCCGCGCCAGCACACCGTCCCAGCCCTCCGGCAGCCCGCTGCGAAAGCTCGCCAACGGCACATAGCGGCTGGCCTGCCCACCCTCGGGGCGCGCCACTTCGGGCCATTGCCCGCTGAGCATCCAGTAGCACAGCGCGGCCAGGGCGAACTGGTCGGCCGAGCCGTCCGCCGCCCGCCCATGGCGCAGTTCCGGGGCCAGGGGCACGGCCTGGGCCGGTGCCGATTGGCGCTGCACGCCGGGGAGGATCGCGGCGAACTCCGGCAACAGCAGCACCCGGCCGTCGTCCCCCACCAGGATCTGCCGGGGGTTCAGCCACAGGCCCTGCATGCCGCGCCGCTGCAAGGCCCGCACCGCTTCGATCAGCTGGCACAGCAGGGCGACCAGGGTCGCAGGCGGCAACGGCCCCTGGCTGCCGATCCAGTCCGCCAGGCTGCGCACGCCGGAAGGGGGTGGCTCGAACAGGAGAAAGGCATGCCGGCGCGGCCGGTGGGGCGACAGCACCTGGGGCAGGCTGGCCACCGGGCTGCGCCGCAGCACCCACTCGCGCTGCCAGAAGGCTTCGTCGGCCGGGCCTTCGGCCAGCCACAGCAGGGCCTCGCGCCCGATGTCGTCCCGGGCGCGGAACAGCCGGCCGGGCGGCCCGTAGGCGCAGGCGGCCTGGAGCGTCCAGCCGTCCACCTGCAGGCCGGGCGCGGCATCCAGCACCGCCGGCCAACTGTTGCCCGGAGTGGGCGCCGGCAACTGGTCGGCGGCACCGGGCAGCAGCACGGCCGCCGCACCGGGGGCCGCCAGCAGCGGTTCGAGCACCTCCCCCAGGCGCCCGGGGGCGAGTTCGGCGCAATCGGCCTGGAAGCGCTGCAGGTCGGCCACCTGCAGCAAGGGCTGTGGTGCCAACAACAACGGCTCGCCCATGCGCAGCGGCAGGCTGTGCTGCACCACCGCCAGCTCGGGCTGGGCACCCAGTCCGCCCTCGTGGCCGGGCAGTTGCTCCAGCACGCCGCGATGGACCCGCGCCAGGCCCACGGCACCGGCCTGGAGGAAATGCAGCTGGCCGTCCTGCGCCAGCACCAGGCCGGCGCTCAGCTCGGGCAGGCGTGCGCCGGCCTGGCCGTGCTTGTAGAGCCGCAGGTTGAGCGCCGCCAGCACCTGGCGGGCGGCCTGCACCTCGCTCCAGCCCTCCGGGGTGCAGGCGTAGTCGGCGAACAGGGCGTCCAGGTGGTGGTCCAGCACCTGCACCACATCGGGGCACTGGCGGGCCCAGAGCAGCACCAGCATCAGCGACGGCGGCCGCCCCCGATGCCCGGCCACCCAGGCCGCCCGGGCGCGGGCGGCCTGCTGGGGCAGGTCCGGCCCGTGGCCCTGGGCCAGGCTCAGGGCAGGGTGTTCCAGCAGCTGCAGCGCCATGGGCGGGCCTCCATTGGTGGAAAACAATGGAAACAGTTGCAGCCTTCATGCCGGAAAACCCACGACGGAAGCTCGCCGCTTCTCCGTACCTTGCCCCTATAATGCCGCTCGCCCGGCCACCGGCCGCCTCCGTTTTCCCGTTCAAGGCGCCCCATGGAATTCAACCCGATCGACCTGGTCCTGCACCTGGACCAGTACCTGAACCTGCTGGTCACCAACTACGGCACCTGGATCTACGCCATCCTCTTCCTGGTCATCTTCTGCGAGACGGGCCTGGTGGTGACGCCCTTCCTGCCGGGCGACTCCCTGCTGTTCATCGCCGGCGCGGTGTGCGCCAACGGCGCCATGGACCCGGTCCTGCTGGCGCTGCTGCTGATGAGCGCCGCCATCCTCGGCGACAGCACCAACTACCTGATCGGCCGCACCACGGGCGAGCGCCTGTTCAGCCGGCCGAACTCGAAGATCTTCCGCCGCGACTACCTGGAGCGCACCCACGAGTTCTACGACCGCCACGGCGGCAAGACCGTGACCCTGGCGCGCTTCCTGCCCATCGTGCGCACCTTCGCGCCCTTCGTCGCCGGCGTCGGGCGCATGCCCTACGGCCGCTTCGTGGCCTTCAGCGTCGCCGGCAGCATCCTCTGGGTCGGCGGCCTGGTGACCCTGGGCTACTTCTTCGGCAACGTGCCCTTCATCAAGCAGAACCTCTCGCTGCTGGTGATCGGCATCATCCTGCTGTCGCTGCTGCCGATGATCATCGGCTTCCTGCACCGTCGCCTGCGCCCGGCCGAAGCCAGCGACGCCCCGCACAACTGACCGCCACCCCATGGGCTTCTTCCGCGACTGGCGGCGCCGCCGCATCCTGGCCCGCCACCCGGTGGACGACACCCTCTGGGCCGAGGTGCGCCAGGCGCTGCCGATCCTCGATGGCCTGGACGCGGAGGAAGACGCCCGGCTGCGGGAACGCAGCGTGCTGTTCCTCGCCGAGAAGCACCTGAGCCTGCTGGGCGACCTGCAGCTCGACGCCCGCGAACGCCTGCTGCTGGCGGCCCAGGCCCAGCTGCCGCTGCTGCACCTGGAGGAGCTGGGCTGGTACCAGGGCTTCCACGAGCTGGTGATCTACCCCGACGACTTCGTCAGCCCCCAGCGCCACCGCGACAGCGCCGGCGTGGTCCACGAATGGGACGACGAGCGCAGTGGCGAAGCCTGGCACCAGGGGCCGGTGGTCCTGGCCTGGCCGGGCATCCAGGCCAGCGGCGGCTGGGAAGGCTACAACCTGGTGATCCACGAACTGGCCCACAAGCTGGACATGCTCAACGGCGACGCCAACGGCCTGCCGCCACTGCACCGCGACATGCGCCAGTCGGACTGGGCCGAAGCAATGCAGAGCGTCTACGACGAACTCAACGCCCGCCTGGACGAAGACGAGAACGCCGAGCTGCCCATCGATCCCTACGCCGCCGAAGACCCGGCGGAGTTCTTCGCCGTCACCAGCGAATACTTCTTCACCGCCCCCGACCTGCTTCAGGCCGCCTACCCCGGGGTCTACGCGCAATTGCGGCTGTTCTACCGGCAGGACCCGGGCGCCCGACTGGCCCGCCTCCAGGCCGAGGATCCGGCCTACCGGGACACGACCAACGGATGAGCACGGCGGCGTAGCAACGCCCCCTGAATGTGCATATAATCCGCCCACTTTTTTTGGCCCATTCCAGGGAGTCGACCATGAGCTACAGCAAGATCCCGGCTGGCAAAGACCTGCCGAACGACATCTACGTCGCGATCGAAATCCCGGCCAACCATGCGCCGATCAAATACGAAATCGACAAGGACAGCGATTGCCTGTTCGTCGACCGCTTCATGGCCACCCCGATGTTCTACCCGGCCAACTACGGCTACATCCCCAACACCCTGGCTGACGACGGCGACCCGCTGGACGTGCTGGTCGTGACCCCCTACCCGGTCGCACCGGGCTCGGTCATCCGCGCCCGTCCGGTCGGCGTCCTGCACATGACCGACGAAGCCGGCGGCGACGCCAAGCTGCTCGCCGTTCCCCACGACAAGCTGTCCCAGCTGTACGTGGACGTGAAGGAATACACCGACCTGCCGGCCCTGCTGCTGGAGCAGATCAAGCACTTCTTCGAGAACTACAAGGACCTCGAAAAAGGCAAGTGGGTGAAGGTTGAAGGCTGGGGCAACGCCGACGCCGCCCGCGCAGAAATCACTAAAGCGGTTGCGGCTTACCAGAAGTAAGCCCCGACCTCTCAAGGAAAGCCGGCCACAAGCCGGCTTTTTTATTGCCCGCATTCCGGGACTGCGCTGCCCGGCCCATCAGCGCGACG
Source organism: Pseudomonas sp. zfem003 (assembly GCF_032621675.1). Taxonomy (NCBI): domain Bacteria; kingdom Pseudomonadati; phylum Pseudomonadota; class Gammaproteobacteria; order Pseudomonadales; family Pseudomonadaceae; genus Pseudomonas; species Pseudomonas sp. zfem003. Next base: position 216,673 of record NZ_JAVYJG010000010.1, on the reverse strand, counting down.
GGTTCACTCGGCAGCCTTAGGGAGCACCGACGACCCAAACGCCCATCGGACGGCCCGGACGCGGCGCCCCACATGGATCGGGTAAGATGCGCCGCTTTCCGCCGCCAGACGCCACGCTCACGAGGTCCTCACCGTGCTATCCCCCCAGGTCATCATCATTGGCGCCGGTGCCGCCGGGCTGATGTGCGCCATGAGCGCCGCCGCGCGCGGACGCCGCGTACTGCTGCTGGACCACGCCAACAAGGCCGGGAAGAAGATCCTCATGTCCGGGGGCGGCCGCTGCAATTTCACCAACCTGTATTGCGAGCCGGCGAACTTCCTCTCCCACAACCCGCACTTCTGCAAGTCCGCCCTGGCACGCTTCACCCAATGGGACTTCATCGCCCTGGTGGCCAAGCACGGCGTGCCCTACCACGAGAAAAAGCTCGGCCAGCTGTTCTGCGACCACAAGTCCAGCGACATCCTCGGACTGCTGCTGGAGGAGTGCGAGCAAGCGGGCGTGGACCTGCGCCTGAACACCTCGGTCAGCGAGATCAGCCGCCACGAAGGGGGCTATCGCCTGGAGACCAGCCAGGGCCCCGCCCAGTGCGAATCCCTGGTCATCGCCACCGGCGGGCTGTCCATCCCCACCCTGGGCGCCACCGGCTTCGGTTACCAGGTGGCACGCCAGTTCGGCCATACGGTGCTGCCCACCCGCGCCGGGCTGGTGCCGTTCACCGTCACCGATCCGCAGTTGAAGGCCCTGTGCGAAGCCCTGTCCGGCACCTCGGTGGAAGACTGCCGGGTCAGCTGCAACGGGCAGAGCTTCGTCGAGAACATCCTCTTCACCCACCGCGGGCTAAGCGGGCCGGCGATCCTGCAGATCTCCTCCTACTGGCAGCCCGGCGATGTCGTCAGCATCGACCTGCTGCCCGCCCTCGACCTGCCAACCTGGCTGGCCGAGCAGCAGCGCGAGCGGCCCAACAGCGAGTTGAAGACGCTGCTGGCCGAGCTGTTCACCAAGAAGATGGCCGGGCTGCTGGCCGAGCAGTGGTTCACTTCCAAACCGATGAAGCAGTACAGCCCCGGCGAGCTGAAGGCCATCGCCGAGCGCCTGGGCAACTGGCAACTGGTGCCGGCGGGCACCGAGGGCTACCGCACGGCGGAGGTCACCCTGGGCGGGGTGGACACCCGCGAGGTGTCATCCAAGACCCTGGAATCGCTGAAGTCCCCCGGGCTCTACTTCGTCGGCGAGGTGCTGGACGTCAGCGGCCACCTGGGCGGCTTCAACTTCCAGTGGGCCTGGGCCTCCGGCTACGCCGCCGCGCAGTACGTGTAGGGCTGCGCGAGCGGGGCGTCACGCATCGCCTTCGCCCCCGCGCCGCAGCAGGTAGGTGTCCATGATCCAGCCGTTGGCCTCACGCGCCGCCTGGCGCACCCGGGCGATGTCCTCGGCCACGTCCTTGAGCTTGCCGGCCACCAGTATCTCGTCCGGCGTGCCGACGTAGGCCCCCCAGTAGATGTCGAGGTCCGGCGCGTTCAGGCGTCGGTAGGTGTCCTCGGCGTCGAGCATCACCACCACGCTATCGGCATGCGCCGGGAAGCCCTCGGCCAGGCGCCGCCCGGTGGTGATTTCGATGGTCCCGCCGATGCGGTTCAGCGGCACCTTGTGGCGCGCGGCCAGCGCCTGGACGCTGCTGATGCCGGGGATGACCTCGTATTCGAAGGCATGCCGGCCGTCCCGCAGGATGGCCTCGAGGATGCGGATGGTGCTGTCGTACAGGGCCGGATCGCCCCAGACCAGGAAGGCCCCGCATTCGTCCTCGCCGAGGTCGCCGATCAGGCGCTCGAACACCTGCTGCTTGGCCAGGTTCAGGTCCTTGACCGCCACGCCGTAGTCACCGCCGCGTTCGCGCTCCGGGCTGCCCGCCTCAACGAAGCGGTAGTCGCGGTCCTTGATGTAGCGTTCGCAGATTTCCCGGCGCAGGTGGATGAGCTTTTCCTTGCTGATGCCCTTGTCCAGGATGAAGAAGACGTCAGCCTGGTTGAGCGCGTTGATGGCCTGGATGGTGATGTATTCGGGGTTGCCGGCACCGATGCCGATGATCAACAGCTTCTTCATGGAGAGACCCTCACGCGTTCGCAGGGCCGACATGTTGATAGCAAAGCCCCGACGAGTGAAGGATTTTCACCGCCCCAATTCATTGCCGCAGCTTCGCCGCCAGGCGCCCCTTGCCAGCCGCCGGCCGTCGCCGCAGCGGCCTGCCGCGTGCCAACCGGGCAGCCACGCCTGGGCACTGGCGGCCAATTCCCCTATCCTTCCCGCCGGCGAACCCACTGCGGCATCGGCTACCGGTCAGCGGACCGGTCCCTGGCGCGCCCGCCCTCCTCGCTCCCGTCACGTCCCCCGAGTGTCTGCCTGCACGCCCTGGCCAGGGCCATGCGGATGATCGACGGGCGCCCCCGGAGTCGCCTCCTTCACCGTTCCACCCTTTCTTACGCTGGTGCCCCTGCATGGAAATCAAGGTCAATTTTCTCGACAACCTCCGCCTCGAAGCCAAGTTCGACGACTTCACGGTGATCGCCGACCAGCCGATCCGCTACAAGGGCGACGGCTCGGCGCCGGGGCCGTTCGACTACTTCCTGGCCTCCTCGGCCCTGTGCGCGGCGTACTTCGTCAAGCTGTACTGCCAGACCCGCGACATCCCCACCGACAACATCCGCCTGTCGCAGAACAACATCGTCGACCCGGAGAACCGCTACGCGCAGATCTTCAAGATCCAGGTGGAGCTGCCGGCCGACATCTCCGAGAAGGACCGCCTGGGCATCCTCCGCTCCATCGACCGCTGCACGGTGAAGAAGGTGGTGCAGCAGGGCCCCGAGTTCATCATTGAAGAGGTGGAGAACCTCGACGCCGACGCCCAGGCGCTGCTGATCCCAACTGGTAACGGCCAGCGCACCTGCATCCCCGGCAAGGACCTGCCGCTGGAAGAGACCATCGCCAACCTCTCCGGCCTGCTCGCCGGGCTGGGCATGAAGATCGAGATCGCCTCCTGGCGCAACATCGTGCCCAACGTCTGGTCGCTGCACATCCGCGACGCCAGCTCGCCGATGTGCTTCACCAACGGCAAGGGCTCGACCAAGGAAAGCGCCCTGGCCTCGGCCCTGGGCGAGTTCATCGAGCGGCTGAACTGCAACTTCTTCTACAACGACCAGTTCTGGGGCGAGGACATCGCCAACGCCGACTTCGTCCACTACCCGAACGAGCGCTGGTTCAAGCCCGGCCCGAAGGACGCCCTGCCGGCCGAGATCCTCGACGAGCACTGCCTGGCGATCTACAACCCGGACGGCGAGCTGCGCGGCTCGCACCTGTACGACACCAACTCCGGCAACACCGCGCGCGGCATCTGCTCCCTGCCCTTCGTGCGCCAGTCCGACGGCGAGACGGTGTACTTCCCGTCCAACCTGATCGAGAACCTCTACCTCAGCAACGGCATGAGCGCCGGCAACACCCTGGCCGAAGCCCAGGTGCAGTGCCTGTCGGAGATCTTCGAGCGGGCGGTCAAGCGCGAGATCCTCGAAGGCGAGCTGGCCCTGCCGGACGTGCCCCAAGCCGTGCTGGCCAAGTACCCCGGCATCCTCGCCGGCATCCAGGGCTTGGAGGAGCAGGGCTTCCCCGTGCTGGTGAAGGACGCCTCCCTGGGCGGTGAATTCCCGGTGATGTGCGTGACCCTGATGAACCCGCGCACCGGCGGCGTATTCGCCTCCTTCGGCGCCCACCCGCGCTTCGAAGTGGCGCTGGAGCGCAGCCTCACCGAGCTGCTCCAGGGGCGCAGCTTCGAGGGCCTCAACGACCTGCCGCAGCCGACCTTCGAAAGCCACGCGCTGACCGAGCCGAACAACTTCGTCGAGCACTTCATCGACTCCAGCGGCGTGGTGTCCTGGCGCTTCTTCAGCGCCAAGGCCGACTTCGAATTCGTCGAGTGGGACTTCTCCAGCCAGGGCGAGGACAGCAACGCCGAAGAGGCCGCCACCCTGTTCGGCATCCTCGAAGACATGGGCAAGGAGGTGTACATGGCGGTATACGACGACCTCGGCGCCAACGCCTGCCGCATCCTCGTGCCCGGCTACTCGGAGATCTACCCGGTGGAGGACCTGGTCTGGGACAACACCAACAAGGCCCTGCTGTTCCGCGCCGACATCCTCAACCTGCACCGCCTGGGCGACCGCGAGCTGAAATCGCTGCTGCGCAACCTGGAGAACACCGAGGTCGACGACTACACCGACATCACCACGCTGATCGGCATCGAGTTCGACGACAACACCGTGTGGGGCCAGCTGACCGTGCTGGAGCTGAAGCTGCTGATCCACCTCGCCCTGAAGCGCTTCGACGAGGCCAAGGAGCTGGTGGAAGCCTTCCTCCAGTACAACGACAACACCGTCGACCGCGGCCTGTTCTACCAGGCCCTGAACGCGGCGCTGGAAGTGACCCTGGACGACGACCTGGACATGGCCGACTACGAGGCCAACTTCCGCCGCATGTTCGGCAACGAGCGCATGGATGCGGTGCTGGGCTCCCTGGACGGCAGCGTGCGCTTCCACGGCCTGACGCCCACCAGCCTGAAACTGGAAGGGCTGGACCGCCACCAGCGCCTGATCGACAGCTACAAGAAGCTGCACGCCGCCCGGGCCCGCGCAGCCGCTGCGCGGGGCTGAGCCCCTGACGGGCGCCTCTTCCCCGGAGGCGCCCTACCAGCGCAACAGACGGGGGCCGAGCACGGCCCCCAGCACCGTGGGCAGCAGCACGCCCAGCAGGTACCAGACACCCCAGAACGGCACGCCCATCTCCGGGCAGTGCAGGCTGTAGGCCAGCGCCGACGTAGCGCCTGCCAGCAGGCCGGCGGCTGCGCCGGCCTGGCCCAGGCGCACCGGCGCCAGGCCCCGCAGGGCCCAGGTGATGGCCGCCAGGGTAGGCACCGCCAGCAGGCCGATGTTCAACGCGCAGGTGCGCCAGGTGCGGCCCAGCACCAGCTCGGGCCGGGCCTCGGCGGGCACACCGGCCAGCGCCACGGCACCGCCGAGCCACACCAGCGCCACCGGCAGGGCCAGCAGGCCCCAGGCCACCCCGCCCTTCACCCCCGGCCGCGCCAGGCGGCTGCACAGCCACAACGCCAGCAGCGCCAGGCTGCCCGGCAAGGCCAGCTTGGCCCAGAACAGCGGGGTGCCGGCCACCTGCGCCAGGTCCGGGCGTACGCCGTACAGGCTGGCCATCAGCAGCAGTGCACCGAGGGCCCCGCCCAGCAGGGCCAGGCCGATGCGCCGCGCCAGGGCGCCGGTGTCGACGCCCGGGTCAGCGGTGGCCAGGAGGCTGATCAGGTCATCGGTCTTCATCGTTCTGCGTTCCTCGAATCAGGGCCGCCAGGGCCTTCAGGCCCCGGTGGATGTTCACCTTCACGGCGGAGCTGGACTGCCCGGTAAGGCGCGCCGTCTCCTCCACCGACAGGCCGTCCAGCTTGACGTGGACGATGGGCAGGCGCTGCCGGTCGGGCAGTTGCCCGAGCAGCCGACCCAGATCCCGCCGTGCCTCGGCGGGCTCGCCATCCTCCACGGCCAGCAGCGTCTGCTCGCTGTCCTCCAGCGGGTCCTGCAGGGCCTCGCGGCGGGCGAACCCACGGAAATGGTCCGCCAGCTTGTAGCGGGCGATGGCGTAGACCCAGGCCGTCAGCGGCTGGTCGGCGCGGTAGGTGTGGCGGGCGTTGTGCACCGCCAGCAGCACCTCCTGCAGCAGGTCCTCCACATCGGTCGGGCGACTGGCCAGGCGATGGCGGAGAAAGCCCCGCAGGTAGCCGCCCAGTGCCGTGAGAAAGCCCCGGTAGGCCGCCGCATCGCCGGCCATGCCGCGCAGCAGCAAGCCCTGAAGCTCGGCTTCGCGCTGGTCCAGGGTGGCCTGAGAGTCAGTTCGTGACATGGGCGGGTCGGGTTACACCGGGGGTCGGGAAAAGTGGCTCGGGGCGACGAACGGCAGGCAAGGGTCCGCCGTGGCGGCGGTTTTTAATACGTTAGGAGGCGCCAGGGCAAATCTCCACACCCACGCATGCGCACGCCCGCAGGCGCTCCAGGGCCCAGCCGGTGCGGCGTTGCCGGGCGTGCAAAAAAAATTTCGAAACCCCTGTAACCGTTTCCGCAAGGCCGACGAACTCTCTCACGAGCCGGCGACGCAGCGTCGCGGCCATACCACCTTTCGGAGAGATTCCATGAAAACCATCGCCCTCACCACCGCCGCCCTCGCCCTGGCCTCCCTCGCCGGTGCCGCCTTCGCCGACGACATGAGCGCCAAGCCCGCCGGGGCCATGGAGAAATGCTACGGCGTGGCCATGGCCGGCCAGAACGACTGCAAGGCCGGTGCCGGCACCAGCTGCGCCGGTAGCTCGAAGAAGGACTACCAGGGCGACGCCTGGAAGAACGTTCCCGCCGGCACCTGCACCTCGATCAAGACGCCCCACGGCATGGGCTCGCTGACCCCGATCAAGGGCTGAGTGGAGCGCCGACCATGTCCGTCACCCACCGCCTGGGCGCCGGCCTCGGCCTGAAGCCGGCGCACTTCGCCGAGGCCCTGGCCTGCGAGGCCGAGGGGCTCTGGTACGAGGTGCACCCGGAGAACTACATGGTCGGCGGGCCACGCCTGGCCTGGCTGGAGCGGGTGGCCGAACGCCACCCGCTATCGCTGCACGGGGTGTCGCTGTCCCTGGCAGCCGATGCACCGCCGGACCCGGCGCACCTGGCACGCCTGCGCGAACTGGCCGACCGGGTACAGCCGGTGCTGGTGTCCGAGCACCTGGCCTGGTCCGCCTGGCGCGGCCAGTACCACCCCGACCTGCTGCCCTTCCCCCGTACACTTGAGGCGCTCACGCGCATCGCCGACAACATCCAGCGCACCCAGGACGCCCTGGGTCGCCCCATCGCCGTGGAAAACCCCAGCCACTACCTGCGCCTGGACGGCCACGCCTTCGACGAGATCGACTTCCTCGCCGAGCTGAGCCGGCGCACCGGCTGCGGCCTGCTGCTGGACCTGAACAACGTCCACGTCAGCGCCCACAACCTGGGCTTCGACCCGCTCGCCTACCTGGACCGCTTCCCCGCCGAGGCCGTGGTGGAACTGCACCTGGCCGGCTACAGCGAGGACGCCAACGGCCCGTTGCTGATCGACAGCCACGACGCCCCGATCGACGACGCCGTGTGGGCCCTGCACGCCCACCTGGTGCAACGCATCGGCCCGCGCCCGACGCTGATCGAGCGGGACGACAACCTGCCGGCCTTCGCCGAACTGCTGACCGAACGGGCACGCGCCCAGGCCCAGCTGCAACGTGCGCGGGAGGCCGCATGAAGCTCGCCGAGTTCCAGGACGCCTTCGTCGACGCGCTCTACCAGCGCACCCACCCCGGCCTGGAAGCGCTCAGCGCCCAGCCGGCGTTCGCCGTCTACCGCAACACCGTGATCAAGGGCTGCGTGGATGCCCTGTGCGACAACTTCCCCGCCGTCCAGCGCCTGGTGGGCGAAGCCTGGATGCGCGCCGCCGCCGCCCACTTCGCCGAGCAGCATCCCCCGCAGGACGCGCGCCTGGTGCACTACGGCGCCGGCTTCGCCGACTTCCTCGACAGCCTGCCGGCCACCCGCGAGCTGCCCTACCTGGCCCCGGTGGCGCGCCTGGAATGGCTCTGGCTGGAGGCGTTCACCGCGCCGCTGGAACCGGCATTGACCCTGTCCGGGCTGGCCGGCCACGACCCGGCAGGGCTCGATGCCCTGTGCCTGCGCCCCAGGGCCGGCGCGCGCTGGCGCTGGTTCGACGAGCAGCCGATCCACACCCTCTGGCACTGCAGCCGCGAAGGCCTGCCGCTGCCCGAACCCCTGCCGTGGCACGGTGAAGGCGCACTGCTGGTGGCCTCGCCCGAAGGCGTGCACAGCCAGTTGCTGGGCCCCGGCGGCTGCACCTTCCTCGATGCCTGCGCCGCCGGCCTGCCCCTGGGCGAAGCCGCCGCCCAGGCGCTGGTACGCGAACCCGCGCTGGACTTCACCGAACTGCTGGGCCGGCTGATGGCCCTCGGCACCTTCTCCCCCCTCGATTGAAACGGAGCCCCCATGGCCATCACCCTCCCCGCCCGACCGTCACGCTGGAACCGCCTGGCCGACGGCCTGCAACGCCTGCTGCCGGATGCCCTCCTCTATCTGCTGGTGCGCGTGGGGATCGCCTCGGTCTTCTTCCTCTCCGGCCGCACCAAAGTAGAGGGGCTGCTGAACATCACCCCCGGCACCTACGAGCTGTTCCGCAGCGAGTACGCCCTGCCGCTGCTGCCGCCGGAGCTGGCGGCGCACCTGGCCACCTACGCCGAGCACCTGTTCCCGCTGCTGCTGGTGCTGGGCCTGGCCACGCGCTTGTCGGCCCTGGCCCTGCTGGGCATGACCCTGGTGATCGAAGTGTTCGTCTACCCGGACGCCTGGTCCACCCACCTGTCGTGGGCGGCCCTGCTGCTGGTGCTGGTGGGACGCGGCGCTGGCGCCTGGTCCCTGGACCGGCGCCTGGGCCTGCGTTGAAAGGGCGTCAGGTGTACTTGGTGAAGATGGCGCGGACCCGCGCCAGGGTGGCCTCGGCATCCTGGCCGGATTCGGCGAAGGCCTCCTCCAGCAGGCAGGCCAGCATCTCCTGGTAGGCCTTGTCGAGTGCCTTGCGGGCGGCGCTGAACTGCACCGCGATGGTTTCGCACTCTTCGCCCCGGCGGATCATCGCCTGCAGGCCACGGACCTGCCCCTCGACACGGGCGAGGCGGTTGAGCATGGCTTCCTGGGGCGTGGTGTCTCGCTTTCGGCTCACGGTGGGTGTCCATCAGGGCTGGAGGGGGTATCACGGCCACCGAAGCGGCGGGCGTGGGGCCGATGTTAGCGCCGCCCAGGCTCGGCAACCAGCACCCCGCGCACGCCATTCGGCGGACAACTCCCTCGCAGTACGGCCCTTTCCCCGGCTCATACCCAGCCGGGTATGCAACTCACCACCTTCGGCCGGATTCGCCAGACCCGGAAACCTCGGCTTAAGTGTGTAGACAAACCGCCGATAGCCCAGTTGTCCACCGCCGGGAGCCTTGCAGCATGTCCATTCGCAATTACCGCGTCTCTACGCGGATCAGTGCCGGTTTCGCCCTTGTCGTCCTTCTGCTGGTAATCGTCGGGGCAGGCTCCCTGTGGCTGATGCGGCAGATGAACGCCATGTCCGAGGAGGTACGGAGCAACTGGCTCCCCAGCATCCTGGCACTGGAGGAGATGGGCATGGCGGCCATGCAGATGCGCAACGCCACGCTGCGGGCCGACATTGGCTTCAACGAGCAAACGCGGCGCAGCGCGCTGGTGGAACGCGAGAACCTGAGCAAGGCCGAGGCGACCTACAGCCCGCTGATCTCCAGCCCCGAAGAGCAGGCGGCCTATGAACGATTCGTCGCAGCCCACAAGGCCTATGTGGAAAGCCAGGAGAAGTTGTTCGAGCACCTGGCTGCCGGCCGCCATGAAGAAGCCAGGCGCCTCATCAACGAGGTGCTCAATGGCCACGGCGCGAGCATGACGGAAACGCTGCAGAAGCTGGTCAGTATCAACCGTGAGGGGGCGAGTCACGCCTCCAGCGCCAGCAGCCAGGCCTACCATGAGGCCGTTTCCCTGGTGCTGGTGATTCTTGGCGGCTCCCTGGTGCTGGCCATCGCACTGGCGGTGGTGCTCTCGCGCAGCGTGGTGCGCCCGCTGGCCGAGGCGGTGGGCGTTGCCCAGACCGTGGCCGCCGGCGACCTGACCCGGCCGATCCCCGTCGAAGGCCGCGACGAAGCCACCCAACTGATGGAAGCCCTGCGCGCCATGCAGGACAGCCTGCGCCGCACCATCAGCCACATCACCGACTCCTCCGCCCAGCTCGCCTCGGCCTCCGAGGAACTGCACGCCGTGACCGAGGACTCCACCCGTGGCCTGCAGCAGCAGAACCACGAGATCGAACAGGCCGCCACGGCGTGCAACGAAATGAGCGCCGCCGTGGACGGCGTCGCCCACAACGCCTCCATCACCCTCGACGCCTCGCGCCAGGCCGACACCGCCGCCCGCGAGGGCAGCCGGCAGATGACCGAAACCGTGCACGCCATCAGCGCCCTGGCCGGCGAGGTGAACACCAGCGCCGAGCGGGTCGGCAGCCTCGCCCAGCAGATGCAGAACGTCGGCAAGGTGCTGGACGTGATCCGCGCAATCGCGGAGCAGACCAACCTGCTGGCCCTCAACGCCGCCATCGAGGCCGCCCGCGCCGGCGAGCAGGGCCGTGGCTTCGCCGTGGTGGCCGACGAAGTACGCCTGCTGGCCCAGCGCACACAGGAATCCACCCTAGAGATCGAGCAGATGGTCAGCCGCCTGCAACAGGAAGCCACCAGCTCCGTGCAGACCATGCAGGACAGCACCGAACTGGCCCGCGACACCGCCCAACTCGCCGAGCGCGCCAACCAGAGCCTGCAGGAAATCTCCCGCACCATCGCCGCCATCAACGAGCAGAACGTGATGATCGCCAGCGCCGCCGAAGAGCAGGCCGCCGTGGCCCGCGAGGTGGACCGCAGCCTGATCAATATCCGCGACCTCTCCGCCCAGACCGCCGCCGGCGCCCAGCAGACCAGCGCCTCCAGCCAGGACCTGTCGCGCCTGGCCGTCGACCTCAACCGGGTGGTGTCCTCGTTCCGCCTCTAGCAACCGCGCCATTCGTCGGAAACCTCCTACGCCCCGGCCCGCCCAACGGCAGCCGGGGAGCACGCCCTTTCACCGCAACCACGCGCAACATGCCATCAAAGAGCCATTAATCAGCCTCTGCAAAGCGAAACGGTGACCGGATGGCCGTGTATTTTCCGCCTATACCTTCTGTACCGCTGGCCCGGGCGCGACCAAGGTCTACCTGACCGCCTTGCGAGCCGGCGGGATGATCAGCAGGCGAAGCCCCGATTCGAAGGGCCGTGGAGCAACCTGATGTTTTCCGAGATCCCCTCCGATGCACGGGTCGTCATCGTCGACGATGTGGCCCACAACCTGAAGTTGCTGGAGTGCAGCCTGAAGGCCTTCAAGCTGCGCAACGTCGTGTGCTTTTCCGACTCCGCGGAGGCACTGAACTGGCTGCAGCGCGAATCCTGGGACCTGCTCCTGCTGGACCTGGACATGCCCCAGCCCGATGGCTTCGCCATCCTCGAGGCCCTGGCCAACCGCGATCGGGCAAGGGCCCCGGTGATCATCCTCACCGCCCTCAACGACCCGGAGAACCGCCGCCGTGGCCTGGAACTGGGGGCCAACGACTACGTCACCAAGCCCCTGGACCTGCCCGAGCTGCTGCTGCGCATCCGCAACTGCCTGCACCTGGCCCGGGCCACCGAGTGCCTCCAGCACCTCAACGAGCACCTCGAACAGGAGGTGCGCGAGCGCACCGAGCAGCTGAACGAAAGCTACCGCGCCGCCATACGCGGACTCAGCCGGGCCGCCAGCTACCGCGACGACGAAACCGGCGAGCACATCCTGCGCATCGGCCGCTCCGCCGCCCTGCTGGCCCGCACGATCGGCATGTCGGAAACCTGGTGCGAAACCATCCGCCTCGCCGCCCCCATGCACGACCTGGGCAAGATCGGCATCCCCGACCACATCCTGCGCAAACCCGGCCCCCTCACCGACGAAGAGCGCCGGACCATGATGAAGCACCCCGACATCGGCTACGGCATCCTCTACGAGGAGCGCGGCACGCTGCTGATCGACATGGCCGCCGAGATCGCCTACGGCCACCACGAGAAGTGGGACGGCAGCGGCTACCCGCGCGGCCTGGCCGGGGAGGACATCCCCCTGGCAGCACGGATCGTCGCCGTCTGCGACGTCTACGATGCCCTGCGCTCCCCCCGCCCCTACAAGCAGGCCTGGGACCTGGAGCGCGCCCAGGCCTACATCCTCGAGCAATCCGGCAGGCACTTCGAACCACGCCTGGTGGAGGCCATGCGCGCCTGCTTCGACCAGATCGAGGCCGAACGCCAGCAGGAGCAGATCCGCCTCTGACCGCCGCGATTGTTACGCCCTGCGGAAAAGCCCTTCCTCCGCCAACGGCTTTTTCCGCAGCGGCGCGCGGGTTCTCATAGTGGCCTGTTCCACAGCCTGGAGAACCCCATGCGCACCCAACCCACCTTCCTCTTCGGCGCCCTGCTCGCCGGCCTCGCCACCAGCGCCCTCGCCGCACCGCCGAAGCCTGTGCCCTACACCTACGGCATGGACCTGGACGTCGCCAAGGTGCTCAGCATCGAGGAGCCCCACCCGCTCATCTGCCAACTGGTGGAAGCGACCATGACCTACCTCGACACCCACGGGCAGACCCGCGCCGTCACCTACACCAAGCAGTCCGACGCCTGCCTCGCCGAGTGACCTCGCGCTTTGCCCCGGGCCGCCCAGGTGCGTAAGCTCGCGCCTTTTTGCGGGGCCCCATGACGCTTGCCGACTGCTTCCTCCTGCTGCTCGCCGGTTTCGCCGCCGGCGGCATGAACGCCCTGGCCGGGGGCGGCACCTTCTTCTCCTTCCCCGCCCTCATGGCCACCGGCCTGCCGCCGGTCACCGCCAACGCCACCAACGCCGTCGCCCTCTGGCCCGCCAGCCTGGCCGCCAGCTGGGCCGCCCGCGAGCAGTTGCGTCCGCTGGGTCGCTACGTGATCCCCCTGGTGCTGCTCTCGGTGCTGGGGGGCGTGGCCGGCGGGCTGCTCCTGCTGGCCGGCGGCGATGCGGTGTTCCGCCGGCTCATCCCCTGGCTGCTGGCCGCCGCCACCCTGCTGTTCGCCGCCAGTCCCTGGCTGAGCCGCTGGGTCAACCGCCACCGCAGCGCCGACAGCCTGCCGCCCCACGGCCTCGGCGGCGGCCTGGCCCACGCCCTGGTGGCCGTCTATGGCGGCTATTTCGGCGCCGGCATGGGCATCCTGCAACTGGCGGCCTTCTCCATCGAAGGGCACCCCCTGCTGTGCGCCAACGCCCTGAAGAACCTGCTCTCCAGCACAATCTACAGCACCGCCGTGGTCACCTTCGTCCTCGCCGGCCGGGTCAGCTGGGCCGAACTGGCCGTCCTGCTGGCCGCCGCCAGCGCAGGCGGCTACGCCGGCGGCGCCCTGGCCAAACGCCTGCCCACCGCCTGGCTGCGCGCCTGGGTCATCGCCGTCGGCACCGGGATGACCGCCTACTACTTCCTCAACCCCTGAAACCTGGCGCCCCGTAGGATGGACCGCGCTCCATCGATCCACCGTTTCCAGGGGTACCCATCGCCCTGCGCGGCCACCGAACCCACCCCGCTACGACCACCGTCGATTGCCCGCAAGGCCGCGCCTCTGCTAGTGTCCGCCCGTTCTGAAATCCCCCGAGACCCCTCCATGGCCCGCAAGAAAGCCACCCCCGACTTCGAACAGTCACTCGCCGACCTGCAAGCGCTGGTCGAACGCCTGGAAAGCGGCGAACTCTCGCTCGAAGACTCGCTGAGCGCCTTCGAGCAGGGCATCCGCCTGACCCGGGAATGCCAGGGCGCCCTGAGCCAGGCCGAACAGAAGGTGCAGATGCTGCTGGAGCGCGACGGCGAGCTGGAGGAAGCCCCCTTCGACGCGGACGAGCCGGCATGATCGCCGCCTACCAGGCCCGCTGCCAGGCGCGCGTCGACGCCGCCCTGGAAACCCTCTTCGACGCCCCCTCCAACGAGCTGGACCGCCTCTACCAGGCCATGCGCTACAGCGTCACCAACGGCGGCAAGCGCGTCCGCCCGCTGCTGGTCTACGCCGCCTGCGAAGCCCTTGGCGGCAACCTCGACCAGGCCGACGGCGCCGCCTGCGCGGTGGAGCTGATCCACGCCTACTCCCTGGTGCACGACGACCTGCCGGCCATGGACGACGACGACCTGCGCCGGGGCAAGCCCACCACCCACAAGGCCTTCGACGAAGCCTGCGCCATCCTCGCCGGCGACGGCCTGCAGGCACTGGCCTTCGAAGTGCTGGCCGACCGCCGCCGCAACCCGCAGGACGGCGACACCCGCCTGACCATGATCACCGCCCTGGCCCGGGCCTCCGGCCCCGCTGGCATGGTCGGCGGCCAGGCCATCGACCTCGGCTCCGTGGGCATCCGCCTCGACCAGGCCGCCCTGGAGACCATGCACCGGCACAAGACCGGCGCCCTCATCGAAGCCAGCGTGCGCCTCGGCGCCCTGGCCAGCGGCCGCGCCGACGACACCCTGCTGCGTGCCCTGCAGGTCTATGCCCGCGCCGTGGGTCTGGCCTTCCAGGTGCAGGACGACATCCTCGACGTGGAAAGCGACACCGCCACCCTCGGCAAGACCCAGGGCAAGGACCAGGCCGCCGACAAGCCCACCTACCCCGCCCTGCTCGGCCTCGACGCCGCCAAGGACTACGCCCTGGAGCTGCGCGACCAGGCCCTGCACGCCCTGCGCCCCCTGGGCGAGGCCGCCGAGCCGCTGCGCGCCCTGGCCCGCTACATCGTCGAACGCCGCAGCTGACCCGGCGCCCCGCACGCACGGTGCGGGGCCTGGCCCGGCAGGAAATGGCGACTGACCAACCGGTCACCTTCCCCCTCGTGAATACGCAATTGCGCGCCCCTTCCCGGGGCGCCCGGCCTCTGGCGCCCGTCGAACGGACCGGGCTAGGTTCACTGCCCAAGGCCGCCCGGGACCGGCGGCCGACGGGCCGAACCCTCCCGACAGCCAGCCTCCGGCGTATGCACGATGCAGCTCGAATGCCTTTCACACGCCCCGGACCTGCCCAGCCTGCTGCGCTGCCTGGAGCAGGTCGCGCCGCTGCTGGACGCGATGCCGGACGTGGTGTTCTTCGTCAAGGACCTGGACGCCCGCTACGTGCTGGTCAACCAGACCCTCGCCCAGCGCTGCGGCTTCAGGGACAAGGCGCCGCTGCTGGGGCGAACCGCCGAGGACGTGTTCCCGCGCCGCTTCGGCCACCTCTACACCGAGCAGGACCGCCAGGTGCTGGAGGCCGGCGACCAGCTCAGCGACCAGCTGGAACTGCACCTCTACCCCGGCCGCAAACCCGGCTGGTGCCTGACCCACAAGCTGCCCCTGCGCGACCCGGCGCAGCGGGTCATCGGCATGGCCGGCATCTCCTACGACCTGCAGGCGCCACAGTCCAGCCACCCGGCCTTCCAGCGCCTGGCAGCGGTGGACGCCCACATCCGCGAGCACTTCGCCGAGCCCATCAGCCTCGATGAACTCACCGCCATCGCCGGGCTGTCCGCCTCCCAGCTCGGCCGCCTGTGCAAGCGCATCTTCCAGCTCAGCCCCCGGCAGATGATCCACAAGGCGCGCCTGGGCGCCGCCACCCAGCTGCTGGCCGGCGAGCTGCCCATCACCGAGATCGCCTACCGCTGCGGCTATGCCGACCACAGCGCCTTCAGCCGCCAGTTCAAGGCCCTCACCGGGCTCTCCCCGAGCCAGTACCGCGAGCGCTGCCGCGCCTGAGGCCGGTCGCCCGGCTGTGCCGAACCGCGCACCGCAACCGGGCGAATCGATCAAGCCACCCGCCCGCACCCCGTTCACAGTAGGCCCATCCAAGGGGTGCAACGACGCCCCGGGGCGGCCCGCCCAGGCACCGCCCCCGCGCCAACAAGAACAAACACGCGAACGGAGAAATGCGATGTCATCCATCAGCATCAGCCAGCTGGACGTCAGCTACGGCAGCGGGATCAAGGTCATCGACGGCCTCGACCTGCACATCCCCGACGGCAGCTTCTTCACCCTGCTCGGCCCCAGCGGCTGCGGCAAGACCACCCTGCTGCGGGTGATCGCCGGCTTCATCCGCCCCAGCGGCGGGCGCCTGGCCTTCGGCGACGTCGACATGACCCAGGTCCCCGCCCACCGCCGGGGCATCGGCATGGTCTTCCAGGACTACGCCCTGTTCCCCGACAAGACCGTGTTCGACAACGTCGCCTACGGCCTGCGCGCCCGCCGGACCGACACGGCGACCCTGCGCCGCAAGGTGGGCGAATACCTGGAGCGGGTGGGCATGAGCGGCTTCGCCGAGCGCCACCCCGCCGCCCTCTCCGGCGGCCAGCGGCAGCGGGTGGCCCTGGCCCGCGCCCTGGCCATCGAGCCCGAGGTGCTGCTGATGGACGAGCCGCTGTCCAACCTCGACGCCCAGCTGCGCCTGCAGATCCGCGCCGCCATCGCCGACCTGCAGCGGGAGATCGGTATCACCACCGTCTTCGTCACCCACGACCAGGAAGAGGCCCTGGCCCTCTCCGACTGCATCGCCCTGATGCGCAAGGGCCGCATCGAGCAACTGGGCAGCCCCCAGGCCATCTACCAGTCCCCCGCCAGCACCTACGCCGCCGACTTCATCGGCTCGGCCAACCTGCTGGCCGCGCGGGTGCTGGAACAGGCCAGCGACGACGGCATCCGCGTGCTGGTGGCCGGCCAGCCCCTGCAGGCCCGCGCAGAGGCTGCGCTGCCCGAGCCCGAGGTGCACCTGGTGGCGCGGCCGGAAAGCATCCGCCTGCGCCCCGCCGGGCAGGCCCTCGGCAACTGCCTGGCCGGCCAGGTGCGGCGCAAGCAGTACCTGGGCAACCGCACCAGCTACCGCATCGAGCTGGCCGACGCCCAGCAGCTCAGCGTCGACCGTTTCGGCACCGACGGCGACGGCTTCCACGAAGGCCAGCCGGTGAGCCTGGAGTTCGACCCCGCACAGCTCCGGGTGGTGGCCCAATGAACCGGCGCCTGCCCTCCCCCTGGCTGCTTCTCGCCCTGTTCGCCCTGGGGCTGCTGCTGGTGTTCCTGCTCTGGCCCCTGGCCAACCTGCTGCACGGCAGCGTGGCCGGTGCCGGCGGCAGCGGCTGGTCCCAGTTGCTGGACGAGCCGCGCTACCTTCGCGCCCTCGGCAACACCCTGCTGCTGGGCGCCCTGGTGACGGGCTGCGCCAGCGTGCTCGGGGTGTCCCTGGCCTATGTCACGGCGCGCTTCGACTTCCCCGGCAAGGCGCTGGTGGCGGTGCTGCCGGTGTGCACCCTGGTGGTCCCGGAGGTGATCGTCAGCCAGACCTGGCTGATGATCCTCGGCAACAACGGCCTGCTCACCCGCGCCCTGGAGGACCACCTCGGCCTCGCACTGCCCAGCTTCTACGGCTGGCCCGGCCTGGTGCTGGTGATGAGCCTGGTCTACTACACCTACATCTACCTCGGCACCCTGGCCGCCATCCGCGGCTTCGACGCCCAGCTGGAAGAAGCCGCCCAGAGCCTCGGCGTGCCTCCGGCCAAGGCGCGCCTGCAGGTGATGCTGCCGGTGGTGCTGCCCGCCGTGCTGGCCTCCGGGCTGCTGGTGTACACCCTGGTGGTGGGCAACTTCGCCATCGCCACCCTGCTGGGCGGCAAGGTGCAGCTGCTCTCGGTGCTCACCTACCTCAGCTTCGTCTCCGAGATGGGCACCAACGCCGGCCTGCAGAGCGCCCTGGCCACCCTGTCCATCGCCATCGTCGCCGGGGTGCTGTTCCTCCAGCGCTGGCTGGTGGGGCGCAAGCGCTACGAGATCGTCCAGGGCCGCAGCGCCCCGGCCCAGCGCCTGCGCGGGGTACGCGGCGCGCTGCTGGGCGCGGCCACGGCGCTGTTCATCCTGCTCTCCTCGCTGCCGCTGCTGACGGTGCTGGCCAGCGCCTTCACCCGCTCGCGAGGGCCGGTGATGCACTGGGGCCAGTTCTCCCTGGAGAACCTGGAGCGGGTCCTGCTGCGCAGCCCGGAACCCATCCTCAACACCCTGGCCTACGGCGCCCTGGCGACCCTGGTGGGCATCCTGCTGAGCGTGGTCATCAGCTACCTGGTGATCAAGAAGAAGAACCTGCTCACCCCGGCCATCGACTACCTCGCCATGCTGCCCCTGGCCATGTCCGGCACGGTGCTCGGCATCGGCCTGGTGATGACCTTCAACAGCGGCCCGCTGGCCCTCAGCGGCACGGCGGCGATCATAGTCGTCGCCTTCGTCATCCGCCGCTTCCCCTTCGGCGTGCGCAGCGCCTCGGCCACCCTCTACAACATCCCCGATTCCATCGAGGAGGCCTCCATCAGCCTCGGCGTGCCGCCGCTGCGCTCCTTCTTCAAGGTGGTGCTACCGCTGATGGCGCCCGCCGTCGCTGCTGCGGCGGTGCTTACCTGGACCACCATCGTCGCCGAGCTGAGCGCCTCGCTGGTGGTGTACTCGGCCGGCCGCGAGACCATCACCATCCAGGTCTTCCGCCTGGTGGAAACCGGCCTCCAGGGCCAGGCGGCGGCCTACGGGCTGGTGCTGGTCCTGCTCACCCTCGTCCCGGTGGTCATCGCCACCCGGGTGTTCCGCATCAAGGTCTTCTGAACCGCACCAAGGAGTCGCCATGAAAGCCACCTGGAAGCACCGGCTGCCCGCCCTGCTGGCCGCCCTCGCCCTCAACCTGCTGCAGCCCGCCCTCGCCCGCGAGCAGGCGGTGCTCTACACCACCAACAACGACTCGGCGGTGCAGGCCCTGCTGGACAGCGGCCAGCGCCTCGACCCGGGCCTGAAGATCGGCGTGGTCAACGGCTCCAGCGCCGCCCTGCTCAAGCGCATCGAGGCCGAGGGCCAGGCGGCTCGGGCCGACGTGTTCTGGAGTTCCCAGCCCAACACCCTGGGCGCCTTCACCGCGCTCTACGCGCCCTACCGCTCGCCCCAGGCCCAGGCCATCCCCGAGGCGCACCAGCACCCGCAGCAGCTGTGGAGCACCGCCAACATCCAGGTGGTGGTGATGATGGTGAACCACAAGCAACTCGGCGGGCTCAAGGAGCCCACCCAGTGGCGCGACCTGCTGGACCCGGCCTGGAAGGGGCGGATCATCGTCGGCGACCCCACCGCCACCTCCACCGCCTACACCGCGCTCTGGGGCCTGCGCCAGCTGCTGGGCGAGGACGACTTCCGCCGCCTGGCCGCCAACCTGGTGGTCTCGCGCAACTCCAGCGCCGTGCTCAACCAGGTGGCCCAGGGCGAATACGCCGTCGGCCTGACCTTCGAGGGCAACGCCTACGCCTATGTCGCCGGCGGCCAGCGGGAGATTCGCCTGGTCTACCCGGTCGACGGCACCTTCGTCACCGAAGAGGCCCTGGTGCTGGTGAAGAACGGCCCCAACCCCGAGGCCGGCAAGCGCCTCTACGACCTGCTGCTGAGCCGCGACACCCAGATCGCCCTGCTGGAGCAGGCCTACCGCCGGCCGAGCCGCAGCGACATCGAGGTCAGCGCCCATGTCGAGCTGCCGGAGCTGAAGGACATCACCGTCTTCCCCACCGACGAGCAGGCCGCCATCGCCGGCCGCGACGCCTTCCTCAGCGCCTGGAAAGGCCTCGACAAAGCCCTCTGACACGGAGCCGGACATGACCGCCCACCACCGCGCCACCGCCGAACACCTGGCCGACCTCGCCCGCACCCGCCTGCAGGCCCACTGGCAGACCGCCCTGCAGGACGGCCAGCCCTTCGAGGACAAGGACGACGCCAGCCCCGTCACCGCCATCGACCGCGCCATCGAGCACGAGCTGCGCGAGGCCATCGCCCGCCACACGCCCAGCTTCGGCGTGGTGGGCGAGGAGTACCCCGACCACCAGCGCGACGCCGAATACAGCTGGGTGCTCGACCCCATCGACGGCACCAAGGCCTTCATCGCCGGGGTCCCGGTGTACGGCACGCTGATCGCCCTGTGCCGTGACGGGCGTCCGGTGCTGGGGGTGGTCGACCTGCCCATCGCCGGCCTGCGCTGGGTCGGCGTGGAAGGCCAGCCCACCCGGCTCAACGGCCAGCCGGTGCGCACCCGCCCCTGCGCCGAGCTGGCCCGCGCGCTGCTGGCCAGCAGCAACCCGGAAAGCCTGCCGGACACCCACCTGGCAGCCTTCGCCCGGCTGCGTGACACCACCCGCTGGCGCCTCTACGGCGCCGCCTGCAGCGCCTACGCCAACCTTGCCCGGGGACGCATCGACCTGGTGGCCGACGGCGGCGGCATGGCGCCGGTGGACTACTGCGCCCTGGTGCCGGTCATCGAAGGCGCCGGCGGGGTGATCAGCGACTGGCAGGGCCGCCCGCTCGGCCTTGGCTCCGGCAGCAGCGTGCTGGCCGCCGGCGATCCCCAGCTGCACCGCCAGGCCCTGGAGCGCCTGCACCAGGCCTGAACCGCCCGAGGTCACAAGGAGGACACGCCATGACCGCCATCCATTTCCGCCTTCCCCTCGCCCTGTCGCTGGCCCTCGCCCTGGGCCTGGCCGAGGCGGGCGGCTTCCTCGACGACAGCCACGCCACCCTGTCGCTGCGCAACTTCTACTTCAACCAGGACAACCGCGACGGCCACGCCGGCCAGACCGAGGAATGGGGGCAAGGCCTGCGCCTGGACTACCAGTCCGGCTACACCGAAGGCACGGTCGGCGTCAGCCTCGACGCCATCGGCCTGCTCGGCATCCGCCTGGACGGCGGTGGCCGCGCCGGCAAGGCCGACCAGGCCCGTACCCCCAGCGCCCTGTTCCCCCTGGAGCACAATGGCCGCGCCCGCGACGAATTCAGCAGCCTCGGGCTCACCGCCAAGCTGCGCATCGGCGCCAGCGAGGCGCGGGTCGGCACCCTGATCCCGCGCCTGCCGGTGATCAAGGCCAACGACGGCCGCCTGCTGCCGCAGACCTTCGAAGGCGCCCAACTGACGGTGCGCGAGTTCGACGACCTCACCCTGCTGGCCGGCCGCCTGCGCCAGGCCAAAGGGCGCGCCCAGAGCCACCGCGACGACCTCTCCATCAACGGCGCCAACAGCCCGCGCAAGCCCGGCAACGCCGTCAGCGCCGCGCCGGCCCGCCACAGCGACGCCTTCGACTTCCTCGGCCTGGACTACCAGGTCAGCGAGCAACTGCAGGTGCAGTACTACCTGGGCCAGCTGGAGGACTTCTATCGCCAGCACTTCGTCGGCCTCAACCACGAGCAGGCGCTGCCCCTGGGCACGCTGAAGACCGACCTGCGCCACTTCGACACCCGCGCCACGGGCCGCAACGCCAGCCGCAGCGGCCGCACCGAGGGCTACACCGCCGCCGGCTACTACGGCCCCGGCAACGGCGAGAGCGGCGCTCATCGCGGCCGGGTGGACAACCGCGCCTGGAGCGCCCTGTTCAGCTGGAGCCTCGGCGCCCACACCCTCGGCGCCGGCTACCAGCGCCTGAGCGGCGACAGCCACTTCATCCAGCCCAACCAGGGCAACGGCAGCGACGTCTACCTGATCACCGACCGCCAGCTGAACAGCTTCGCCCGCGCCGGCGAACGCACCTGGCTGGCCCAGTACGGGCTGGACTTCGGCACCTGGGGGCTGCCGGGGCTGACCAGCAACGTCGCCTACCTCAAGGGCAGCGGCATCCGCTCCGAACGCGGGCACCTGCACGAGTGGGAACGGGACTTCACCCTGGCCTACGTGGTGCAGGCCGGGCCGGCCAAGGGCCTGGGCATCACCTGGCGCAACGCCAGCCTGCGCAGCCAGGCGAGCACCGACGTCGACCAGAACCGGGTCTTCCTCACCTACAGCCTGGCGTTGTTCTAGCGGCCGGACTACAGCGGTCCATGACCTGCAACAGCACAGCCGTTAAGCGGCAGGAGCAGCAGAGGCGCAGGCTCATGCGGGGTAGCCCTTACCAGGAGTCATAGGGAATGCCGTGCTGTTCGATATAGGCCTTGCTCGCAGGCTCCAACTCGGGCCAGGCGTATTTCCCGCCCGTCTGTCCCCGGCTCGGCCCCCTGGGTTCGACCACTCCAACGAAACGGCCGACTTCTTTGGCTTTGAGGCAGGGGCCCCGAAGCCAAACCTTGGTGATGCCCCCAGGCGCCAGACCAATGGAGATGGCTTTGCGGTATTGGATCTCCTCCTCGGAGGAATGGACGCAAATCGTGCGCTGGGGCTTGACCATCTCGTCCCGTACCCACTGCGGAATATTGATGCGCACGTTGTAGACCTGAGGCTCCACCAGGGACTGCCAGCGCACGAAGATGATGTTGGGCAGGTCGACGTTGTTGACCGGCTTCATGGCCCCGCCGCCGCCCCACCAGCCTTCTGTCTTCGCTGCGTAGCCAACAATCCCACCGTATACCCACTCGAATGCCAGGTTGCGGCGATCGACGACATCAATGCTTTCTACCCAGACCTCCATATGCCGCGGGGCGCCTGCGCCGATGTACCAAGTGGGATAGGGGAGCTTAGGGCCGCCACTCGCACAGCCGCTCAGCGGCAGCAGTAGGAGTGCGATCAGTAGACGTAATGTCATTCCGGGTAACCCTCTTGAGGCCGTTGGTTGTAGGCCAGCCGTTGATTGGCCGGCTTGCTGAGCAGCAGACCGGCAGTGGGCACCCAGTGGGCGGAGGTGTGGATATAGCGCCACATTAGGTGACGCTCCTCCTCGTGGGTCAGACGGTTGCTGGCACCCTTGGCGTAGGCGAGCAGCTTTTCAGCAATGGGGACGAGGTCATCGGGCAGTTGGAATGCCGCTTCTGCGGGTAGCGCTCTCAGCGGTACTTCGAACTTCACTGCCGCTTCATGCATGGCCCGCAGGGACACTTTCGACAGGTCACCGTAGACCTTGCGATCCATGGCCACGGCGACACTTCAGGCTTGGCGGGCTGGCTGCGACCGTGGGGGAATGTCTTACCAGGAGTCATACGGAATGCCGTGCGCCTCAATGTAGGTACGCGCTGCTTCGCTTGGCTTCAGGGTGAAGTGTCCTCCTCTGTACCCTTTGTGCGTGCCCCTGGGTTCTACTACACCAACGAAACGGCCGACTTCCTTAAAGGGCAGGCAAGCCCCTCCTACCCAAACCTTGACTATGCCTCCCGGCGCTAGGCCAATGCTGATCATCTTGCGGTAGCTGGTATCGACTTGCTTGGTGACAGAGCAGTACTCGGTCCGTGGAGCGAGCATTTCTTCCCGTACCCACTCCGGGATATCAATGCGCAACTTGTAAACCTGGGGTTCCACCAAGGACTGCCAGCGCACGAAGATGATATTAGGCAGGTCGACATTGTTGATGGGCATCATCTTGCCGCCCCCTTCCCACCAACCCTCTGTCCGGTTGTTGTAGGCCACCACGCCACCATGAACGCCCTCAAATGCCAGGTTACGGCGGTCGACCACGTCCACGCTTTCAACTCGGGCTTCCATATAGCGAGGTGCGCCGAGCCCGATGTACCAAGTGGGATAGGGGAGCTTAGGGCCGCCACTCGCGCAGCCGCTCAGGGGCAGGAGCAGCAGAAGGACAACGATCAGTCGCAAGATCATTCCGGATAACCCTCTTGAGGTCGTTGGTTGTAAGCCAGCCGCTGATTGGCCGGTTTGTTGAGCAGCAGGCCGGCGGTTGGCACCCAGTGGGCGGAAGTGTGGATGTAGCGGCCCAGCAGGTGGCGTTCTTCTTCCAAGGTCAGGCGACTGCTGGCACCACGGGCGTAGGCGAGCAGCTTGTCAGCAATGGGGGCAAGGTCCTCCGGCAGAGTAAAACGCGAGTCGCTGTCATCAATCGGTTCTAAAGGCACCTCGTGTTTCAGTGCCGCTTCATGCATGGCCCGCAGCGCCACTTTCGACAGGTCGCCGTAGACCGTGCGGTCCATGGCCACGGCGACCATCCAGCGCTCGCTGGGCACCATGCCCCGTTCATGCTTGGGCTGGGCCGCGCGCCAGGCGATGGGGCTCAGCTCGCCGCTGCCTGGCAGGCCACGGCCCATGAGGCGGTCGGCTTCCTTCAAGGCCCGTTGCCAGGCCGGGCTGTGCTCCAGGGGGCGCCGGGGCGTGACCAGGGTGACTTCCGGCTTTGTGAGCAGCAGGCGCTCGGTCTGCTGCGGGCGGTAGCCGCCGCCGATATTGGAGTGCACGCCCGGCAGCGCCAGCTCCTCATGCCCCGGGAACACGCGGTTGAGGGCGAACTGCCAGCGCTTTTCATCCCGCGCGGTGATGTGCAGCACCTTGCGGGCGCAGTCGGCCGGCAGGTAGAGGTTGACGCCGGGGTTGTAGTCGTTGACCGAAAAGTCGCCCTTGAGCGGGGCGTTGATGGCGGCCACGGTGTCGAACAGCCCGATGAAGTTGATCTGCACGTCCCTTGTCCAGTCGAAGTCCGCCGGCAGGCCGAGACGGGCGGGCCCCAGCACCTGGGCCAGCACCCCGCCCCCAGGCTTGAGCACCTCGTTGGCGAAGTGCCGTGCGGAGGCTGCGCCCCGGCTGAAGCCGAAGATGTCGAATTCGAGCCGGATGACCGAGACCGCCGGATTTTTTGAAAGGAAGAGTGTTACTTGCTCGGCAATGGCGCTGGGACTTTGTTGGACCCGGGCGGTTACACCCGACGAACCCTGGCCGGTGGCCTGGCTGTAGAGATTGTCCCGGCTGCCACTCTCGGTGCCGATGCCTTCGAGGTAGACCGGCACGTAACCCAGGCGTGTATCTGGTTCCACAGGAATGGTGGTGTTGTCCCGGTACAGCCGATATAGCAACGCCACATTGCTCGCCGCGTTGCCGTAGCTGTTGTCCGGCGCCGTTTCGAACAGCCCCTCCGGGCTTATGTCCTTGAAGCCGTAGCGTTTGCAGTGCTCGACCAGGCTGCCGAAGCTCTGCGCGTCGTACAGCTCGCGGTCGTCGCGCTGGCACTGGGCGGTGAGGGCGGAGTTGCCGAGGTTGTTGCCGGTGCCGTCGAAGAACAGGCCGATGCGCAGGGTGATGCCGGTTTCCGTGGCTTCCAGTTCCTCTTCTTCCTCCTCCTCTTCCAGCTCGGCGGCCTCCTGCAGGCGCTTGGCCAGCGCCGAGGGTTGCGCCGTGTTGAGGCGGTTGCCGGCCATGGCCAGGGCGGCGGAGGCCGGTAGCCAGGGGCCTAGGGCTTTCAGGCCGCTACCCTTGCCCGGCGCCCCGCCTGCGTTGAGCTTGGCCAGCGGGCCGCTGACGGTGATGCCACCGGGATCGAGCTTGATGAAGCTGCCGCCGGCCTGGAGGGTCAGTTCCATGCCGGCTTCGATCACCAACTTCTGCCCGGCCTTGAGGTGTATTTCCTGCCCGGCTTCCACGAGCCGGTTGCTGCCGATGCGGATGTGCTGCTCGTTCCCGATGGTGAGGTGGTCATCCAGCTTCAGTTCGGTCTTGCGGTCCTTGTGCAGGGTGTGGTGCTGCTCGCCGAGGAATTCGCTGTAGACGCTGCCTTCCACCCGGTCGTGGCGCTGGTGGCCGACGCGGATCTTCTGGTCGTGTTCGATGTTCTCGTCCCAGTCGCGCTGGGCGTGGACGTAGATCTGTTCCTGGCCCTTGCGGTCTTCGATGCGCAGTTCGTTGTAGCCCCCACCGCCGGGGCTGCTGTCGGTCTTGAGCAGGGTGCGGGTCTTGTTCGCGGGCAGTTCGTAGGGCGGTTGGTGGACGCCGTGGTAAAGGCAGCCGGTGACCAAAGGTTGGTCGGGGTCGCCTTCAAGGAAGGTGACGAGGACTTCCATACCAATGCGGGGGATGGCGATGGCGCCGTAGGCGTTGCCGGCCCAGCTGCTGGCAACGCGGAGCCAGCAGCTGGTGTGTTCGTCGGCCTGGCCTTCGCGGTCCCAGTGGAACTGGACCTTGATGCGGCCGTGGCGGTCGCAGTTCTTCGCCCTTTGGGCCGGTGACGACGGCGGTCTGGCTGCCGAGGATGCGCGGTTTGGGGTGGTTGAGGTCGGGCCGGGCGGGAACGTCCCAGGGGATGGCCTGGAAGCGGTTGCGGTAGCCCTGTTTGAAGTCGCCGTCGGGCGAGGCGGGTTCGCTGGCGGTGGGCAGTGAGACGCCGAGGGCTTTGCTGGCGGCGTTGCTGGCCAGGTTGCGCAAGGTGTCCTTGGCGCTTTTCACCATGCCGTCGATGCTGGCGAACTCTTCCAGCACCTGGGGCTGCTTGCCTTCGTGGTGGAGGGCGGTGATCAGCCAGAGGTCGTTCCATTCTTGCTTGGGATGATCGGAGAGGCTGAGGAGGTGGCCGCTGACCAGGCGCGGTTCGTCGCTGTCGCCATCGGCGAGGCGGTAGTCGCGGCGGTGGCGTTCCTGGGCCTGGCGGGCGAGGCGGCGGCCACGGTCGCGGTCGGTGAAGCGGCCGGGGTAGTCGTAGTCTTCGAGGTCGGGTTGAGGGAGGTCGTCCTGGGGTGTGTGGGCGGCTTCCATCAGCAGCCTGGGTTTTTCGAAGTGGTAGTCGCGGCGGGTGACCCGCAGGGTGCGGGCTTCCATCCGCAGGCCGAAGCGTTTGATGACGGGTTCGTCGGCGACCTGGCCGGTGTTGGCGAGGTAGGCGACGGGGCGGCCGAGCTTGGGGAAGGCGCTGGCGTCTTCGCCGAAGACCAGCAGGTGGCTGTCGCTCTGGTGTTCGAAGTGGAAGTGCAGGCCCTCTTCTTCGCAAAGGCGGCTGATGAAGTGCAGGTCGCTTTCGTCGTACTGGGTGCAGTAGTCCCGGGGCGGCGGTGCCTTGGGGCCGAGGCGGAAGCTATAGGCGTCGGCGAGGATGCCGTGGTCTTCGAGGACCTGGCCGATGATCTGCGGGACGCTGAGGTGCTGGAAGATGCGCTGGTTGTGGCGCAGGGCGAGGTAGGCGAGGCGCGGGACGAGGGTCAGGTGGTAGTGGGTGAGGCGGTTACCGATCTCGCCGACGGCGATGCCGAAGACCTGCCCATGCACGCCGCGCCCGTCGGGGGTGAAGGCGAGGAAGGCGGGTTTGTGCAGGAGGCTTTCGAGGTCGAGGCGGCTGCGCTCGCTGACCAGTTCGATGTCGAAACGGAAGGGCTGGTTGAGGGCTTCGTGGCCGGTGAAGGCGAGGACCTTGAAGTCAGGGTTGGCGCCTTCGATGTCGAGGCTGAAGTGCGCCTGGTTGGCGGGGTTGAACATGAAAGGCTCCATCCATTGGAACTGGGAGGACGGAGCCTGCCGGGTTGGGCAAGGGCGATTCCATCAGGCGCTTCCGTAATAAGGGGTGGAAAGAAAGCAAAGCAGCCGTAACCATCGCGAACACGCGTAGGAAGCCCCTAAAAATAATTACGAATGGCACAACCATTAGCCGTACAGGCCTTTCAGAAACGTCCGAGGCACCCGGGCTGCTAACGTCCCCGGACCCACGCACCGGGAGGCCCCCATGAAAGCGATCCCCATCCAGGCCGTGCTCGACGGCATCCCCAAACCCCATCCCTTCGCGCCGGCCTGTGCCGAGCTGCAGCCGGTCGCGCCCTTCCAGCCGGGCCCGGCCACGGTGCAGCTGGGCCACCTGGACGGCGAAGGCCCGTGGCAGCGCCACCCCGAGGGCGATGCGCTGCTGCAGGTGCTGGAAGGTGAAATGGAGATCAGCCTGCTGGCGGTGATCGGGCTGGTACGCGAGCCCCTGCCGGCGGGCTCGCTCTACGTGGTTCCGCGCGGGCTCTGGTACCGCCTGGAGGCGAAGGCCGCGTCGATCCTGGCGGTGCTGCCGGAGAAGGGCGAGAGCGAGCGCTCGGCCTACCCGCTGCGGGTGGAACGCAGCGCCTGAGGGCTCAGGCGGCGCGGGGCAAGGCGTCGACCGGCGCCTCGTCCCGTGCCGGCGCAGGGGCCAACAGGCCCAGGCGCACCAGCACCCAGGGCGCCAGCACCGCGACGAAGGTGCCGATGGCCAGGCCACGGAAAGCCTGCCAGGCCGGGCCTTCCAGGTGCAGCGCCAGCCCCGTGTGCTTCAACCCCCACTGCAGGCCGATGAAGGCCAGCGCGCCGAGCACCGCCGCCGTCACCCGTCGCCACAGCGGCACCGCCACGCTGAACCCCACGCGCCGGTAGCCGATGATCACCACCAGCATCAGCCCCGCCAGCAGCGGTACGTAGCTCGGCGGCTCGCCGCGCCAGGTGAGCGCGAAGGCCGCCGACACCGCCACCACCAGCGCCAGGTGGGCCAGCGCCGGACCCTCACGCCAGAAGCGCCAGCGCCTGGCCAGGGCGAACAGGCCGAGGGTCGCCAGGCCCAGGGCGCTGCCGCCGAGCAGGTCCTCGATATCATGGGCGCCCAGGTACAGGCGGCTGAACAGGATGCCCGCCACCAGCACGCAGGCCAGGCCCCAGAACCACAGGCGGCGCACTTCCAGCGCCAGCCAGAACCACAGCACCACCGACAGCTGCGCGTGGCCGCTGGGCAGGCCGAAGCTCTCGCCCACCTCGTGGTCCATGCGCAGGGCAATGTCCGGGCGCGGGTCATGCCAGTAGTCCTTGAGCCAGGCGTTGAGCAGCGCGGTCACCGCTACCAGCACCAGCAGGCGGAAGAACACCGTGCGCTGCCAGGCCCAGTAGCCCAGCGGCAGGAAGAAGAGGATGAACTTCTCGTAGCCCAGCAGGGTGAAGAAGCGCATCAGCGGCGTCAGTGCGTCGCTGCGCAGGGGCAGCACCCAGTCCAGGCTGTGCAGCAGCTCGTTCATGGCGAGTCCTTTCCGGAGGAAGGCGCCTACTGATACGCGAGGACCTGCGGAGCGGCAAGCCCCTCGCCGAGCTGGGCCAGCAAGCGCTCGCGCAGCCAGCGGTTGCCCGGCTCGCCGGCCGCCTGTTCGTGCCAGTACAGGTTCAGCGTCACCGGCGGCAGGGGCAGCGGCATCGGCAGTTCCCGCAGCGGGGCGATGCGCGTCAGCATCGGGCAGTAGGCGGCGGCCACGGTCAGCAGCCCGTCGCTGCCGGCGGCCAGTTGCGCGGCGGTGAGGTAGTGCTGGCAGCGCTGCACCACGTGGCGCGAGAGGCCGAGGCTGTCCAGGGCCAGGTCCTCCACCGAGATGCTGCGCCGCCGCGAGGTGACGGCGATGTGCCGCGCCGCCAGGTAGCGCTCGGCGTCCAGTTCGCCGACGAAGGCCGGGCCGGCCAGCACCCGCAGCGGCTCCCGCAGCAACTGGCACTGGCGCAGCTCGGCATCCGCCGGGCGCGCCACCTCCACGGCCAGGTCGATGTGCCCGGCGGCCATCTCCAGTTTCAATTCGCCCCAGCGCACGCTGGTGCTGCGCACGCCGACCCGGGGCAGGTGCGGGCGCAGGGCGGCGACGATGGGCGGCAGCAGCAGCGGCTCCAGCTGCTCGGGCATGTTGAGGATGAAGGTGCGCGAGTCCCGCGTCGGGTCGAACTGCTGCAGCCGGTCCACCCCGCCCTGCAGCAGCGCCAGGGCCTCGCTCACCACCGGGGCCAGGCGCAGAGCCACCGGGGTGGGGGCCACGCCGCGCCCCTCGCGGATGAACAGCGGGTCCCCCAGTTGCTCGCGCAGGCGCGCCAGGGCGTGGCTGATGGCCGACTGGCTGAGGTGCAGCACTGCCGCCGCACGGGTCAGGTTGCGTTCGCGGTGGATCACGTCGAAGACGCGGAACAAGTTCAGATCAACACGGCCAAGGGACGGCCATTCATGTTCCTTATTCATGGTTGCGCCTCCACGCTCACGGAGGGTGCCCGCCCCTCTGCACCGGTCATGCACGGCACCCTAGCGCCACCTCCACCAACCATGCAGCAGATTCATGATCGTGAATGAACAACCATCAGTTCCCACGCCCCGGGGGGCTGCCTAGGATGCCCGGACCCCGCACCACAAGAACAAACCCTAGCGAGGCCCCATGAACGAACACGCCTACCTGCAGGCGCTCGCCGAGCGCCGCAAGCTCGCCTGGCCCCAGGGCCTGCCCCGTACTCCCCAGTACCCGCTAGGGGAACGCCCGCTCACCGAATACCTGCGCGAATGGGCGCGGCGCCAGCCCGAGGCCGCCGCCGTGCACTTCTACGGCCACCGCCTGGACTGGGCGGAACTGGACCACCTGAGCGACCGCTTCGCCGCCCTGCTGGTGGAGCGCGGCGTGGTGCCGGGGGACCGGGTCGCGGTGTTCCTGCCCAACTGCCCGCAGTTGCACATCGCCTTCTGGGGCATCCTCAAGTGCGGCGCGCTCTATGCGCCGGTCAGCCCGCTGTCCAAGGGGCTGGAGCTGGCCTACCAGCTCAATGACAGCGGCGCCGCCGTGCTGCTGTGCTTCGACCAGCTGCTGCCGGTGGTGCGCGCGGTGCAGGCGGAAACCCCGGTGCGCCTGCTGATCGCCACCAGCCTCGGCGAACTGCGCCCGGCCACGCCGAGCCTGCCGCTGCCCGACCTGCTGCTGGCGCCCAAGGCCAGCGCCGAGGACTGCCTGGACTTCTACCCCGCCCTGGCCGCCTGCCAGGCGCCGACGCCCAGCCACCAGCCGCGCCTGGAAGACGCCGCCGCGCTGAACTACACCGGCGGCACCACCGGCCTGCCCAAGGGCTGCATCCACACCCACGGCGACATGCTCTACACCTGCGCCAGCTTCGTGCCGGTGGCCCTCGGGCTGGACCCGCAGTCGGTGATGCTCAACTTCCTCCCCGAGTTCTGGATCGCCGGGGAAAACGCTGGCCTGCTGTTCCCGGTCTACGCCGGCTGCGCCCTGGTGCTGCTCGCCCGCTGGGATGCGGAAGCCTTCATGGCCGCCGTGCAGCACTACCGTGTCAGCCACTGCGGCCTGCTGGTGGACAGCGCCGCCGAGGTGCTGGACCACCCCCGCGTCGGCGAATTCGACTTCGCCAGCCTGCGCCGGGTCGGTGCCATCTCCTTCGTCAAGAAGCTCACCCGCGACTACCGCGCGCGCTGGCGCCAGCTCACCGGCTGCACCCTCTACGAATTCGCCTTCGGCATGACCGAGACCCACACCTGCGACACCTTCACCTACGGCCTGCAGGACGGCGACTTCGACCTCAGCCAGGCACCCACCTTCGTCGGCCTGCCGGTGCCGGGCACCGAATTCAAGGTCTGCGATTTCGACAGCGGCGCCCTGCTGCCCCTGGGCCGCGAAGGCGAGCTGTGCCTGCGCTCGCCCTCGCTGCTCAAGGGCTACTGGCAACGCCCGGAGGCCAGCGCCGAGGTGCTGCGCGACGGCTGGCTGCACACCGGCGACCTGGGGGTGATCGACGAACGCGGCTTCATCCGCTACCTGGGCCGGCGCAAGGAGATGCTCAAGGTCAACGGCATGAGCGTGTTCCCCAGCGAGCTGGAGGCGCTGCTCGGCCAGCACCCGGCCGTGCTCGCCAGTGCCGTGCTGGGCCGCCCCCACGAGCAGCGCGGGCAGCAGCCGGTGGCCTTCATCGTGCTCAAGCCGGGCGCCGAGGAGACGCCGGAAAGCCTGGTCGCCTGGTCGCCTGGTGCCAGGACGCCATGGCCGTCTACAAAGTACCGGAGGTGCGGCTGCTGCCGGCGATGCCGATGACCGCCACCGGGAAGATCAAGAAGAACGAACTGGAAGCCTTGCTGTGAACCGACCCTTCGCACGCCTGCTGATCGCCAACCGTGGCGAGATCGCCATCCGCATCGCCCGCGCCGCCGCCGAGCTGGGCATCGACAGCGTCGCCGTCCACGCCGAGGACGACCACGCGGCCCTGCACACCCGCAAGGCCGACCGCGCCGTGGCCCTCGCCGGCCAGGGCCCGGCGGCCTACCTGGACATCGCCCAGCTGGTGGCCATCGCCCGCCGCGAGGGCTGCGACGCCCTGCACCCCGGCTACGGTTTCCTCAGCGAGAACGCCGAGCTGGCGCGCCAGTGCGAGGCCGTCGGCATCCGCTTCGTCGGCCCGGCGCCCGAGGCCCTCGACCTGTTCGGCGACAAGGCCCGCGCCCGCGCCCTAGCCGAGCGCTGCGGCGTGCCCCTGGCCGCCGGCACCAACCGCCCCACCTCACTGGAGGAGGCCCGCGCCTTCCTCGCCAGCCACGGCCCGCTGATGCTCAAGGCCCTGGCCGGCGGCGGCGGGCGTGGTATGCGCCCGGTGCATAGGGCGGAGGAGCTGGACGAGGCCTACGCCCGCTGCCAGTCCGAGGCCCGCGCCGCCTTCGGCCGTGACGACCTCTACGTCGAACGGCTCATCGAAGGCGCCCGGCACATCGAGGTGCAGGTGCTGGGCGACGGCGAGCGCGTCAGCCACCTGTGGGAGCGTGACTGCAGCCTGCAACGGCGCCAGCAGAAGCTGGTGGAGATCGCCCCCGCCGTCGACCTCGCCCCGGCCCTGCGCCAGGGGATGCTCGACGCCGCCCTGCGCCTGGCCGGCGAAACGGGTTACCGGGGCCTGGGCACCTTCGAGTTCCTGGTGGACCCGGCCCGGGGCGACTTCGTGTTCATGGAGGCCAACCCGCGCATCCAGGTGGAGCACACCATCACCGAGGCCATCACCGGCGTCGACCTGGTCCAGGCCCAGTTGCACCTGGCGGCCGGCGCCCGCCTGGAGGACCTCGGCCTGGACGAGCCGGTGGCCCCGCGCGGGGTCGCCGTGCAGCTGCGGGTGAACCTGGAGACCCAGCTCGCCGACGGCAGCACGCGCCCCGCCGGCGGCACCATCAGCGCCTACGAGCCGCCCAGCGGCCCGGGCCTGCGGGTGGACGGCCACGGCTACGCCGGCTGCACCACCAACCCGCGCTACGACGCACTTCTGGCCAAGCTGATCGTCCAGGCCGACGACCTGCCCGCCGCCCTGCGCCGGGCCTACCGCGCCCTCTGCGAATTCCGCCTGGAAGGCGTGGCGAGCAACCTGCACCTGCTGCAGAACCTGCTGCGCCGCCCCGAACTGGTGGCGCCGGTGGACACCCGCTTCCTCGAACGCCACCTGCCCGAGCTGCTGGCGCCCCAGCCCAGCGCCCACCCGCACCTGTTCGTCAGCAGCACAGCCCCACAGGTCGAACCGGCCGGCGGCATCGACGCCCCGCCCGGCTGCCTGCCGCTGCTGGCCCCCAGCCAGGGCGTGCTGGTGAGCCTGGACGTGGCCGAAGGCGACAGCGTGGCCCTGGGCCAGCCGGTGGCGGTGCTGGAGGCGATGAAGATGGAATTCGTGGTCAAGGCCAGCCACAGCGGCCGCGTCCGCGCCCTGGCGGTGCAGCCCGGCGACAGCCTGTTCGAAGGCGCGCCGCTGCTCTACCTGGAGCCTGCGGAGGTGGACGGCGAGGCGGTGGCCAGCGAGGAAAGCCTGGACCTGGTGCATATTCGCGCCGACCTCGCCGAAGTGCTAGAACGCCACGCCATCACCCGCGACGAACGCCGCCCGCAGGCGGTGGCCAAGCGCCGCAAGACCGGCCAGCGCACCACCCGCGAGAACCTCGACGACCTGCTCGACGCCGGCAGCTTCATCGAATATGGCGCCCTCGCCCTGGCCGCCCAGCGCCGGCGCCGCAGCCTGGAGGAGCTGATCGAGCAGAGCCCGGCCGACGGTCTGGTGGCCGGCATCGGCACGGTCAACGCCGACGCCTTTGGCGCCGAGGCCGCCCGTTGCATGACCATCGCCTACGACTACACGGTGTTCGCCGGCACCCAGGGGGTGATGAACCACAAGAAGACCGACCGCATGCTCGGCCTCGCCGAACAGTGGCGCCTGCCCCTGGTGCTGTTCGCCGAGGGCGGCGGCGGCCGGCCGGGGGACTCGGACTTCGTCGGCGTCGCCGGGCTGGACTGCCACACCTTCGTCGCCATGGCCCGGCTCTCCGGCCAGGTGCCGCTGGTGGGCGTCGTCTCCGGTCGCTGCTTCGCCGGCAACGCGGCCCTGCTGGGCTGCTGCGACGTGATCATCGCCACCCGCAACGCCAGCATCGGCATGGCCGGCCCGGCGATGATCGAGGGCGGCGGCCTGGGTCGCTACAGCGCCGAGGAGGTCGGCCCGACCGCCGTGCAGGCGCCCAACGGGGTGATCGACATCCTGGTGGAGGACGAGGCCGAAGCGGTGGCCGCCGCCAAGCGCTACCTGTCCTACTTCCAGGGCCGCCTGGCGGACTGGCGCTGCGCCGACCAGCGTGCGCTGCGCCATGCCATCCCGGAGAACCGCCTGCGGGTCTACGACATCCGCGCGCTGATCGAGACCCTGGCCGACGCGGACTCGGTGCTGGAACTGCGCCGCGCCTTCGCGCCGGGGCTGATCACCGCCTTCATCCGCATCGAGGGGCGCCCCTTCGGACTGATCGCCAACAACCCCGCCCACCTCGGCGGCGCCATCGACGCCCAGGCCGGTGACAAGGCCGCGCGCTTCATGCAGCTGTGCAACGCCTTCGGCCTGCCGCTGCTGTCGCTGTGCGACACCCCCGGCTTCATGGTCGGCCCGGAGTCGGAGAAGCAGGCCACGGTGCGCCACGTCTCGCGCATGTTCGTCGCCGCCGCCGCGCTGGAGGTGCCGGTGTTCACCGTGGTGCTGCGCAAGGGCTACGGCCTGGGCGCCCAGGCCATGGCCGCTGGCAGCTTCCATTCGCCGCTGTTCACCGTCGCCTGGCCCAGCGGCGAATTCGGCGCCATGGGGCTGGAAGGCGCGGTGCGCCTGGGCTACGCCAAGGAGCTGGCCGCCGTGGAGGATGCCGGGGAGCGCGAGCGGCTGTTCCGCAAGATGGTCGACAAGGCCTACCAGAACGGCAAGGCGATCAACATGGCCAGCTTCCTGGAGATCGACGCCGTCATCGACCCGGAGCAGACCCGCGCCTGGCTCCTGCGCGGCCTCAACGCCACCGCGCCTTCCGCCGCACCGGAAGGCCGCAAGCGGTCATTCGTGGATACCTGGTAGGCCGCCTTCGCGAGCAGAGCTCGCTCCTGCGCAGTAGCGCCGTTTGTCAGCGCTGTAGGGGTGGGCTTCAGCCCTCGCTGCCTGCCGTTGGTGGGCTGAAGCCCACCCTACAAGGCTGTGCCCCGGTATCGAATCGAGGGCCTGTGGTGGGTGACGCTGCCGGGTCGCCCGGGCATCCGACGCCATGTCTTGGGCAGGCAAAGCGGCATCAGGTAAACTGCCGCATCTTTTTGCACCCATAACGATTAGCCTGATGCCCACGACGTTCCATGAGATTCCCCGCGAGCGCCCGCTCACGCCCCTGCTCGACCGCGCGGAGACGCCGGACGCGCTGCGTCGGCTGGGCGAGGCCGAGCTGGAAACCCTGGCCGACGAACTGCGCCAGTACCTGCTCTATACCGTCGGCCGGACCGGCGGGCATTTCGGCGCGGGGCTGGGGGTGGTCGAACTGACCATCGCCCTGCACTACGTCTACGACACGCCCGACGACCGGCTGGTCTGGGACGTGGGCCACCAGGCCTACCCCCACAAGATCCTCACCGGTCGCCGCGAGCGCATGGGCACGCTGCGCCAGAAGGACGGCATCGCCGCCTTCCCGCGCCGCTCGGAGAGCGAGTACGACACCTTCGGCGTCGGCCACTCCAGCACCTCCATCAGCGCCGCCCTGGGCATGGCCATCGCCGCCCGCATGCAGGGCTCGGGGCGCAAGTCCATCGCCGTGATCGGCGACGGCGCACTGACCGCCGGCATGGCCTTCGAGGCGCTGAACCATGCCTCGGACGTGCAGGCCGACATGCTGGTGATCCTCAACGACAACGACATGTCGATCTCC
The DNA here is from genome assembly GCF_032621675.1 of Pseudomonas sp. zfem003. Taxonomy (NCBI): domain Bacteria; kingdom Pseudomonadati; phylum Pseudomonadota; class Gammaproteobacteria; order Pseudomonadales; family Pseudomonadaceae; genus Pseudomonas; species Pseudomonas sp. zfem003. The sequence goes on along the minus strand of NZ_JAVYJG010000010.1, from coordinate 181,270 downwards.
CACAACGTCGGCGGGCTGTCCAACTACCTGGCCAAGATCCTCTCCAGCCGTACCTACGCGAGCATGCGCGAGGGCAGCAAGAAGGTACTCTCGCGCCTGCCCGGCGCCTGGGAGATCGCCCGCCGCACCGAGGAATACGCCAAGGGCATGCTGGTTCCCGGCACGCTGTTCGAGGAGCTGGGCTGGAACTACATCGGCCCCATCGACGGCCACGACCTGCCCACCCTGGTGGCCACCCTGCGCAACATGCGCGACCTCAAGGGCCCGCAGTTCCTCCACGTGGTGACCAAGAAGGGCAAGGGCTTCGCCCCGGCCGAGCTGGACCCCATCGGCTACCACGCCATCACCAAGCTGGAGCCGCTGGACGCCCCGGCAGCGCCGAAGAAGCCGTCCGGGCCGAAGTACTCCAACGTCTTCGGCCAGTGGCTGTGCGACATGGCGTCACAGGACCCGCGCCTGGTGGGCATCACCCCGGCGATGAAGGAAGGCTCGGACCTGGTGGCCTTCGCCGAGCGCTTCCCCGAGCGCTACTTCGACGTCGCCATCGCCGAGCAGCACGCCGTGACCCTGGCGGCCGGCATGGCCTGCGATGGCGTGAAGCCAGTGGTGGCGATCTACTCCACCTTCCTCCAGCGCGGTTATGACCAGCTGGTGCACGACGTGGCGGTGCAGAACCTCGACGTGCTGTTCGCCATCGACCGCGCCGGCCTGGTGGGCGAAGACGGCCCGACCCACGCCGGCAGCTTCGACCTGTCCTACCTGCGCTGCATCCCCGGCATGCTGGTGATGACCCCGAGCGACGAGAACGAACTGCGCCTGCTGCTGACCACCGGCTACCACTTCCAGGGCCCGGCGGCGGTGCGCTACCCCCGTGGCAGCGGCCCCAACGCGGTCATCGAGCCGGAACTGGCGCCGGTGCCGATCGGCCAGGCGGTGGTTCGTCGTCGCGGCAGCGGCGTCGCCCTGCTGGCCTTCGGCGTGCAACTGGCCGAAGCCCTGCAGGTGGGCGAGCGCCTGGACGCCACGGTGGTGGACATGCGCTTCGTCAAACCCCTGGACGAGGCGCTGCTGCGGGAACTGGCCGGCAGCCACGGGCTGCTGGTGACCATTGAGGAGAACAGCGTGATGGGCGGCGCCGGTGCTGCCGTCAGCGAGTTCCTCGCCCACGAGAACCTGCAGGTGCCGGTGCTGCACCTGGGCCTGCCGGACTACTACGTGGAACACGCCAAGCCGGCGCAGATGCTGGCCGAGTGCGGCCTGGACGAGGCGGGCATCGAAGCCGCCGTGCGCCAGCGCCTGGCCTTGCTGGACCCGCAGGCCCCTTCGAAGGCCGCGGGGCTGTAACCCGGGACTCGGCTGCGCCGCTAGTGGCGCAGCCGGACCGGTGATTCACCTCTGGCGGAACCTTCTTTCGCCACCTTCCCCAGCTTGAACAATCGGCGCTCGCCGACCTGGCGGCTGCCCACCCTCAACTGCTCGCCGTGACTCCAAAATGCAGGCGTTAACGCGCCTGGGCCAGGCGTTCGCACAGCGCGCGGGTGGCCCCGAGCATCTGGAAGCTGGGGCGTTCCAGGCCCCGGTCGGGCACGGCCCAGACCTGGCCGGCGGCCACCGCTGGCAGTTGCGGCCAGACCTGCCAGGCGGCGGCCTGGGCCGGCTCGCTGACCAGGATGACGCGGGGCTGGCGCTGCAATACGGCCTCGATGCCGACCTGGGGCGCGGGCAGGTCGAGGTCGGCGAACAGGTTGCGCGCACCGCACAGGGCCAGGGCGTCGCTGACGATCTGCCGGCCGCCCAGGGTGTACAGCGGGTGGTCCCAGACCTGGTAGAACACCGGCAGCGGCGGCTCGCGACGGTAGCGCTGGCGCAGCTCGGCCAGGCCGTCGCGGAAGCGCCGGGCCAGGGCCTGACCTTCGGCGCTGTGGCCGACCCGGGGGCCGATCTGTTCGAAGACGTCCGCCAGCTCGTCCAGCCGACGCGGTTCGATCACCAGCAAGGGGATGCCGAGCTGCTCCAGGCGCTGCTGCATGGGCGCGCCGACGCTGTCGGGCCAGAGCAGGATGAGGTCGGGCGCCAGGGCCACCACACGCTCAAGCTGCACCTGGCCGTAGTGGCCGACGCTGGGCAACGCGGCCAGGGCCGCCGGGCGCTCGCCGCCGTCGAGGACGCCCACCAGGCGGTCCTCGGCATGCAGTTCGAGCATGATTTCGCTGAGGGAGGGGGCCAGGCTGACCACCCGCCGTGCGCCGTCATCGGCCAGCGCCGGCAGCACCAGGCCCAGCAGCAGGAGGCCGAGCAGGCGGTGCATCAGGCCAGTTGGCGGGGAATGCGGTAGAGCGACAGCACCACGGCGCTGCTCAGGGCCAGCAGCACCAGGGCCACGGCATTGAGCCCGGCGAACACGGCGACGGCACCGACCCAGGCGGGCAGGCCGGCGCCCAGCAGGGCGACGCGGCGCACCCGGCGCAGCTCGATCCAGGCTTCGCGCTCGTCGTCGCCGTCCAGCGCCTTTTCGGTGGCGATCAGGGCGCGCTTGTAGCCCCGGAACAGCGGCAGGCTGATGAACATGGAGATCAGCGCGGCGATGAACAGCGGCATTTCCAGGGCTGGGAACACCGGGTCGCCGGAGCCGAACAGCAGGTTGACCAGGAACAGCGGGCCCAGGGCGGCGCCCAGGTGTGCCCACCATTCGAGGGCCAGCAGGCGGCGGACCTGGCTGCGGGTCATAGCTCGACTTCGCCCTGGTGCAGGCTGCCCAGCATGTGACCGAGCTTGCCGGCCTTGGTGGCCAGGTACTTCTTGTTGTGCGGGTTGAGGCCGGTCTGCAGCGGCACGCGCTCGGCGACGCGGATGCCGAAGCCTTCCAGGGCCTTCACCTTGCGCGGGTTGTTGGTCATCAGCTTGATGCTGCTGATGCCCAGGTGTTCGAGCATCGGCAGGCAGAAGGCGTACTCGCGCTGGTCGGCGCCGAAGCCCAGGCGCTCATTGGCTTCGACGGTGTCGGCACCGCCGTCCTGCAGCTCGTAGGCGCGGATCTTGTTCAACAGGCCGATGCCACGGCCTTCCTGGCGCAGGTACAGCAGCACGCCACGGCCGGCTTCGGCGATGGCACGCAGGGCGGCCTCGAGCTGGAAGCCGCAGTCGCAACGCAGGCTGAACAGCGCATCGCCGGTCAGGCACTCGGAGTGCAGGCGCCCCAGCACGGGCTGGCCGTCGGCGATGTCGCCCATGGTCAGGGCGACGTGTTCCTTGCCGCTTTCCTCGTCGAGGAAGCCATGCATGGTGAACAGGCCAAAGGGCGTGGGCAGTTGGGAGGCGGCGACGAAAACGACGGACACCACGGTTCTCCTGGGATTGCGAAAGGCCGGCATTGTATCAGCAGCGTCTGCCGGCCCGTCAGACTGAATAGTTGGGGATAAGGATCGAAAGGCTTGGACGGTGGGCTCCGCTCGCAGGCCCTAGAACTTGGACTCCAGGCGCAGCACGCCCTGGTCCTCGCGCCAGCGCACCTGGTTGAGGAAGCTCATGCCCAGCAGCACGTCCACCGGGGCGTCGCCCTCGACCACCGCGCCTTCGACGCCGAGCACTTCCAGCGGGCCGACCTTGACCCGGTCGAAGCGCACCCGCCAGGCACGCACGTTGCCGCCGGCGGTGCTTGCGGTCATCGGCTTGCCTTCGACGCGGTAGTCGAGGCCGAGCATGCGCGCCTGGTTCTCGTTCATCGCCACGCTGGTGGCGCCGGTGTCCACCATGAACTGCACCGGGTGGCCGTTGATGGAGCCGGCCACCATGTAGTGCCCGTTGTTGCCCCGGGCGATGCTCATCTGTGCCTTGCGTGGGGCGGATGCCGCAGCGTCGGTGCTCCCCGGGGGCGGGGCGGCGCTGTTGTATTCGCGGCTGAGGGCGTAGGGCCGCTCGACGCCGTCGATGCGCAGGACCGCGCCCTTGCTGTCGGCGCTGACCACCTGCACGCCACCGGGGCCGGTCTGGCCGACCCGCACCAGCTTGCGCTGGCCGTCGACGCTGATCACCGCCGCGTTGGGGAACAGCCCCACCACCTGCACCACGGGCTCGGCCCAGGCGCTGGTACAGGCCATCAGCAACAGGCCGAGACAGGACAGCTCAAGGCGACGCATGGGGCTTCTCCGGTGGGTCGAAGGGATAGGGCTGCTTCCAGCGGGCGTACAGCGGGCGCAATTCGCCGCTCTGCACCAGGCGCGTCATGCGCTCGTCGAACAGGGCGGCGAACTCGCGACCGCGTTCGGTGGCGGCGAAGCCGACGTAGAGCGGGAGCGGGGTCAGGAAGGTGACCTGGTAACGCTCCGGATGCGCCGTCTGGGCGAGCACGTCGTCGATCTCGGTGCGGGCATCGATGTAGTAGTCCGCATGGTCCAGGTCGAGCATGGAGAGGATACCGCCCCGGCGCTGGATTTCTTCGAAGTGCTTCAGGTTTGGCAACTGGTGCTGGTAGTCGTAGCCGCGAATCCACACCAGGCGGTAGTCACCGAGGGTCTGCAGGCTGGGGGCGGGCGCGCCGGCCTTGCCGAGGGCGCTGATCTGGTCGGCGTCGTAGTGCCAGCGGGGGTAGACGGCACTGGCGATCTCGTCGCGGTAGGCGCCCATCCAGGCATCGGCCTCGTGGCGCTGCACCAGTCCCACGGAGCGGGTGTAGGGGACGCTGCGGATCTTCAGGCGAACGCCCACGGGCTCGTAGACCTTGCGCAGGATGTCCCAGCCCAGGCCGCTGCCATCGGCATTGGTGTGGCCGGCCCAGGCCTCCGAGGCGATGACGATCTCCGCCACCGGCGGGTGGCCGTCCGCCGCCCAGGCGGGTGAAACCAGCAGTAGCGACAGCATGCCGAGCAACCTGCGGAGCATCGTCCCGTCTCCCTTCAGATCAGATGCCTGCCAGGCCGACGCCCCAGATGATCAGTTGCATGGCCAGCCAGGCGAAGACGCCGGCCAGCACGTCGTCGAGCATGATGCCGACGCCGCCATGCACGTGGCGATCGATCCAGCGGATCGGCCAGGGCTTGAGGATGTCCATGACCCTGAACACCACGAAGCCTAGCAGCAGCCACTGCCAGCCTTCGGGCACCAGCCAGAGGGTGATCCACATGCCGACCATTTCGTCCCAGACGATGCCTTCGTGGTCGTGCACGCGCAGGTCGTCGGCGACCTTGCCGCACAGCCAGAAGCCGAACAGCATGGTCAGCCCGAGCATCAGCCAGTAGCCCCAGTCGGGCAGCATCTGCCACAGCGGGATGAACGGCAGGGCCACCAGCGAGCCCCAGGTGCCGGGCGCCTTGGGCAGGGTGCCGGAGCCGAAACCGAAGGCGAGGAAGTGCCAGGGGTTGCGCCAGACCGAGTGCGGGACCGGCTGGGCCGGCGCTTGTTGCGGATGATCAATCACCGTGACTCCCGAAATGTTGGTAACCCTGGGCCGGCTGCGGTCGCTCGCGGCCGTCGGCATCCAGCAGGTGGACACCGTGGCCGGCTTCGACACGGCCGATCACGGCCAGTGCCGGCCAGGCGGCCTGCACGGCGTCGAGCTGGTGCGGCGGCAGGGTGAACGCCAGGCGGTAGTCGTCACCGCCGGACAGGGCCAGGCCCAGGGCCTGGTCGTGGGGGTAGAGCGCTTGCAGGGCCGGGGACAGCGGGACGCGCCCGGCCTCCAGCCACAGGGCCACGCCGGAGGCGGCGGCGATGTGCCCGCAGTCGGCCAGCAGGCCATCGGACACGTCCAGCGCGGCGCTGGCGCGGCCACGCAGGGCCAGCCCGAGGGCGAACTGCGGCGGCGGAGCCCAGTAATGATCCAGCAGGGTTGCGGCCTCGGCGCCTTCATCCGACCGCTGGCCGAGCACCAGCGGCAGGGCACCGGCGGCATCGCCCAGGCTGCCGCCCACGCAGAGCAGGTCGCCGGGACGGGCACCGGAACGCCGCAGGGCGGCACCGGCTGGCAGGCGGCCGAACACGGTGAGGGTCAGGCTCAAGGGGCCACGGGTGGTGTCGCCACCCACCAGGGCCAGGCCGCAACGACGGGCCATGGCGTCGAGGCCGGCGGCCAGCTGTTGCAGCCAGTCGGCATCGGCAGCGGGCAGGGTCAGGGCCAGGGTGAAGCCCAGAGGCGCGGCGCCCATGGCAGCCAGGTCGCTGGCGGACACGGCAAGGGCGCGCTGGCCCAGCAGGAAGGGATCGCACACCTGGGGAAAATGGACGCCGGCCACCAGGGTGTCGGTGGAAACGGCCAGCTGCTCGCCCGGTGCGGGCTGCAGCAAGGCGCAATCGTCGCCGATGCCGAGGGCGATGCCTTCGCCACCCGCCGCACAGGCGGCGGAGGCGAAGTAGCGACGGATCAGCTCGAACTCACCCATCCGTGGCGGGGGCTCAGCGCTTGCCGCCACGAACCTCGGCGGCGCGCAGGCGGGGCGCCAGCTTGTCGAGGACGCCGTTGACGAACTTGTGCCCGTCGGTGGCACCGAAGACCTTGGCCAGCTCGATGCCTTCATTGATGACCACGCGGTACGGCACGTCGACGCGGTTCATCAGCTCGTAGGTGGAGAGGCGCAGGATGGCCAGCTCGACCGGGTCGACCTCTTCCAGGGGGCGATCCAGGCAGGGCAGGAAGGCCTCGTCGATCTCGGTCTTCTGACGCGGTACGCCGTGGAGGATCTCGTGGAAGTAGGCACCGTCCACCTGGCTGAAATCGTTGTCGACGCGGAACTGCGCTTCGATCTCGTTCAGGGGCTGGCCGGCGATGTGCCAGGAGTAGAGCGCCTGCATGGCCAGGCTACGGGCCTGGCGACGCGTGGCGATCTTGCCCTTGGCGGGCTTCTTCGGCGCCTCGGGGGCGTCGTTGTCGCTGTTGAAACTCACTTGGCCTCCAAGGCCGCCAGCAGGCTGACCATTTCGAGGGCGGAGAGTGCGGCTTCGGCGCCTTTGTTGCCGGCCTTGGTGCCGGAGCGCTCGATGGCCTGCTCGATGGAGTCGACGGTCAGGACGCCGAAGGCGACCGGCACGCCGAACTCCATGGACACCTGGGCCAGGCCCTTGGTGCACTCACCGGCGACGTATTCGAAGTGCGGGGTGCCGCCACGGATGACGGCGCCCAGGGCGATGATGGCGGCGAACTCGCCACGCTGGGCGACCTTCTGGGTGACCAGGGGGATCTCGAAGGCACCGGGGGCACGGATGATGGTGATGTCGTCCTCGGACACACCATGGCGGACCAGGGCGTCTACGGCGCCACTTACCAGGCTTTCCACGACAAAGCTGTTGAAGCGGCCGACCACCAGGGCATAGCGGCCTTTGGGGGCGATGAAGGTACCTTCGATGGTCTTCAGGGGCATGGGCGGGTTCTCGTCAATTAAAGAGCGAAGGCCCCGGCCGTTCACGGCCAGGGCCCTTCGGGTCATTCAGCGGGCAGGTATTCTACAACTTCCAGGTCGAAACCGGATATCGCGTTGAACTTCATCGGCGAACTCATCAGGCGCATCTTGCGCACCCCGAGGTCGCGGAGAATCTGCGAGCCGGCACCGACGGTGCTGTAGGTGGAGGGCGTGGTTACCTTGGTCTCGGTGCCCAGCTGGCGCTCCAGGTGCGCCAGCAGCTGCGGGCCGGTCAGCGGGTTGCCCAGCAGCAGCACCACGCCGCTGCCGGAGGCGGCCACTTCCTTCATCGCCGCGCGCAGGCTCCAGCGACCGGACTGATTGACCATGAACAGGTCGCGCAGCGGGTCCATGTTGTGCACGCGCACCAGGGTCGGCTCTTCCGGGCTGATCTCGCCCAGGGTCAGCGCCATGTGCACGTCGCCTTCCACGGCATCGCGGTAGGTCACCAGGTTGAAGTGCCCCAGTTCGCTGTCCAGCGGCTGCTCGGCGATGCGCTCGACAGTGCGCTCGTGGATCAGGCGGTAGTGGATGAGGTCGGCGATGGTGCCGATCTTGATCCCGTGCTCGGCGGCGAAGGCCTCCAGCTCGGGGCGACGGGCCATGGTGCCGTCGTCGTTCATGATCTCGCAGATCACCCCGGACGCCTCGAAGCCGGCCATGCGCGCCAGATCGCAGGCCGCCTCGGTGTGGCCGGCACGGGCCAGCACGCCGCCGGGCTGGGCCATCAGCGGGAAGATGTGGCCGGGGCTGACGATGTCCTCGGCCTTGGCGCCCTTGGCAGCGGCCACCTGCACGGTGCGCGCACGGTCGGCGGCGGAGATGCCGGTGGTGACGCCTTCGGCCGCCTCGATGGAGACGGTGAACTTGGTGCCGAAGCCGGAGCCGTTGCGCGGCGCCATCAGCGGCAGCTTGAGCAGTTCGCAGCGCTCGCGGGTCATCGGCATGCAGATCAGGCCACGGGCGAAGCGCGCCATGAAGTTGATGTGCTCGGCCTGCACGCACTCGGAGGCCATGATCAGGTCGCCTTCGTTCTCGCGGTCCTCGTCATCCATGAGGATGACCATCTTGCCCTGGCGGATGTCTTCGATCAGTTCGTCAACGGTATTGAGAGCCATGGGCCCTCCTTAATGAATTCAGCGGTTGAGGGGCATCTCTAAAAACTACCTGCGTTGTCATCGCGGCGTTAAAAACAGGCTCAAAATGCTCATTTACCGCACGTAAACTGCGCTTTTTCGCCTGTTTTTGCCTTGCGCTGACGGCCTCGCCTACGTTTTTAGATGCGCCCCGAGGTAGCCGTGTTCGGCGAGGAAACCTTCGGTGATGCCGGACGCCTGGGGCTCGGCGGCCTTGTCGCCCAGCAGCAGGCGCTCCAGGTAGCGGGCCAGCAGGTCCACCTCCAGGTTCACCCGGCGGCCGGGCCGGTAATCCACCATGATGGTTTCCGCCAGGGTGTGCGGGACGATGGTCAGCTCGAACTCGGCGCCATTGACCGCGTTCACCGTCAGGCTCGTGCCGTCGACGGTGATCGACCCCTTCAGGGCGATGTACTTGGCCAGTTCACGCGGCGAGCGGATCCTGAATTGGACGGCGCGGGCGTTGTCTTCCCGGGCGATCACTTCCCCGATGCCGTCGACATGGCCGCTGACCAGGTGGCCGCCAAGGCGGCTGGTGGGGGTCAGGGCCTTTTCCAGATTCACCGGGCTGCCCGGCTTGAGGTCGTCGAAGGCGGTGCGCGCCAGGGTCTCGCGGCTGACGTCGGCCCAGAAGCCGTTGCCAGGCAGTTCCACGGCGGTGAGGCAGACACCGTTGACGGCGATGCTGTCGCCGAGCTTGACGTCGCCCAGGTCCAGCTTGCCGGTCTCCACCAGGACCCGGACGTCACCGCCCTTGGGGGTGATGGCGCGAATGGTGCCGATGGCTTCGATTATGCCGGTGAACATGGAGCCTCCCGAGTCATGGAGCGGCCGCCATGGGCAGCCTGGGCGAGGACCGGCACGCGAACGGCCAGGGCCGCGCGGTTCGGTCGAAGGGGGTTGAGCATGTCGATCTCCTGTTTGGTGAGAAACAGGGCTCTGGATCGAATGGGACTTCGCGGACGCGCGAACGCGCACCCAGGCGGGCAATCCCGTTCTCTCTTCATCCGGACTGTGACCGTCGGCCCCGGGATCACACCGGGTCTGCTGACCTTCCCCTCGCCGTGGCGACCGGGAAGCGCTCGCGGGCTATGCGCGTGGCGCAATTACCGCCGGTGGGGACTTCCACCCCGCCCTGAGAACGTTTCGGCCTTCCATTCCAGAAGGCCGAGCGCGTTTTTAACACAGGGCGCGGCCTGCTCCAAGCCAGTCGTTTCGATGGAAATGATCAGCTATCGAGCAACAGGAGGCAGCGGCACGGCGATGATGCGCCAGTCGTCACCGACGGCACGCACGTCGGTGATCTTCAGCTGCGGCGCCTCGGCCATCCGCGCCAGGGGCCAGTCCAGCAGGGGACGGGCGCTGGAGCCGAGCAGGCGACCGGCCATGAAGATCTGGAATTCGTCCACCAGGCCCGCCCGGGCGAAGGCACCGGCCAGGCGCGGACCAGCCTCCACCAGCACCTCGTTGGCCCCGCGCGAACCCAGCTCCAGCAGCAGGCGACGCAGGTCGACATGGCCGTTGCTGCTCGGCACGGCCAGCAGTTCGTGGCCCTCCTCCTGGAAGCGATCCCGCGCCGAGGCCACGGCGCAGGTGGCCACCAGGGCCTTGCCGGCCTGGTAGAAGGGCGCGGAGAGCGGCACCCGCAGGCGGCCGTCCACCAGCACGCGCAGCGGCGGGCGGGTCACGGCCAGGGCGGTCAGTTCGGCGTTCAGGCCCAGCTCGTCGGGGCGCACGGTCAGGCGGGCGCCGTCGGTGAGCACGGTGTCGGCACCGGTCAGCACCACGCTGGCCCGCGCCCGCAGGCGCTGCACGGCGGCACGGGCGGCCGGGCCGGTGATCCACTGGCTTTCGCCACTGGCCATGGCGGTGCGGCCGTCCAGGCTCATGGCGAGCTTGACGCGGACGAAGGGCAGCCCGGTTTCCATGCGCTTGATGAAGCCGGCATTGAGCGCGCGCGCCTCGCTCTCCAGCACCCCGGACTGCACGGCAATGCCGGCGTCCATCAGGCGCAGCAGGCCACGGCCGGCCACTTGGGGATTGGGGTCCTGCATGGCGGCGACCACCCGGGCGACGCCGGCGTTCACCAGCGCATCGGCACAGGGCGGGGTCCGCCCATGGTGGCTGCACGGCTCCAGGGTCACGTAGGCGGTGGCCCCCCGGGCGCGCTCACCGGCCTGGCGCAGGGCGTGCACCTCGGCGTGGGGCTCACCGGCGCGGGCGTGCCAGCCTTCGCCGACCACCTGGCCGTCACGGACGATCACGCAGCCGACGCGGGGATTGGGGTGGGTCGAATAGAGGCCCTTGCGAGCCAGTTCCAGCGCACGGGCCATGAAGGCCTGGTCGGATGCGGTCATGCCTTAGTCTTTGGAGGGCTCACGGGCCAGCCGCTCGATTTCCTCGCGGAACTCGTTGAGGTCCTGGAAGCGGCGATAGACCGAAGCGAAGCGGATGTAGGCCACCTCGTCGAGCTTCTGCAGCTCGACCATCACCAGCTCGCCCAGCACCCGCGACTTCACCTCGCGCTCGCCGGTGGCGCGCAGCTTGTGCTTGATGTGGGCGATGGCCTCTTCGAGACGCTCGATGCTCACCGGGCGCTTCTCCAGCGCCCGCTGCATGCCGGCACGGAGCTTGTCCTCGTCGAAGGGCTGGCGGCTGCCATCCTGCTTGATCAGGCGTGGCATCACCAGTTCGGCGGTCTCGAAGGTGGTGAAGCGCTCCTCGCAGGCCAGGCACTCGCGGCGACGGCGGACCTGATCGCCTTCCGCGACCAGTCGCGAGTCGATCACCTTGGTGTCATGGGCGCCGCAGAAGGGACAGTGCATGGCAGGGAGGGGGCTATGGCGGAAAAGAAGGCCACATGGTAGAGCGCATCTCCCTGGCAAGACAAGCAACCGGGGTTTGAGCTATAAGGCCGCGCACACCGCCTGTACCCCCTTGGCCAGGAGTCATGATGCGCCCGCTCTACATCCTTTCCCTCGCCGCCCTGCTGGCCGCCTGCGCCGGCGAGCCGCCCGCCGAACCCGCACCGGCAAAACCGGTCGCCAAGCCCGCCGCCGAGCAGCCGTTGCCCGCTTACATGCGCGCGCTGGACGGCCAGTTGCTGGGCGCCCCCGCCGGCAGCGACGTGGAGCTGGCCTTGCTGGCGGTGGACAACCGCGACCGCCCGCTGCGCCTGCTCGGCAGCCTCCGCCTCGACGGCACCGGCACGGCCCTGCCCTTCCGCCTGACCTTCAACCCCGAGGCCTTCCCCCAGGACCTGCGGGTGGAGCTGCGCGCCCGGGTCAGCCAGTCCGGCCAGTTGATCCAGCGCCTCGCCCCACGGCGCATCCCGGCGGCGGAAAGCCAGTCCCTGGGCGCCCTGCAGCTGGAGACCGTGCCATGACGCCGCCCTCGACACTGCAGGCCCCGCTCGCCCAGTTGCTCGGCGATGCCCAATTGCGCGCCGAGACGCTGCCAGGCACCGACCTGCGCCTCTGGCTGATCGACGCCGACAACATGGACCGTGCCTTCGACGCCGACGAGACCCGGCGCATCCTCGAAGAGCCGCCCTACTGGTGCTTCTGCTGGGCCAGCGGCCTGGCCCTGGCGCGCTGGTTCGCCGAGCAGCCCCACTGGGTCGCCGGCAAGCGCGTGCTGGACTTCGGCGCCGGCTCCGGCGTGGCGGCCATCGCCGCCGCCAAGGCCGGCGCGGCGGAAGTGGTGGCCTGCGACCTCGACCCGCTGGCTCTGGAGGCCTGCCGCGCCAATGCCGCACTGAACGGCGTGACGCTCGGCTACAGCGCCGACTTCTTCGCCGAGGCCGATCGCTTCGACTTGGTGGTGGTGGCCGACGTGCTCTACGACCGCGCCAACCTGCCGCTGCTGGACCACTTCCTCAGCCGGGGCCGCGAGGCGCTGGTGGCCGACTCCCGCGTGCGCGACTTCGCCCACCCGCTGTACCGCCGCCTGGCCATGCTGGAAGCCTGCACCTGGCCGGACCTGGCCGAGCCCGAGCAGTTCCGCCACGTGAGCCTGTACCACGCCGCCCGCTGAACCGCCGGATGCGCCACGCCGCTCGCCCCCACCCGGTAGGCGCGCGGCGTTAGCGGCCGTATGATTCGCCCACTCTCTTCCCTGCGCTTACGGAATCCACGATGAGCGACACGCCCTACATCTTCGACGCCACCGCCCTCGACTTCGACCAGTCGGTGATCCAGAACTCCTTCCACAAGCCCGTGCTGGTGGATTTCTGGGCCGAGTGGTGTGCCCCCTGCAAAGCCCTCATGCCGCTGCTGGCACAGATCGCCGAGTCCTACCGGGGCGAGCTGCTGCTGGCCAAGGTCAACTGCGACGTCGAGCAGGACATCGTCATGCGCTTCGGCATCCGCAGCCTGCCCACCGTGGTGCTGTTCAAGGACGGCCAGCCGGTGGACGGCTTTGCCGGTGCCCAGCCGGAGTCCCAGATCCGCGCCATGCTCGCCCCCCACGTTGCCGAACCGGCACCGGAAGCCGCCGACCCGATGGAAGCGGCCCAGGCCCTGTTCGACGACGGCCGCATCGGTGATGCCGAGGCCGTGCTCAAGCAACTGCTGGGCGAAGACAACAGCAACGCCCCTGCGCTGATCCTCTACGCCCGCTGCCTCGCCGAGCGCGGCGAGCTGGGTGAAGCCCAACTGGTGCTGGATGCGGTCAAGGGCGACGAGCACAAGCAGGCCCTGGCCGGCGCCCGCGCCCAGCTGGCCTTCCTGCGCCAGGTGAACGACCTGCCCGAGGCCGCCGCCCTGAAGAGCCGCCTGGCCCAGGACGCGGGCGACGACGAAGCCAGCTACCAGTTGGCCATCCACCAGTTGGCCCGCCAGCAGTACGAACCGGCCCTGGATGCCCTGCTGCGGCTGTTCGTGCGCAACCGCAACTACGGCGAAGGCCTGCCCCACAAGACCCTGCTGCAGGTGTTCGACCTGCTGGGCAACGACCACCCGCTGGTCACCACCTACCGCCGCAAGCTGTACCAGGCGATCTACTGATCGCCCTGCCAGGCCGCCCCATCAGGGCTGCCTGGCCGCCTCTCCCGCCTCAGCCCTTCCAGACATACACCGGCGCGTCCGCCCCGGCTTCCAGCTGCACCTGCTCGCAATGGCGCAGGCGCACCAGCAGGCGCTTGCCGGCTGCCGCGCTGCCCGCCAGGGCCTCCAGATCGGCCAGCAGGCGCGGGCCTTCCAGACGGCCGGCCTCGCGCAGCAGCCCCAGGGCGGCCTCCCAGCGTGGGTCCGCCTGCCGGGAAGGGGCGGCCGCTGGTGGCGCAACCGGCTCGGGCGATGCTGCCGGGGCCACGTGCAATTGAGCGCCCAGGCGCTGCCAGTCCTCCTCGTCCATTTCCACCGTCAGGTCCACCGGCCAATCACCGATCCGTCCGCGAATGCGCAGCATGCAAGGTTCCTCGATAAACGACGCGCCATGCTCTCACGCCTCTGGAAGCCGGCCCACAGTTGTTATAACGTAACGCCGCTTTTCACCCGCATCTGGAGACTCCCATGCGCCGCCTGCTGCTCGCCCTGCCCTTCGCACTGCTCCCCCTGGCCTTCTCCGTCCAGGCCCATGAACACGACGATCACGACCACGAAGGCCACGGCAGCCTGGGTGCCCACGAGCACGGTGTGGCCCGCCTCAACGCTGCCCTGGACGGCAGCACCCTGGAGCTGGAACTGGAAAGCCCGGCCATGAACCTGGTGGGCTTCGAGCACGAGGCCCGCAGCGATGCCGACAAGGCCGCCGTGGCCAAGGCCCGCGCCGAGCTGGAAAAACCCCTGGCCCTGTTCGCCCTTCCCGAAGCCGCCGGTTGCAAGGTGTCAGAACAGGAACTGGAAAGCCCGCTGTTCGGCAACGCCCCGGAAGAGGCCCACGAGCCCGAGCACAAGCACGAGGACGGCGATGAGCACGACCACGCCCACAGCGAGATCCACGCGCGCTACCACCTGGAATGCGCAACGCCGGCCAAGCTGACCGGGCTGGACCTCAAGGGCCTGTTCACGCGCTTCCCCGCCACCCAGAAAATTCAGGTACAACTGATCGGCCCGAAGGGCCAGCAGGGCGCCGAACTGACCCCCGCAGCCCCCTTCCTGAGCTTCTGATCCCCCGATGAGCCGGCCGGGGCAACCCGGCCGTCCGTACATGAGCCAGACACTGATCGACATCACCGACCTGGGATTCGCCTGGCCCGGCCAGGCCGAGTTGCTGGACATCCCCGCCTTCACCCTCAACAGCGGTGAAACCCTCTTCCTCAAAGGCCCCAGCGGCAGCGGCAAGACCACCCTGCTGGGCCTGCTGGGTGGCGTCCAGGCGCCCGGGCGCGGGCATGTCCGCCTGCTCGGCCAGGACCTCGGCGCCCTCTCATCCGGGGCCCGCGACCGCTTCCGGGTGGACCACACCGGCTACATCTTCCAGCAGTTCAACCTGCTGCCGTTCCTCTCGGTGCGCGAGAACGTCGAGCTGCCCTGCCGCTTCTCCCGCCTGCGTGCCCAGCGTGCCAGCCAACGCCACGGCAGCGTGTCGGCCGCCGCCGTGACCCTGCTCGGCCACCTCGGCCTCGGCGAGGCCCTGCTGGAGCGCCGCGCCGACGCCCTGTCGATCGGCCAGCAGCAGCGGGTCGCCGCCGCCCGCGCGCTAATCGGCCAGCCGGAGCTGCTGATCGCCGACGAGCCCACCTCGGCCTTGGACGCCGATGCCCGCGAAAGCTTCCTGCGCCTGCTCTTCGACGAATGCCGCGACGCCGGCACCAGCCTGCTCTTCGTCAGCCATGACCAGAGCCTGGCCCCCCTCTTCGACCGCAGCCTCTCGCTGCTGGACCTGAACCGCGCAGCCCGCCCGCTGGAGGCCTGAGATGCACCTGCTACGCCTGGCCCTGGCGAGCCTCGCCAACCGCCGCTTCACCGCCCTGCTCACGGTCTTCGCCATCGCCCTCTCGGTCTGCCTGCTGCTGGCGGTGGAGCGGGTGCGCACTGAGGCCCGCGCCAGCTTCGCCAGCACCATCAGCGGCACCGACCTGATCGTCGGCGCCCGCTCCGGGTCGGTGAACCTGCTGCTCTACTCGGTGTTCCGCATTGGCAACGCCACCAACAACATCCGCTGGGAGAGCTTCGAAGCCATCGCCCAGGACAAGCGGGTGAAATGGGCCATCCCGATCTCCCTCGGCGACTCCCACAAGGGCTACCGGGTGATGGGCACCAGCGAGGCCTACTTCGAGCACTACCGCTACGGCCGCGCCCAGCCGCTGAAGCTGGCCGAAGGCAAGCCCTTCGCCGACCTGTTCGACGTGGTGCTCGGCGCCGAAGTGGCCGAGGCGCTGAAGTACAAGCTGGGCGATCACATCGTACTGGCCCACGGCGTCAGCACCGTCAGCCTGGTGCAGCACGACGACAAGCCGTTCACCGTGGTCGGCATCCTCGAACGCACCGGCACCCCGGTGGACCGCACCCTGCACATCTCCCTGGCCGGCATGGAAGCGCTGCACGTGGACTGGCAGAACGGCGTGCCCGCGCGCGGTAACGGCAAGGTCAGCGCCGACCAGGCCCGGGCCATGGACCTGCAGCCCAAGGCCATCACCGCCTTCCTGCTGGGGCTCAACAGCAAGATCGCCACCTTCGCCCTGCAGCGGCAGATCAACGAATACCGGAGCGAGCCGCTGCTGGCGGTGCTCCCCGGCGTCGCCCTGCAGGAGCTGTGGAGCCTGATGGGCACGGCCGAGAAGGCGCTGTTCGTGGTCTCGCTGTTCGTGGTGCTCACCGGGCTGATCGGCATGCTCACCGCCATCCTCACCAGCCTCAACGAACGCCGTCGGGAAATGGCCATCCTCCGCTCCGTGGGCGCGCGTCCCTGGCACATCGGCAGCCTGCTGGTGCTGGAGGCCTTCGCCCTGGCCGTGGCCGGTGCGGTACTCGGGCTCGGCCTGCTGTACCTCGGCATCGCCGTCAGCCAGGGCTACGTGCAGGCCAACTACGGCCTCTACCTGCCCCTGGCGCTGCCCTCCAACTATGAGTGGACACTGCTGGGCGGTATCCTGGCCGCCGCCCTGCTGATGGGCAGCGTGCCGGCCTGGCGCGCCTATCGACAATCCCTGGCCGACGGCCTCTCCATCCGCCTGTGAGCTGCGAATGAAACGTGCCCTGCTGACCCTGCCGGCCCTCCTGCTGCTGGCCACCACCGCCCTCTGGGCGGGGGATGTGCGTGAACTGACCTGGTCGGAGATGATCCCCGCCGACGCCCCGCCGCCTCCGCCGCCCGCCCCGATCCACGACCTGTCGCAGCTGGCCGACTCCCTGGCCAGCGAGTCCGGCCCGGCGGCCACCCAGCAATCCCCGGCCGCCCCGGTGGTCAAGGAACTGGACGGCCAGGAGGTGAAACTGCCCGGCTACATCGTCCCGCTGGACGTCACCGAGGAAGGCCGCGTGACCGAGTTCCTGCTGGTGCCCTACTTCGGCGCCTGCATCCACGTCCCGCCGCCGCCGTCCAACCAGATCGTCCACGTCACCACCGAACTGGGCGTGCTGATGGATGCGCTCTACCAGCCGTTCTGGATCGAAGGCCCGCTGCAGGTGAAAGCCTCCACCAGCGAACTGGCCGAAGCCGGCTACCAGATGGAGGCGAGCAAGATCTATCCGTACGAATCCCAGTGAAAACGGCGGGGGCTAACAGGCCGCTGAAGACGTTGGCGAGGCCGCCGATGCAAGGCGAAAGCGGCCGAAAAAGCGCAGTTTACGTGGTGTAAATGAGCATTTTGATCGGACTCGCGCACGAGGGTGCCTTCAACGCCGCAGCGGCAACGCAGCCCGTTTTTCAGTGGCCTGTTTAGCAAGCCTGCTAACGAATCCGCATCGGTATTGAGCTAGATCAAGGCGAATGGGGGGCCGGTTCCCTGAAACTGCGCCACAGCCAACACAGCTCAAGACCTGGAGCCCTCCATGAAAAAGTCGTTCCTCGCTGCCTCTCTTCTCGCACTGGCCGTGGCTGCACCCATGGCCCAGGCCCACCAGGCCGGTGACATCCTGATCCGCGCCGGCGCCATCACCGTCAACCCGGAAGCCGATTCCTCCAGCGTGAAGGTGGATCGCGGCGGCCTGGCCGGCACCGACCTGGGCGGCAAGGCCACCATGAGCAGCGACACCCAGCTCGGCCTGAACTTCGCCTACATGCTGACCGACAACCTGGCCATCGAACTGCTGGCGGCCACCCCGTTCGAGCACGACGTGAAGATCAAGGGCACCGTCCTCGACGCCGCCAACGGCAAGCTGGGTACCCTGAAGCACCTGCCGCCGACCCTGAGCCTGGTGTACTACCCGCTGGATCCGAAGTCCGCCTTCCAGCCCTACGTGGGCGGTGGCATCAACTACACCTGGATCTATGACGAGCACGTCGGCAGCCAGGCAACCGCCGCCGGCTTCGACAACTTCAACGTGAAGAACTCCTGGGGCCTGGCCTGGCAGGTCGGTGCCGACTACATGCTGACCGACAACGTCATGCTGAACGCCCAGGTCCGCTACATCGACATCGACACCCGCGCCTACGTGGACAACAACGCCCTGGGCGTGCGTGCCAAGGTCAACGTCGACGTCGACCCGTGGGTCTACATGGTCGGCCTGGGCTACAAGTTCTAAGCCCTGCTGCACAGAACAAAGGCGCCTTCGGGCGCCTTTTTCGTTTGGGCTGCTGCGGTCCCGGGGTGAAGCCCTAGGGTGAAAGCGAGCGGAAAGAAGAAAGGCGCCCGGAGGCGCCTTTCTCATGGAGCGGCTCAGCGGCCGAGCAGTTCGGCCAGGCCCTTGGCCAGGGGCGTCGGCTCGGGGAAGTCGAAGCGTGCCAGCAGGCGCTGGTTGTCGGCCAGGGAGTGGCGGATGTCCCCCGCACGCCCGGGCGCATGGCGGATCTCCGGCAGGCCACCCACCACCTTGCCGATGGCCGCCAGCAGTTGGTTCAGGCTGGTGGACTGGCGCAGGCCGACGTTCACCGCCCCCACCTCCACAGCCGGCATCTCCAGCGCCTCGGCCAGCACCTGCACCAGGTCGCCGACGTAGAGGAAGTCACGGGTCTGCTCGCCATCGCCAAAGACGGTGATGGGCGAACCGGCCAGCGCCCGCTCGGTGAAGATGCTGATCACCCCCGAGTAGGGCGACGACGGGTCCTGGCGCGGGCCGTAGATGTTGAAGAAGCGGAAGATCGCCGGCTCCAGGCCGTGCTCGCGCCGGTAGAAATCCAGGTAGTGCTCGCTGGCCAGCTTGTCCGACGCGTAGGGCGTCAGTGGCGCCTTGGCGGTGTCTTCGTCGATGGCCTGGCCTTCGCCGTTCTGGCCGTAGACCGCCGCGCTGGAAGCGAACAGCACGCGCTTCACCCCGTAGGTGCGCATGGCTTCGCAGACGTTCAGGGTGCCGATGAAGTTGGCCTGGTGGGTCGCCACCGGGTCATCCACCGAAGCCTGTACCGAGGCCACGGCGGCCAGGTGCGCCACCGCCTTGCAGCCGGCCATGGCACGCGCGACCACCGCCGCATCGGCCACATCGCCCTCGATCAGCTCCAGGCGCGGGTTGTCCAGTGCCAGGTTGCCGGGCTTGCCGGTGGAGAGGTTGTCCAGCACGCGCACTGCGTGCCCGCGGGCCAGCAACTGGTCCGCCAGGTGCGAACCGATGAAGCCGGCGCCGCCGGTGATGAGGATGGGATCAGCCATGTCGGTAGTAGCGGTCCAGCAGGGCCGGCAGGGCCGCACGCCAGGCGCGCGGCTTGATGCCGAAGGTGTGGAAGATCTTCTTGCAGGCCAGCACGGCGTGCTGCGGTTCGTCCGCCGCGTCGGGGCGGGCCGCGTGGGCCTGCGGGGTGATGTCCTGCACCTTCAGCGGGTGCAGGGCGCGTGCTTCGGTGAGCACCGCCTGGCCCAGGGCCAGGGTGGTGGTCGCTTCGTGGGCGCCGTAGTGGTAGGTGCCCCACAGCGGCGCGGCGCAGTCCAGCTGCTTGAGCACTGCCAGCATGACTCGCGCGGCATCGTCGGCCGGGGTCGGGTTGCCACGGCGGTCGTCCGCCAGGCAGATCTCGTCGTCCCGCTCGGCGCGGACCAGGAAACGGCCCAGGGTGCCTTCGCGGCTGTCGTCCAGCAGCCAGCCGAAGCGCAGCAGCACGTGGCGCGGGCACAGGGCGCGAACGCTCTGTTCGATGCGCCAGAGGGACTGGCCACGCAGGCTCAGGGGAATAGTCTCGTCCTTCTCGCTGTAGGCCGTGGCGCGGGCGCCATCGAAGACCCGGTAGCTGGAAGGCTGCAGCAGCACGATGTTGTGGTGCTGGCACAGCTCGGCGAGGCGCTCCACCGACCGCTCCTGGGCCGCGAAGCGCTCAGCGCTCACGTCTTCGGCCTGGAACCAGTCGAAGTAGTAGGCGAGGTTCACCACCGCGTCGGGGCGGGTGTCGTCGAGCAACTGCGTCAGGCTGGCGGCGTCCCAACCCTGCTCGGGCGGGCGCGGGGCGAGGAACCCCACATCATCCTCGGCACCCAGGCGAATCAGCGCCTGTCCAAGGGCATTGCCACCGCCCAGCAGCATCAAGCGCATTCGCATAAGGAGTCAGGTCGCTCAAGGCCGAAGTCATACGGACGGGCCGGCCAAAGGCCGGAAAGGCTGCATTCTGCGGGTTTCACAGCGGTACGTCACTACAGGCCCGCCGAAAAGCCAGGGCGGATCGGGGCGGGCAAGGCGAACGCAGGCGAAAAAGCCGGCATCCGGCAGGCAACAACCGGCGATATGCAGTGAACCTCCCGCGACCGGGCCGTCACTCGCCCGGCCGGTACAGGTGCGCATGCCCGGCGCGGTACAGCGACGAGTCGGCAAAGCCCTCGGCCGCCAGCACCTCCCCCACCAGGATCAGCGCCGTCCGGCGGAAGCCCACGGCCCGCACCTTCTCGGCGATGTCGGCGAGGGTGCCGGTGACCTGGGCCTGGTCCGGCCAGCTGGCGCGGTGGATCACCGCCACCGGGCAGGCCGGCCCGTAGTGCGGCAGCAGTTCGGCGACGATCTCCTCGATCCGGCTCACCCCCAGGTGGATCGCCAGGGTCGCCCGGTGACGGGCCAGGTCCCCCAGGGACTCGCCCTCGGGCATCCGCGTCTTGCTGGCGTGGCGGGTGAGGATCAGCGTCTGCGACACCTCCGGCAGCGTCAGCTCGCAGCCCAGCAGGGCCGCGCAGGCCGCCGTGGCGGTGACGCCCGGCACGATCTCGTAGGGAATGCCGCGCTCGCGCAGGTGGCGGATCTGCTCGCCGATGGCGCCATACAGCGACGGATCGCCCGAATGCACCCGCGCCACGTCCTGGCCCCGAGCATGGGCCTCGGCCAGCAGCGCAACGATCTGCTCCAGGTGCAGCTCGGCGGTGTTCACCACCTGCTGCGCCTGGTGCCCCTCCAGCACCGCCTCCGGCACCAGCGAACCGGCATAGAGGATCACCGGGCAATGGCGGATCAGCCGCTGCCCCTTCACCGTGATGAGTTCCGGATCGCCCGGACCGGCGCCAATGAAATAGACCGTCATGGCCGTTCAGCCTCCAGGTGGATGCAGGCCAGCGCGCAGGTCGCGCGGGCACTGCGGCGTTTGTCGAGCAGCAGGTGCGAAGGCCCCTGCCCCAGCCGATCGGCCAGCGCCAGGGCCGCTGCCTCGGCCACCCCCGCACTGCCTGCCAGGGCGCGGACCCGCTCGGACGGCTGGCTCAGGCGCGCCTCCAGAGCATTCAGCGCCTCGGGGGAAACGCCCTGCAACGGCAGGTTGCGCTCCGCCGCCAGCGCCTGCAGGCCCGGCTCCAGGGCGCGGTCCTCGCGGGTCGACAACGCCGCCAGGCACGCCGGCGGCACCCCGGCCTCGGCCAGGCAGGCATCCAGCAAGGCCCCCAGTTCCGCCGTCGTGCAGCCCTGGCGGCAGCCGAAACCGGCCACCAGCGAAGGCGGCGTCAGGGAAGGAGCAGCGGGGTTCATGGCGTGGCAGGCGACCGGGCGGGAAAAATCCGCGCAAGGACAGCACGGGCCCGACGAGGCGTCAACCAACGCGATTGACCGCCGCCCGGGCCCTGCGTAGCCTTCCGTCCTTTCGAGGTTCTCCAGCGAGCGCTGGAGCTAAGAGGGAACGTGGTCCAAGCCACGGCTGCCCCCGCAACTGTAAGCAGCTGATGCCCTGTCCACAGCCACTGCCCACGGGCGGGAAGGCGGACCCGGCGGCGCCCCGCGCCAGGCTGCGAGCCAGGAGACCTGCCTCGGCGAATTTCCAGACAACCGGGCGGGGTGATCCGGTGGCGAATACCTCCAGTGGGCCCGGCCCGCTGCATTCGTCATGCCCGCCACAGAGCACCTGAGAGGCGCGCATGAAAACCCTGGCCAAGCTCCCCGTCACCATCGTCACCGGCTTCCTCGGTGCCGGTAAGACCACCCTCCTCCGCCACATGCTGGACAACGCCCAGGGTCGCCGCATCGCGGTGATCGTCAACGAATTCGGCGAGCTGGGCATCGACGGCGACATCCTCAAGCAATGCAGCATCGGCTGCAGCGAGGAAGAGGCCGTGGGCCGCGTCTTCGAACTGGCCAACGGCTGCCTGTGCTGCACCGTGCAGGAAGAGTTCTTCCCGGTCATGCGCGAGCTGGTGGCGCGCCGTGGCGACCTCGACCAGATCCTCATCGAGACCTCCGGCCTGGCCCTGCCCAAGCCCCTGGTGCAGGCCTTCCAGTGGCCCGAGATCCGCAACGCCTGCACCGTGGACGCGGTGATCACCGTGGTCGACAGCCCCGCCGTCGCCGCCGGCACCTTCGCCGCCTTCCCCGACCAGGTGGACGAGCAGCGCAAGCAGGACCCGAACCTCGACCACGAATCGCCCCTGCACGAACTCTTCGAAGACCAGCTGGCCAGCGCCGACCTGGTGATCCTCAACAAGACCGACCTGCTGGATGCCGACGCCCTGGCCGCCGTACGCGCCGAAGTCAGCGAAGAGCTGCCGCCGGCGGTGAAGGTGGTCGAGGCCGCCTCCGGCAAGCTGCCGCTGGACGTGCTGCTGGGCCTGAACGCCGAAGCCGAGCTGCACATCGACAGCCGCCCCACCCACCACGATCACGAAGAACACGAGGACCACGACCACGACGAGTTCGACTCCTTCCACGTCGACCTCCCGGAAGTGGACGAGCGCGCCCTGCTCGCGGCCCTCGGCCAGTTGGTGGAACGCCACGCCATCCTGCGCATCAAGGGCTTCGTCGCCGTCACCGGCAAGCCCATGCGCCTGCTGGTGCAGGGCGTCGGCAAGCGCTTCGACAAGCACTTCGACCGCGCCTGGCGCAGCGACGAGCCCCGCGCCACCCGCCTGGTGGTGATCGGCCAGGAGCTGGACCAGGCCACCATCGCCAACGAACTGCGCACCGCCCTGGCGTAACCGCCGAACCGGCGCCTCTCCCCCCGGGAGAGGGCCGCTCCACCGAGCCGAGGCCCGAGCCATGCACCTGTTGCGCACCCAGCCCGGCGGCTTCGTCCCCGACGATGGCATCGCCCACCTGGCCCAGACGCCCGCCGAGCTGGTCATCCTCTGCAGCGGCGACTCGCACCTGGCGCTGCTGGCCGAAGCCGCCCGCACGCTGCCGGAGGACTACCCGAGCCTGCGCCTGGCCAACCCGATGCAGCTGCAGAACCACGCTTCGGTGGACCTCTACGTCGACGAGGTGCTGCAGCACGCCAAGGTCATCCTCATCTCCGTACACGGCGGCGTCGGCTACTGGCGCTACGGCATCGAGCAACTGGTGGCGCTGGCCGAGCGCGGCGCCACGCTGATCCTGGTGCCCGGCGACGACCGCCCCGATCCCGAGCTGGCACGGCTCTGCACCGTTCCCACAGAGGATGCCGAGCGCTACTGGCACTACCTGCGCCAGGGCGGGCTGGACAACGCCCGGCAGCTGTTCGCCTGCCTCGCCAGCCGCTGCCTGGGCCACGCGATGCCCTGGGAGGAGCCCAGGGCGCTGCCCCGCGTCGCGGTCTACCACCCGCGCCAGCCCAACGCCGGGCTCGCCCACTGGCGCGCCGACTGGCAACCCGAGCAGCCGGTGGTGGCGCTGGTGTTCTACCGCACCCACCTGCAGGCGGCGAACACCGGCTTCCTCGACACCTTCTGCGAACGCCTCGCCGCCCAGGGCCTCAACCCCCTGCCCATCGCCGTGGCCAGCCTCAAGGAGGCCGCCTGCCTGGCCACCCTCGAAGACTGGCTGGACGAGGCCGGCGTCGAGCTGATCATCAACACCACCGGCTTCGCCCAGTCCTCGCCGGAGGCCCCCAGCCTGCGCCCGTTCCGCCGCGACGTGCCGGTGTTCCAGGCTATCTGCAGCCTGGACAACCAGCCCCAGTGGGAGGCCAACGCCCAGGGCCTGGGTCCCCGTGACCTGGCCATGCACGTCGCCCTGCCGGAGCTGGACGGCCGCCTCATCACCCGCGCCATCAGCTTCAAGGGCCTGGCCTGGCGCAGCGAGCGCAGCCAGAGCGACGTGGTCTGCTACCTGCCCCATGTCGAGCGCATGGATTTCGTCGCCGAACTGGCGCGGCGCTGGCTGCTGCTGGCGCGCAAGGCCAATGCCGACAAGCGCGTGGCGCTGATCCTCGCCAACTACCCCACCCGTGATGGCCGCATCGGCAACGGCGTGGGCCTGGACACCCCGGCCGGTGCGCTGAACATCCTCCGCGCCCTGGAGGCCCGGGGCTACCCCGTGGCCGGCCTGCCGGAGAGCGGCACCGCCCTTATCCACAGCCTGCTGGGCGGCGTCAGCAACGACCTCGACAGCCTCGACGCCCGCCCCTGCGCCCAGAGCCTGGCTCTGGACGACTACCTCGCCTGCTTCGCCCGCCTCCCCGAAGCCAACCAGCGGGCGGTGACGGAGCGCTGGGGCGAGCCGCAACAGGACCCGATGTTCCGCAGCGGACGGATGATGATCGCCGGCCTGCGCTTCGGCCTCGCCTTCGTCGGCATCCAGCCGGCGCGGGGCTACCAGCTGGACCCGGCGGCTATCTACCACGACCCGTCGCTGGTGCCGCCCCACGGCTACCTGGCGTTCTACTTCTGGCTGCGCGAGGTGTTCGGCGCCGATGCGCTGGTGCACGTCGGCAAGCACGGCAACCTCGAATGGCTGCCCGGCAAGGGCGTCGGCCTGTCCGCCGAATGCTGGCCGGACGCGGTGATGGGTCCGCTGCCGAACATCTACCCCTTCATCGTCAACGACCCCGGCGAAGGCGCCCAGGCCAAGCGCCGCGCCCAGGCGGTGATCATCGACCACCTGATGCCGCCGCTGACCCGCGCCGAAACCTACGGCCCGCTGCGCGACCTGGAGCGCCTGGCCGATGAGTACTACGACGCCTCCCTGCTCGATCCGCGCCGGGCCGTACAGCTGCGCGGCGAAATCCTCGAACTGGTCAGGGCCACCGCCCTCGACCGCGAGCTGGGCCTCAGCCTCAACGACGACGCCGACAGCTGGCTGCCGCAGCTGGACGCCTACCTCTGCGACCTCAAGGAATCGCAGATCCGCGACGGCCTGCACGTGTTCGGCGAATCCCCCGTGGCGGGCCTGCGCGACGACACCCTGCTGTCCCTGGTGCGCATTCCCCGTGCCGACGGCAAGGGCGGCAACGCCAGCCTGCTGCGCGCCCTCGCCCGCGACCTGGCGCTCGGCCGCGACCCGCTCGACCTGGCCTGGGCCGAACCCTGGGAGGGGCCACGCCCCGCCGTGCTCCAAGGCGTCGACGACGCGCCCTGGCGCAGTAACGGCGACACCCGCGAGCGCCTGGAACTGCTGGCCCGCCAGTTGATCGCCAACCCGGCCGCCGAAGCCATCGGCCCCGCCAGCGACGCGGTTATCCACAACCTGCGGCAGGTGATCGCCCCCGCCCTGGACGCCTGCGGCGCAGCGGAAATCGGCGGCGTGCTGGCCGCCCTCGACGGGCGCTTCGTGCCCCCCGGCCCCAGCGGCGCCCCCAGCCGCGGGCGCCTCGACGTACTGCCCACCGGGCGCAACTTCTTCACCGTGGACGTGCGCAACCTGCCCACGCCCACCGCCTGGCGCCTGGGCTTCCAGTCCGCCAGCCTGCTGTTGGAGCGCCACCTGCAGGACGAAGGCGACCACCTGCGCCAGCTCGGCCTGTCCGTCTGGGGCACCGCCACCATGCGCACCGGCGGCGACGACATCGCCCAGGCCATGGCCCTGCTGGGCGTACGCCCGGTGTGGCAGGCCGGCAGCCAGCGCGTGGAGGACTTCGAGATCCTCCCGCTGTCGCTGCT
Organism: Pseudomonas sp. zfem003; assembly: GCF_032621675.1. NCBI lineage: Bacteria > Pseudomonadati > Pseudomonadota > Gammaproteobacteria > Pseudomonadales > Pseudomonadaceae > Pseudomonas > Pseudomonas sp. zfem003. Next base: position 155,465 of record NZ_JAVYJG010000010.1, on the reverse strand, counting down.
GGACCGCCCGCGCGTGGACGTGACGCTGCGGGTCTCGGGCTTCTTCCGCGACGCCTTCGCCAACCTCATCCGCCTGTTCGACGCGGCCGTGCAGGCCGTCGCCGAGCTGGACGAGCCCGACGACCTCAACCCCCTCGCCGCCCGCGTGCGCCAAGACCGCGCCCGCCTGGAAGGCGAAGGCCTGCCTGCCGAGGCCGCGCGCCGCGAAGCCGGCTGGCGGGTGTTCGGCGCCCAGCCCGGTGCCTACGGCGCGGGCGTGCAAGGGGTGATCGAGGCCCGCACCTGGGAAACCCGCACCGACCTGGCCGAGGCCTACCTCAACTGGGGCGGCTACGCCTACGGGGCCAGCGATGCAGGGACCCCGGCCCGGCAACGCTTCGGCGAGCGCCTGGAAGGGCTGCAGGCGGTGCTGCAGAACCAGGACAACCGCGAGCACGACATCCTCGATTCCAACGACTACTACCAGTTCCAGGGCGGCATGCTCGCCACCGCCGAGACCCTGCGCGGCCAGGCGGTCGCCAGTTACCACGGCGACCACAGCCAGCCGGACCTGCCGCGCATCCGCACCCTGCGGGAGGAACTGGGCCGGGTGGTGCGCGCCCGCGCCGCCAACCCCAAGTGGATCGCCGGCATGAAGCGCCACGGCTACAAGGGCGCCTTCGAACTGGCCGCGACGGTGGACTACCTGTTCGCCTTCGACGCCACCACCCACCTGGTGGACGACCACCAGTACGCCCTGCTGGCCGACGCCTACCTGCTGGATGCCGACACCCGCGCCTTCCTCCAGCAGCACAACCCCGAGTCCCTGCGTGACATCACCGAGCGCCTGCTGGAAGCCCAGCAACGCGGCCTGTGGGAAGAACCGGGGGATTACCGCGAGGCCCTCGAAGACCTGTTGCTGGACATCGAGGAACAGTGACGGCTCAGCCCTGCGCCACGCTGCCGTCTTCCCCCGGCCGGCGTTCGCCGGGGTTCTTGCCCTCGCGGGAGTGGTGTTCGATCACCGCGTTCAGCTCCGCCCCAAGCAGCAGCACCGCCGCCGACAGGTAGAGGTACAGCAGAAGGATGATGATGGCGCCGATGCTGCCGTACATGGCGTTGTAGGTGGCGAAGTGCTGGGCGTAGTAGCTGAAGCCGAACGAGGCCAGCAGCCAGGCCAGCACCGCCAGTACCGAGCCGGGGGTGATGAAGCGGAACTCCTGCTTCACGTCCGGCAGCAGGTAATAGAGGGTCGCCACCACCGCCATCATCAGCAGGATCGCGGCCGGAATGCGCAGCCAGTTCCACAGGATCACCACCGCCTCCTCGATGCCCACCCGCTGCGCCAGCCAGCCCATGGCCTGCGGCCCGGTGATCATCAAGCCCGCCGCCGCCAGCAGGAAGGCCGCCACGCCCAGGGTGTAGAGCACCGAGAGCGGAATGCGCTTCCAGGCCGGGCGGCTCTCCACCACGTCGTAGACCCGGTTCATCGCATCCATGCTCGAACGCACCGCCGACGAGGCGGACCACAGCGCCACCACCGCACCCAGGGAGAACAGCCCGGGCTTCTGCGTCTGCAACTGCTCGATGGCCGGGCGCACCAGGTCCATCGCCTCCACCGGGAGCACCAGCGCCGCCTGGGTCTGCAACCAGTCGAAGAAGGTCGGCAGGTGCAGGAAGCCGATCAGCGCGATCAGCAACAGCAGGAACGGGAACAGGGAAAAGAACATCTGGAAGGCCAGCGCCGAGGCATAGGTCGGCAGTTCATCGTCGATGAACTCGTTGACGGTGCTGACCAGCAGGGTGCGCCCTTTGACGCCCTTCAGGCCCAGGTAGCGGATCATGGCTCGGCTCGCTCTAGTTCCTTGGCAAGGCAATGGACGGCGCAGCGGAGGCAGGAGTTCAGGGGGATTTTCCGACCGGCGGTCAGCCCGGCGCCGCCGCGCCTGGGCCGCGGCATCCCGGAGGGTCGAGGCGTTGCGCCGCGCTGCGCTTTGCGGCCGGCGGGGAATGATCGGCGCCACGACCGGTCTGTACACACAGCTCCCGTTGTCGATGGACCGCCCCGATGCACACGATTCGCCACCCCCTCCACGCGTTGCTCTGCACCCTGCTCCTGCTGGCGCTCTCGGGCTGCGCCAACCTGGCCCCACGGGACCCGGTGCGCATCGACCTGGTGGGCATGGAGCCGGTCCCCGGCCAGGGGCTGGAGATGCGCTTCGTGGTGAAGCTGCGGGTGCAGAACCCCAACGACACGCCCATCCGCTACAACGGCGTCGCCCTGGACCTGGACATCAACGACCAGCCGCTGGCCAGCGGCGTCTCCGACCAGGCCGGGGAAATCCCCCGCTTCAGCGAAACCGTGGTGAGCGTGCCGGTGACCATCTCGGCCTTCTCCGCCCTGCGCCAGGCCTGGGGCGCCACCAGCAGCCGCAACACCCGCGCAGGCATTCCCTACAGCGTGCGCGGCAAACTCGGCGGCGGGTTCTGGGGCACCGTGCGCTTCAACGACAGCGGCGTGCTGAACCTGGCCGAACCGGTGCAGGTGTATTGAGCGGCTGGGTGGCTGGAAGCACAGGCGAGGCGGGGCGGAACAGCGCCCCATGGAGCGAGGTGGCGGGCGAGGCCAAACGGCCCCGCCGGGAACGACCGAGCGCCTAACGCCCCAGCGCCAGGTCCACCAGTAGCTCCAGCGCCTGCGGCACCTCCACCTCCTCGGTGTCGATCACGCATTCGGCGTCCAGCGGCGGCTCGTAGGGGCTGTCGAGCCCGGTGAAGTTGCGGATGCGTCCTTCCTGCGCGGCCTTGTACAGGCCCTTCGGGTCGCGCCGGGCGCAGGCCTCGAAGGAGGTGCTGACGTACACGCAGTGGAACTCGCCCAGCTGGAACAGCGCCCGAGCCGCCTCGCGGTCGGCTCGGAACGGCGAGATGGCGGAGACGATCACCACCAGCCCGGCATCCACCATCAGCCGGGCCACCTCGGCGATGCGGCGGATGTTCTCGCGGCGCGAGGCATCGTCCATGCCCAGGTCACGGCAGAGCCCGTTGCGCACGTTGTCGCCGTCCAGCACGAAGGTGTGCAGGCCACGAGCGTTCAGCTCCATCTCCAGGGCGTTGGCCAGGGTCGACTTGCCGGCGCCGGAAAGGCCGGTCAGCCAGATGCAGCAGGGGCGCTGGTGCTTGATCGCGGCGCGCGCGGACTTGGACAGGGCCAGGTTGTAGGGGCGGATCCACGCCGGCACGGCGGAGGAGTCAGGACTGGGCATAGCCAAGCATCTCGTAGTCGCGTTGATAGGCCCGTCGCACCAGGCGGCGGGTTCGAGCGGTACAGAACTGCCTCACCGGCGCCGCCTGGCGCTCGCATGAGACGTTGGCGCGGGGCAGGTCGGCCTGGACCCCGAGCCGCTGGCAGAGACGGTGGAAATCATGCGCCATGTTTTCCTGGCGGCCAATGAAATCCACGGCCAGTTGCCCGAGCGAATCGACCAGGAAATCGGTCTGCGGCGCAAAGTGTAGCTGGCGGTGGAGATTGTCCGGGTGCAGCCAGCGGGCGACGAACTCGTCGAAGTCGCGGAAGCTGCGCACCAGGCGCTGGGCCTCGGCATCGCGGGTCGACAGCGGGTTGCCCCGCAGGAAGGCATAGGCCGAATAGGCCCGCTCCAGCGGGTCGCGCACGAAAGTGAACTTGAAGCTTTCGGCGTACTGCTCCGGGAACTGCCGCTCGTACCAGTACAGCGGCAGGTGGCCGGGGTACCAGCCATCGAACAGGCTGAGGCAGACACTGCTGCCGGCGCACTTGGGCACGTGGATGAACAGGCAGGCGCGCTGCTGGAACGGCTCGGGAAACGCGAGGTTGGCCGACATCGCCTTGTTAACGGCCTGGCGATCCACCACCGAGAGGCGGTCCAGCAGGAAGCGCCGTTGCGCCTTGGGCAGGAGTTTCCAGAGGAGGCGTTGCAGCATCGGGTGGTCCTGGTGGTACGGGGGCCTCACGGCCCTACGGTTGAGGTCGCGCCACATCCCTGTACGCAAGAGCAGTCATGCTCCCTGCGAAAACCTTATCAACCGCGATGCCACGGCTTATGCCCAGTTGGTAAAGAGTGTCAGCAAACCGATACAAAGCCCGGCCCGCACAGCCACCGCCAATCCGAGGCTAAAACCCTATACACTATGCGGCCTTTTTCGTGCCACACAGTGAGTACCCCGTGAGCAACCTGCCACCCTGCCCCAAGTGCAATTCCGAATACACCTACGAAGACGGCGCGCTGCTGATCTGCCCCGAATGCGCCCACGAATGGTCCGCCGAGGCTGGCGAAGCCGCCGCTGAAGAAGGCCGCGTGATCAAGGATTCGGTCGGCAACGTGCTGCAGGACGGCGACACCATCACCGTGATCAAGGACCTGAAGGTCAAGGGTTCGTCCCTGGTGGTGAAAGTGGGCACCAAGGTGAAAGGCATCCGCCTGGTGGACGGCGACCACGACATCGATTGCAAGATCGACGGCATCGGCGCCATGAAGCTCAAGTCGGAGTTCGTGCGCAAGGTCTGACCCCCGCACCTCCGCGTCACGGGCGCACCCTCGCGGTGCGCCCGGCTCGTTTCAACCGCGCAGGCGCGCGGCCGCCTCCAGCAGCATCCGCTGCGTCCCCTCCCAGCCCAGGCAGCCATCGGTGATGGACACGCCGTAGCGCAGCTCGCACGACAGCGATTGGGCACCGTCGAACAGGTGACTCTCGATCATCACCCCGCGCAGGGCGTCCTGGCCGGCCAGGCGCTGGTCGATCACGTCCGTCAGCACTGCCGGCTGGCGCAGCGGGTCCTTGCCACTGTTGGCGTGGCTGCAGTCCACCAGGATGCGCGGCGCGATCCCCAGTTTCTCCAGCCCTTCGCGGGCCGCCTGCACGCTGGCGGCATCATGGTTCGGGCCTTTGTGGCCACCGCGCAGCACCAGGTGGGTGTCCGGGTTGCCGGCGGTTTCCACCAGCGCCGGGCGACCCTGGGCATCGAGGCCGAAGTGCTGGTGAGCGTGGGCCGCCGAGCGCATGGCATCGGTGGCGATGCCGAGGCTGCCGTCGGTGCCGTTCTTGAAGCCCACCGGCAGGTCCAGGCCGCTGACCATCTCGCGGTGGATCTGCGACTCGCTGGTACGCGCGCCGATGGCCGCCCAGCTCAGGGCGTCGTCCAGGTAGCCGGCCACCAGCGGCTGCAGCAGCTCGGTGGCCACCGGCAGGCCGAGCCCGGCGATCTCCAGCATCAGCCGGCGGCTCAGGGCCAGGCCCTCGGCCATGTCGCCGCTGCCGTCCAGGTGCGGGTCGTACACCAGGCCCTTCCAGCCGACGGTGGTGCGCGGCTTCTCGACGTAGGCGCGCATCACCAGCAGCAACTGGTCGCTCACCAGCGGGGCCAGGGCCGCCAGGCGGCGGGCGTAGTCCAGGGCGGCCTCCGGGTCGTGGATCGAGCAGGGGCCGACCACCACCAGCAGGCGCGGATCCTCACCATCCAGCACGGCGCGCACGGCTTCGCGCTGGGCCTGGATCTGGCGGGCCAGTTCGACGGACAGCGGCAAGCGGCGGCGCAGCTCGGCGGGGGTGGGCAGGGGGCGGGTGGTGCGGGAGGACGATGCCGGCGCATCCAGGGCAACGACGTGCAGGGGCTGGGCGGCGGTGGACAGGGCGGAAACGGACGAATTCATGGCTGGGTTCCTCGGCCGGCGCGGCAGGTCCGCGCGCGGCGCACTAACTGGGTGTTCGACTTGTCGGTGTGGGGGTGCGGGTGGAGCGGCTAAATCGCCAGTCGGTGCGGTAATAGCGATAGGTGCGGTAGCTGATCATGGTGCGATCCTCGGTAACGTCGTGGTGGTCTTGTGGACCGTCGGAAAACAAAAACCCCCGGTCGGGTTGCCGACCGGGGGTTTCGTGGAGCTTTGGCGGCGACCCTGCTGGAGTGGGCCGCCTGATGGGTATCAGGTCAGCCCGTGGCTAAACCAATACCCGTAGAAATAGCCGGTCGCAGTGGCCACGCGCGCACCCGCCACGGCCAGGGCCGGAGCAGCGATGAGCGAAGTGGACGGACGGTGCGACATGACGATCTCCAAAGCGAATGCTGGCTAACCTACTGCATCCCGAGGCGCCGTTCAATCACGGATTTCTATCGGCTGCATCGGCCTTTCGCTACCATGCGCGGCATGTCTGAGCAGGAACCCACCATGTCCGAACCTGGCCACTATCCCCTCAGCGCCGTGGTCGGCGCCGACGCGTTGAAGCTCGCGCTCTACCTCGCCGCCATCGACCCCGCCATCGGCGGCGTGCTGATCGAAGGCCCGCGCGGCATGGCCAAGTCCACCCTGGCCCGGGGCATCGCCGACCTGCTGCCGCGCGGCATCTTCGTCACCCTGCCCCTGGGCGCCAGCGAGGACCGCATCGTCGGCACCCTGGACCTGGACGCCGCCCTCGGCGAAGGCCGCGCGCGCTTCTCCCCCGGCCTGCTGGCCCGCGCCCACGAGGGCGTGCTCTACGTGGACGAAGTGAACCTGCTGCCGGACCACCTGGTGGACCTGCTGCTGGACGTCGCCGCCAGCGGCACCAACCGTGTCGAGCGGGACGGCCTGTCCCACGCCCACCCGGCGCGCTTCGTGCTGATCGGCACCATGAACCCCGAAGAAGGCGAACTGCGCCCGCAACTGCTGGACCGCTTCGGCCTCAAGGTCAGCCTCGACCACGCCCCGGCTCCGGCCGAACGCGCCGAGATCATCCGCCGTCGCCTGGCCTTCGACGCCGACCCCGCTACCTTCATCGCCCGCTGGAGCGCTGACCAGCAGGCCCTGGCCCGCCGCTGCCAGGACGCCCGCGAACACCTCGCCACCATCCCGCTGGACGACCACGCCCTGGACGCCATCGCCCAGCGCTGCTTCGACGCCGGCGTCGACGGCCTGCGCGCCGACCTGGTCTGGCTGCGCGCCGCCCGCGCCCACGCCGCCTGGCGCGGCGCGACCGCCATCGCCCCCGAGGACATCGACGCCGTCGAGCACTTCGCCCTCGCCCACCGTCGCCACCACGCGCCGCCGCCGGCCGCACAGCCACCCCGCGAAGCGCCTGCCCAGGCCCCTCGCCCCCAGCAGGACGCCAGCGGCGAAGGCCAATGGGGCGAACTGCCCGCCCAACCCATGCCCACCGGGGAGCGCAGGGCCCTGCCCGCCTGGCCAAAAAAGCCCTGAGCACCCGCCCGCGCCACGCCAAGGGGACGGGTGCCAAGCCCCGGCCAGGGCGCCTCGGCCAAGGCCGCAGCGGCGCCCGCAGTCCCGGCCAAGGGGGCGCCATCGCCTGGCTGCCGACCCTGCTGCGCGGCCGCCCGCGCCGGGCCGAGGACCTCATCCGTACACCCCGCAGCCGCGCGGCGGAACAGCTCTGGCTGGTGATCGTCGACGCCTCCGCCTCCACCCGCCGCCACGGCGCCCTGTCCCGTGCCAAGGGGCTGCTGGCCCAGCTCTTCGATGACGCCTACAAGGCACGCGCACGCCTCGCCGTGCTCGCGGCCAGCGGTCGCCAGGCCCAGTGGCATTGGCAGGGCCGCAAGGCCGACGCCCGCCTGCAGCCCTGGCTGCAGGGCCTCGGAGCCGGCGGCGGCACGCCCCTGCCCGACGCCCTGGCCCAGGCCGCCTGCTGGCTGGCCACGCGCCAGCGGCAACGGCCCAGCGAAGAGCAGCGCGTGCTGATCCTCACCGACGGCCGCCTCAAGGACCTGCCAGCCCTGCAACCCCTGGGCTGCACCACCCTGCTGGTGGACATCGAGTCCGGCCCCATCCGCCTCGGCCGCGCCCGCCAGCTCGCCACCCTCCTCGAAGCCGAGTACCAGGCGCTGGCGGATTGATCCATCAGGGGTACACGGATTGAGACACCGCCCGTAGGGTGGGCTTCAGCCCACCAGCTCGTAGCCCGGACTTCAGCCCGGGACCGGGGTTATCCCCAAGGCTGCGTGCCTGGAATTGGTGGATGGAAAGAACGCCATCCCCCACGCGAGCCCCACTCACGACCACACCACCTCGTCCATCAACCGCCTGGTGGAGCCACAAGGCGCGCGCGCCCGTGTTAGGGTCCACCCCTTTTTCCCGTTCGGAAGCGCCCATGACCCACGCCGTGCCCTGTGCCGACAGCCCTGCCACCCGCCTGGCCACGCGCCTGGCGTTCTTCGTCTCCGGTTTCGGCATGGCCTGCTGGGCGCCGCTGGTGCCCTATGCGAAGGCGCGCCTGGACATCGGCGAAGCGGTGCTGGGGCTGTTGCTGCTGTGCCTGGGGGCCGGCTCGATGCTGTCGATGCCGGTGGCCGGTGTGCTGGCGGGGCGGATCGGGGCGCGCCCGGTGATCCTGGTGGGCGGGGTGGGCCTGTGCTGCGCCATGCCGCTGTTGGCCGGCGCGGATTCCAGCCTGCTGCTGGCCCTCGCGCTGGCGCTGTTCGGCGCCTCCCTGGGCGCCATGGACGTGGCGATGAACATCCACGCCGTGGAGGTGGCGAACGATGCACCGGTGCCGCTGATGTCGGGCTTCCACGGCCTGTTCAGCCTCGGTGGCTTCGTCGGTTCCCTGGGCATGACCGGCCTGCTGGCGGCCGGCCTGGCACCGCTGCCGGCGATCCTCGTCGCCCTGCTGGTGGTGATCGCCGGCCTCGCCCTCGCCGCCCCGCGCCTGTTGCGCACCCGCTCGGGCGGCAGCGGGCCGCTGTTCGTGGTGCCGCGCGGGCTGGTCCTGCTGCTGGGGGCGCTGACCTTCGCCATGTTCCTGGCCGAAGGCGCGCTGCTGGACTGGGGCGCCATCCTGCTGGTGGAGACGCGCCAGTTCGACCCGGCCAAGGCCGGGATCGGCTACGCACTGTTCTCGTTGGCGATGCTCAGCGGTCGGCTCACCGGGGACCGGGTGATCGCCCGGCTGGGGGAATACCGCGTACTGGTGGGCGGCGGCCTGCTGGCCACGGCCGGCTTCGCGCTGATGCTGCTGGCGCCGCACACCGTCCTGGCACTGGCGGGCTTCCTGCTGGTGGGGCTGGGCGCGGCCAACATCGTGCCGGTGCTGTTCAGCGCTGCCGGTCGCCAGGGCACCATGCCGGCCAATCTCGCCGTGGCGGCGGTGACCACCGTGGGCTACGCCGGCGTGCTCGCCGGGCCGGCACTGGTGGGCTTCGTCGCCCAGGGGCTGGGGCTGGTGACGGCCTTCGTGATCCTCGGGGTGCTGATGCTCTCGGCCCCGCTGACGGCGCGCTGGTTCGTGCGCTGACCCGTTCAGCGGTCAGCAGAGTTGTATCTCTCGCAAGCCGGCGCGGTGAGCGCCAGCAAGCGGTGGTTGTAGCGTTTGGCGAAATCCCGGGCCGGCTGCTGGAGTTCAGCCATTTCCTCGGTACAAACCACGTCCGAGGTGCCCGGCACGACTCGGGTGGGAAACGGCCCCAGGCACTCAAGTGTCGCCGGGGACAGCCCCGGAAGCGTCCCCGTGTAACCGAGGACGAGCATGAATTCGATACGCCCCGCACGGGCTGCTTCCAGCGCCAGCGCCTCGGGCGACTGTTTCAGCAAGGCATTCAACGCGGCGGCCTCTTCACGCTGCGGCGGGCAATCCGGATCAGCCTGAGCCTTAGCCTGAACGAGGACGACAGTGGACAAGGCAAGACCCCAGGCAAAAGCCGACCGGCTCATCACAGCTCCATGCAGGCCGGGCATCCCGGCCCGGCATCTGTCCGTTTAGCGAAGAGCAACGCTCACCCCTTCATCAACAACTCCGGCACCGCCCGCTCTTCGACGATGCGCGCCTGCACCCAGCGCAGCACCTGCTCTTCGCTCTCCAGGCGGTACCACTCGCCTTCCGGGTAGAGGCTGGCGGTGGGGCCGAGGTCGCAGGGGTATTGGCACTGGGTACGGGTGATGTGCACGCCGCCTGCGCATTCCAGCTTGCCGGCGGCCTTGAGGGTCTCCCGCAGCTTTTTCCACAGCGGCAGCGCGCCCCGGCGGGTGCAGCGCGGGCCGTTGCACAGCAGCAGGCGCCGGGCATGGGGCGGAATGCAGGACCAGGCGTGGCTCTCCGGCAACGCCGGCACCTCGGCGCAGGCCAGGTGCAGTTCGGTACGCGCCACCAGGGCGCAGGCGGCGCCGGCCGGGTCGCTGTCGTACTGGCCCAGCAGGCTGGCGATGAACAGCTGCTCCGGGGCCGGGTACTGGCCGAGTTCGCTGCGCAGCCAGTCCAGGTGCGGCGGCGTGCTCTGCGGGTCGAGGTCGATCACCAGCAGCGGGCGCGGGCTGGCCTGTACGGCCTCGCGCAGGGCGTCGAGGCCGGTGCCGGTATCGATCACATCGGCCAGCGCGGCCTCGCCCCGCAGGGCGACCAGTTGGCGGCGGAACAGCTCAGCGAAGGCGCCCTCGGCAAGATCGGGCCCGGCGAACAGCACGCGGGCGTAAACGGTGGCGGTCATGGTGTGTCCAGGTAGGGGCCGAGGGCCTGCCAGAGGGCCTCGACCGAGTCGAATTCGCGGGTCACCGGCGGCAATGCCGGGCGCTTGAGGATGAGCACCGGCAGGCCGCGCTCACGGGCCACCTGCAACTTGGGTTCGGTGGACTGGCTGCCGCTGTTCTTGCTGATCAGCACGTCGGTGCCGAGGCGCTCGAACAGCGCACGCTCCTCGTCCAGGTGGAACGGCCCGCGCGAGCCGATCACCTCGAAGCGCTCGCCGGGGGCCTGCCCCTGCAGGCAGCGCACCGTCCAGTGCTGGTGCTCGGGCACGCTGTGCAGGTGCTCCAGCGGCTCGCGGCCGAGGGTGAAGAAAGGCCGGCGGAACGGCGCCAGCGCGGCCATCAGGCCGGCCCAGTCGTCCACCTCGCGCCAATCGTCACCGGGGCCGGCCTGCCAGCCGGGGCGGCGCAGCGCCCAGCAGGGCACCCCAGCCAGTTCGGCGGCGCGGGCGGCGTTGTGGCTGATCTGCGCGGCATAGGGGTGGGTGGCGTCCAGCAGCAGATCGATGCCTTCCTGACGAAGGTACTGCGCCAGCCCGTCCGCCCCGCCGAAACCGCCCACGCGCACCTGGCAGGCCAGGTCCTGGGGCACCTTGCCGAGGCCGGCGAGACTGTAGACATGGGCGGGGCCGAGGCGACGGGCCAGGGCCAAAGCCTCGGTCACGCCGCCCAGCAGCAGGAGGCGGCTCATGGCTTGAATGCTTCCAGCAGGGTGATGGGCAGGGCCGAGCGCCAGGTGTCGAAGTCCCCCAGCGGCTGGGCCTGGGCGACGGCAATGCGGGTCAGGCTGCCGCCGTGCTCGGCGCGGAAGGCCACCAGGGTCGCCTCGCTCTGCAGGGTCACGGCGTTGGCCACCAGGCGACCGCCCGGCTTGAGCCGCGCCCAGCACTGCGCCAGCACGCCGGGGTCGGTGACGCCGCCGCCGATGAAGATGGCATCCGGCGCCGGCAGGCCCTCCAGTGCGGCCGGGGCTTCGCCGGCCACCAGCTGCAGACCGGGCACGCCGAGGGCATCGCGGTTGTGCTGGATGTGCGCCTGGCGCCCGGCGTTGGCCTCGATGGCCAGGGCACGGCACGCCGGATGGGCGCGCATCCACTCGATGCCGATGGAACCGCAGCCGGCGCCCACGTCCCACAGCAGCTCGCCGGGGCGCGGCGCCAGGCGGGCCAGGGTGACGGCGCGGACATCGCGCTTGGTGAGCTGGCCGTCGTGGCGGTAGGCGTCGTCGGGCAGGCCGCAGGTGACCGGCAGCGCGCGGGTGCCGGGGTCGGCCGCCACCTCCACCGCCACCAGGTTGAGGTCGGCCACCGCCACGTCGCTCCAGGCGTTGGCCAGGCCGTCGAGCCGGCGCTCCAGGGGGCCGCCCAGGTGCTCCAGAACGGTGAGGCGACTGGCGCCGAAGCCGCCCTCGGCCAGCAGCGCCGCCAGGGCCGCCGGGGTGCGGCCATCGTTGCTCAGCACCAGCAGCCGCGCGCCAGGGTGCAGGTGGCCGTTGAGCACCGCCAGGGGCCGCGCCACGGTGGACAGCAGCGTCACCTCCTGCAGCGGCCAGCCCAACCGTGCCGCCGCCAGGGCTGCGGACGAAGGCGCCGACAGCACCTGCATCTCCTCGGCCGGCACCTGCCGCGCCAGGCTGGCGCCCACGCCGAACAGCATCGGATCGCCACTGGCCAGCACACACAGGGCCGTACCCCGCCGCGCCAGCACCGGTTCCAGGGAGAACGGGCTCGGCCAGGGCGTACGCACGGCACGGACGCAGCGCGGCAGCAGCGCCAGCTGACGCGGCGCTCCCACCACTTCAGTGGCCCCCAGCAGCGCATGGCGCGCCGCCTTGCCGAGGCCCGCATAGCCGTCCTCACCGATACCCACAACCGTCAGCCAGGGCTGCATGGAAACTCCCGTCTCTAGCGAGGTGTCAGCCGCTTGCCGTTCCGACAGGCAGCCTTTTCCTCATGTCGCGCAAAGCGGGCATAATAGCGCCCTTCATCGGTTGCCGGCCCCTACAGGCGCTGGCCAGCGTCCATCCGGACACTGAGGGAACACGGTCGCACCGTGGCTGCCCCCGCAACTGTAAGCAGCGAGTCCACGCACCCTGGCCACTGAGCAGCGCTCGGGAAGGCCGCGGAGGATGACGACCTGCCAGCCAGGAGACCTGCCGGTGAAACCAGTCGCGTGTGAGCGCATCGGGCGGGGTGTATCGATGCAAACGTGTCCCTGGGCTAGGGATATTCCGGTCGCCGCGACGCCAACCAGGGTGACCCGTTGAAACAGGCCGAATCCGCTGCCGCCACCGTCCGCCCCTCGGCCTGCCCGGGGTTGTTGCGCATCGTGCAATCCGGCGATGGCGGCATCTGCCGCATCAAGCTGCCCTGTGGCCGCCTCCAGGCCCGCCAGGCCCGCGCCGTGGCCGCAGCCGCCCGGCAGTACGCCAGCGGCGTGATCGAGGCCACCAACCGCGCCAACCTGCAGATCCGCGGCGTTCGGATCGGTGCCGAAGCGGCGCTGATCGACGCACTGCTGGCCGCCGACCTGGGCGCCCCCTCGCCGGGTGCCGACGACGTGCGCAACCTGATGGTCAGCCCTCTGCTGGGCCTGGTGCCCGGCCACGAAACGACCGCTGCCCTGGCCGACCGCCTGCTGGCCCTGCTGCAGGACACCCCGCGCTTCCACGCCCTGTCGCCCAAGTTCGCCCTGCTGCTGGACGGCGGCGAAGCCCTGGCCATGCTGGAGCACCCCCACGACCTCTGGCTCTGCGCCCTCGGGCCGCAGGCCGACGCCCTCTTCGCCTTCGGCCTGGCCGGGTGCCCGCCGCAACAGGCGTACGACGCCCCCGCCCTGGGCGCCGTGCCCGCCGCCCAGGTGCCGGCCCTGGTGGAGGCGCTGCTGCACCTGTTCCTCGACCGCGCCCGCCCCGAGCAGACGCGCATGCGCCACCTGCTGGCCGACCTCGGCCCCACCGCCCTGCTGGCAGAGCTGGAAGCCCGCCTCGGCGCGCCCCTGCATGCCGTGCCGGACTGGCGTCGCGACAGCGCCGGCGCCCTCGGCCACCTGGGCGCCGTGGCTGGCCGCCATGCCGGCGCCGCCGCCCCCCTCGGCCGGCTCGATGCCGAACAACTGATGGCCCTGGCCGACCTGGCGGACCAGCAGAGCGACAGCCACCTGCGCCTCACCCCCTGGCAATCGGTGCTGCTGCCGGCCCCCCGCGACCTCGACGGTACCCTCGCCGCCCTCGCCGCCCTGGGCCTGGTCACCGACCCCGACGCGCCCCTGGCCCGGCTCATCGCCTGCACCGGCTCCAGCGGCTGCCCACGCAGCCTGGCCGACACCAAGGCCGACGCCCTGGCCCTGGCGCCGCACCTGCCGCCCCGGGTGCAGCTGCACCTGACCGGCTGCCCGCGCTCCTGCGCCGCCGCCCACGTCGCGCCCTTCACCCTGCTGGCCCGCGAACCGGGCCGCTACGACCTCTACCAGCGCGCCCGCAGCGGCTTCGGCCTGCTGCTGGCGAGCGACCTCGACCTCGAACAGGCCAGCGCCCGACTGGCCGCCACTCCTGACAGCTGGAGCTCCACCGAATGATCGATTACATCCGCGATGGTCAGGAGATCTATCGCCATTCCTTCTCCATCATCCGCGCCGAGGCGGACCTCAGCGCCATCCCGCCGGACCTGGAGAAGCTCGCCGTGCGCGTCATCCACGCCTGCGGCATGGTCGACGTGGTGCAGGACCTGGCCTTTTCCCCCGGAGCAGGTGCCGCCGGCCGCGCCGCCCTGGCCGCTGGCGCGCCGATCCTCTGCGATGCGCGCATGGTGGCCGAAGGCATCACCCGCGCGCGCCTGCCGGCCAACAACCCGGTCATCTGCACCCTCAACGACCCCGGCGTGCCGGAGCTGGCCCGCGAACTGGGCAATACCCGCTCGGCAGTGGCCCTGGAGCACTGGCGCGCGCACCTGGAAGGCAGCGTGGTGGTGATCGGCAACGCCCCCACCGCGCTGTTCTACCTGCTGGAGATGCTCGACGCCGGCGCCCCGAAACCGGCGCTGATCCTCGGCTTCCCGGTGGGCTTCGTCGGCGCGGCCGAGTCCAAGGACATGCTCGCCGCCGACAGCCGCGGCGTGCCCTACGTGGTGGTGCGCGGCCGTCGCGGCGGCAGCGCCATGGCCGCCGCCGCCGTCAACGCCCTGGCCACGGAGGTGGAGTGATGAGCGGCAAGGGACGGCTGATCGGCCTCGGCGTGGGCCCGGGCGATCCGGAACTGATCACCCTCAAGGCCCTGCGCCTGCTGCAATCGGCCCAGGTGGTGGGCTACTTCGTCGCCAAGGCCAAGGCCAATCGCGGCGAGGGTGGCAACGCCTTCGGCATCATCGAGCAGCACCTGGTGGACGCCCAGGTGCGCATGCCGCTGGTGTACCCGGTGACCACCGAGAAGCTGGAGCCGCCGCTGTCCTATGAAACGGTGATCAGCGACTTCTACGACACCGCCGCCCAGCAGGTGGCCGAGCACCTCGACGCCGGCCGCGACGTGGCAGTGATCTGCGAAGGTGACCCGTTCTTCTATGGCTCCTACATGTACCTGCACGACCGCCTGGCCGACCGCTACGAGGTGGAGGTGGTGCCCGGCGTGTGTTCCATGCTCGGCAGCGCCGCCGTGCTCGGCCTGCCGCTGGTGTACCGCAACCAGAGCCTCTCGGTGCTCTCCGGGGTGCTCCCCGAGGCTGAACTCAAGGCCCGCCTGGCCACCGCCGAAGCCGCCGTGGTGATGAAGCTCGGGCGCAACTTCGACAAGGTGCGCCGCGTGCTGGGCGAGCTGGGCCTGGCCGACCGCGCCCACTACGTCGAACGCGCCACCATGGCCAACCAGCGCATCGTGGCGCTGGACGAGGTGGACCCGATGGCCTCGCCGTACTTCTCGATGATCCTGGTCCCCGGCCAGAAATGGAGGGGCTGATGAACGCCCCCGCCATCGTCCTCCTCGGCAACGGCGGCCTGGCCGTCGCCCGTCGACTCCAGGCGCTTTATCCACAGGCCCGGGTGCTCGGCCTCGCCGGCCGCGTCGACGGTGCCGACGAGCGCTACAGCGAGTTCGGTGAGACCCTGCGCGAGCTGTACCGCAACGACACCCCGATCATCGCCCTGTGCGCCGCCGGCATCGTCATCCGCACCCTCGCACCGCTGATCGCCCACAAGGGCGCCGAACCGCCGGTGCTGGCCCTGGCCGAAGACGGCAGCGCCGTGGTGCCGCTGCTCGGCGGCCTGGGCGGGGTCAACAGCCTGGCCCGCGAGATCGCCGCCTGGCTGGACGTGGCCCCGGCCATCACCACCAGTGGCGAACTGCGCTTCGGCACCTGCCTGCTGGACCCGCCGGAGGGCTACGCCCTGGCCGACCTGGAACAGGGCAAGCGCTTCGTCGCCGACCTGCTCGGCGGCCAGACACTGCACGTGGCCGGTGAAGCCCCCTGGCTGGAAGCCGTCGCCCTGCCCCGCGACAGCGCCGCCAAGCTGACCCTGCACATCACCCCCGAACAACGCCCTGCCGCCCGCGACGAACTGCTGATCCACCCCCGCGTGCTGGTGCTGCGCGTGGAGGGCGAGGCCTCGGCCGAGGCCATCCGCCAGGCCCTCGCCACTGCCAGCCTGGCCCCCCAGGCCCTGGCCTGCCTGGTGGCCGACCCAGCGCGCATGAGCGACGCCGGGCTGGCCGCCACGGCCGCCGAACTGCGCGTGCCGCTGCGCTTCGCCAGCGATGACGCCGACCTGCCCGCGCCGGTCGCCCGCCTCGGCGCAGTGCAGCTGTACCGCGCCGACGCGCCCCTGGACCCGACCCGCATCGGCCAGGCCCGGGGCCGGCTGACGGTGATCGGCCTCGGCCCCGGCGACCCGGCCTTCATGACCCCCGCCACCCGTCAGGCCCTCGACGAAGCCCAGGACCTGCTGGGCTACGAAACCTACATCCGCATGGCCGGCCCGCTGCGCGCCGACCAGGTGGCCCACTGCACCGACAACCGCGAAGAACTGCAACGCGCCCGCCACGCCTTCGAGCTGGCCGCCAGCGGCCGCCGGGTGGTGGTGGTGTCGTCCGGTGATCCGGGCGTGTTCGCCATGGCCGCCGCCGTGCTGGAAGCCCTCGACGAATCCCGCGACCCGGCCTGGCAACAGGTGGACCTGCAGATCCAGCCGGGCGTCTCCGCCGCCCTGGCCACCGCAGCCAAGGCCGGTGCGCCGCTCGGCCACGACTTCTGCCTGATCTCGCTCTCGGACAACCTCAAACCCTGGGACGTGATCGAACGGCGCCTCGACCACGCCGGCGCCGCCGACTTCGCCATGGCCTTCTACAACCCCATCTCCAAGGCCCGCCCCTGGCAACTGGCCCGCGCCCTGGAGATCGTCCGCCAGCACCGCACGCCCGAGACCCTGGTGGTGCTCGGCCGCGACATCGGCCGCCCGGCGGAGAAGCTCACCGTGACGACCCTCGGCGACCTCACCCCCGACCAGGTGGACATGCGCACCCTGGTGATCATCGGCTCCTCCCTCACCCGCCGCATCCCCCGCCCCGACGGCCACGAATGGGTCTACACCCCGCGCTGGTATCGCTGAGCCTCATCCTTCGGGATAACTCCAGTTCCCGGGCTGAAGCCCGGGCTACGGCGGTGGATCGGTAGTCACCGGATGGCATGGTGGGCTGGGTGCGGAATGATGCGGTTCGCATAGCTCACCGCATCCTACGAACTCACACCGTTCCGGCGTCGAGACGGTGGAGCGCGATCCACCCGGCGCGGGCTCGCGTGGGGTGGATGACGCTCTTTTCATCCACCAACTCCCGGCACCCAGGCCTTGGGGATACCCCCATAGATCGGCGCTCACCGGATGGCACGGCGGCCCCCGTAGGATGGGCTGAGCTGTGCGAAGCCCATCATCCCGGGCGGGGCTTGGATTGATGCGGTTCGCATAGCTCACCGCATCCTACGAACTCACTCCGTTCTGGCGTCGAGACGGTGGATCGGTGGAGCGCGATCCACCCTACGGGGCAGCGGCGGCGCGGGCTCGCGTAGGGTGGATGACGCTCTTTTCATCCACCAAGTCCAGGCACACGGCATTGGGAGTGGGCGGGTCAGGCATCAGCCTGGGGGCGGCCTCGGCGGCGGAATTCAACGGGGGTTTCGCCGACCCAGCGTTTGAAGGCGCGGTAGAAGGTGCTGGGTTCGGAGAAGCCGGTGCGTTCGACGATCACCTCGATGCGTTCGTCGGTCTTGAGCAGCAGTTCCTTGGCCAGGCGGCAGCGGTAGTCGGTGACCAGGTCGTTGAAGCGCACGCCGGCCATGGCCAGGCGTTCGCGCAGGCGGCGGGCGGGCATGTTGAGGCGGGCGGCGACCTGTTCCAGGGTGGCGCCGCCGTCCACCAGCAGTTCGCCGATCAGCTCGCGCACCTTGCGCACCAGGTCCAGCCGTTCCACTTCCGCCAGTTGCCGACGGGCCAGGGACTCGTGCATGCGCAGCAGTTCCGGCGCGGCATGGCGCGAGGCCTTGTCCAGCACGGCGGCGTCGAACACCAGCGCGTAGCGCTCGGCGCCCAGGCGTGCCGGGCAGCCGTAGACCGCCTGGTAGCGCTCGGCCGGCGCGCCCTCGGCGTGCATCAGCAGCACCTCGCGGGGGATGAAGTCACCTTCGGTCAGCGCATGGAACAGGCGGATCACCGCCCCGGCGAGCATCTCCGGGAAGTGCCGGTTGCTGCCGATGCTCTGGCCCAGGGACAGCACGGCGCGGTCGCCGTCCACTTCCAGGCGGGCATTGAGGGTGTCGGAGAGCAGGCGCACGTAGCGCAGGGCGTGGCGCAGGCCATCGCCGAAGGTTTCGCTGGAGAGGAAGAGGTATTCCAGCAGCAGGCCATGGAAGGCCGGCAGGTGGCCGGCCAGGTAAAGGCCGACATGCTCCTCCCCGCACTCTTCCGCCGCGGCCCGCCAGAACTGGGCCTGGGCAGCATGGGGGAAGCGTCCGGCGGGCAGGCCGCCCGCTGGCAGGCCGAGCCGCCCCAACACCTTGTCAGGGTCGGCGCCGCTGGCGCGCAGGGCGTCGATCACCGCGCGCATCAGCGCCACGTCGTCGGTCAGGTCACGCATCATTTTCCGAATTCTTGTCATGCGAGGCGGGGGCCATCTTATGCAGCTTTTTACCGTGCGCTCAAGGCGCGCTTGAGCCGCCCGGACGGATTGACTGCCCTGCCAGGACGCCATGCGGCGCGGCCAATGTGCCGCCGGACGGGGCGGCTAAGCTGCATCGCGTTCGCAACGAGGAGATCGCCCATGGCCACCGACTGGCTCGACCTGCCCACCCTCCCGGCCCTGCCCGGCCTGTTCCTGCGTGCCGCCCTGCGCCGTGGTGCCAGCGGGCGCACCCTGCCCGACCTCGGCCTGCGCACCCAGGTGGAGGTAGATGCCCGCCACCTGGCGCGCTACCGCCAGGTCTGCGGCTTTGGCGACAACGGCCGGCTGCCGGCCACCTACCCGCACATCCTCGCCTTCCCGCTGCAGATGCAACTGCTGACCGACAAGCGCTTCCCCTTCCCGCTGCTCGGCCTGGTGCACCTGGAGAACCGCATCCGCGTGCTGCGCACCCTCGGCGGCCTCGGGCCGTTCCGCGTCAGCGTCGCCGTGCAGGACCTGCGCCCCCACGACAAAGGCGCCACCTTCAGCCTCATCACCCGCCTGGAGGACCAGCTCGGCCTGCTCTGGGAAGGCGACAGCCGCATCCTCTACCGGGGCCTGCGCCTGGAGGGCGCCCCCGCCCCGCGCGAGGAGGTCGACGCCCTGCCGCTGACCGAGCTGGACCACTGGCGCGCCACCAAGGACATCGGCCGGCGCTACGCCCGCGTCGCCGGCGACTACAACCCCATCCACCTCAGCGCCCCCAGCGCCAAGCTGTTCGGCTTCCCCCGCGCCATCGCCCACGGCCTGTGGAACAAGGCGCGCACCCTGGCCGCCCTCGGCGCCCACCTGCCGGATGCCGGCTACGAAGTGGAGGTGCGCTTCCAGAAGCCCGTCCTGCTGCCTGCCGAAGTGCGCCTGCTGGCCAGCGCCGCCGGCCCCAGCGGCCAGTTCGCCCTGCGCGGCAAGGACGACCTGCCGCACATGGCCGGCAGCTGGGCACCGCTGGCCGACTAGCACCAGCGCCGCCCCCTGCGCGGCGCTTGCACCCCGCCGTCCCCGGCACCAAGCTATGCGGCCTCCCAGGAGAGCCGCATGAACCTCGACGCCATTACCCGCCGCCTGCACGCCATTCGTGACCACAACGACTGGCGCCAATTCCACAGCCCCAAGAACCTGGCCATGGCCGCCAGCGTGGAGATGGCCGAGCTGGTGGAAATCTTCCAGTGGCTGACGGAAGACCAGTCCCGCCAGCTCGACGCCGACACCCTCCACCACGCCGGCCAGGAAGTGGGCGACGTGATCCTCTACCTGCTGCTGATGTGCAGCGAGCTGGGCATCGACATGAACCAGGCCGTGCTGGACAAGCTGGCCGACAGCGAACGGCGCTTCCTGCCATGACCGACGACCGCCATTTCGACGCCCTCGCCGCGCGCTTCGCGGAGAAGATCTACGGCGGCGCCAAGGGCGCCATCCGCCTCGCCGTGCTCCAGGCCGACCTCGGCGAAGCCCTGCCCGAACGCCCCCTGCGGGTGCTCGACGTTGGCGCCGGGCTCGGCCACATGAGCCTCTGGCTGGCCCAGTGCGGCCACCAGGTGACCCTCGCCGAACCGGCCGAACCGATGCTCGACGGCGCCCGCGAGCGCTTCGCCGAAGCCGGCTGCCAGGCCACCTTCATCCAGGCCCCCTGGCAGGCCCTGCCGGAGCAGCTCGACGGCCGCTTCGACCTGGTCATCTGCCACGCCGTGCTCGAATGGCTCGCCGAGCCCCACGCCATCCTCCCGGCCCTGCACGCCCTCACCGCCCCGGAGGGCTGGCTGTCCCTGGCGTTCTACAACCGCGATGCGCTCATCTACCGCAACCTGCTCAAAGGGCACTTCCGCAAGCTGCGGCGCAACCGCTTCGCCGGTGAAGGCCAGAGCCTCACCCCCCAGCGCCCGCTGGACCCGCGCGAGCTGGCCGCGCAACTCGGCACGCACTGGCGTGTCCAAGCGCAGAGCGGCATCCGCGTGTTCCACGACTACATGCCCAGCGAGTTCCAGGCCCGTGCCGAACTGGCCGACCTGCTGGAGATGGAACTGGCCCACCGGCGCCACCCGGCCTTCGCCGGCCTGGGGCGCTATCTACACTGGATCTGCCGCCCGCTATGAGCAGCGCCCCGGAAACGGGGCACCCAGAACCCGCCTCGACGGAGGCCACCATGCACCGCGCCACCCTCATCGCCAGCCTGCTGGTGCTCAGCGCCTGCCAGAGCCCCAACCCCTACCAGGCCCAGTCCCTGCCCATGCCGCCGGCCCCGCCCGGCGCCGCCACCCACTTCGACCGCAGCGCCTACCCCGCCGCCCCGCGCGACTTCGGCCGCTACCGCAGCTGGAGCTGGCAGGACGGCCGCCTGCCCGCCGGCAACACCTGGGTCACCCCCGAGCAGATGGCCGAGATCGTCAACGCCGGGCTCGACCAGCGCGGCCTGCGCCAGGCCCACGACCCGGCCGGCGCCGACCTGCGGGTGAGCGCCAGCCTGCGCTTCGAGAAACGCCTGCGCCAATACGAAGACCGCAGCGGCGTCTACTACGGCAACGACCCCTGGGGCGACCGCTACGGCGGCTGGGCCAGCGCCCCGCTGGTACGTACCTACGAGGTGCAGGTGGCGGTGGTCTACCTGGAGTTCCGCGACGCCCGCGATGGTCAGGTGGTGTGGACCGGCAGCGCCGAAACCGACGCCAGCGGCGAGCGCAGCGACCGCAACCAGGCCCTGCGCGAGGCCACCGCCGAAGCCCTCGGCGAGTACCCCCCGCGCTGAAGCGAACCCCCGACAGCGTGCAAAACCTTGACCCAGACCCTTGCCGGCCACCCCGGCATGGGATTGGATAGGCCCCCCGGCCTAGGAGACCCACCATGATCCGCCGCCTGTTCCTGCTCGCCTCCGTCCTGCTGCTGGCCGCCTGCCAGAGCGTGGAGATCGACCGCGACTACGACCGCACCCGCGACTTCGGCGCCTACCGCAGCTGGGCCTGGAAAGAGCCCGCCCTGCAGTACCGCCCCGACGACCCGCGCCTGAAGAGCGACCTCACCGAACAGCGCCTGCGCGACGCCCTCACCCAGCATCTCGACCAGCGCGGCCTGCGCCCCGCTGCACCCGGCGCCCGCGCCGACCTCTTGGTGCAGAGCTGGCTGATCGTCGACGACCGCCAGCAGCAGGTCAGCACCAACTACGGCGGCTACTGGGGCGGCAGCTGGGGCAACTACTGGGGCGGCCCCGGCCTGACCGAAACCCGTACCTACGACTACCAGGTGGGCACCCTGCAGGTGGACCTCTACGACAGCAAGGACGGCAAGCTCGTCTGGCGCGGCAGCGCCGCCCAGATCCTCCCCGCCACCCCGCCCAGCCCCGCCGAGCGCGAAGCCGCCATCCGCGACACCATCGGCCGCATCCTCGACCACTACCCGCCCCGATGAGCCCCGCCATGCCCGCACTCAGCCACCGCCCCGTGGGCGCGGACGACCTCGCCGAGGTCGTCCGCTTCCCCCGCGACGCCGACGAACTCTTCTTCGCCTACCCCCGCGCCACCTGGCCCTTCAGCGTCGAGCAACTGGCCGACGCCATCGCCCAGCGCCAGGGCAGCACCGTCGCCCTGCTGGACGGGCGCATCGCCGGCTTCGCCAACTTCTACCAGTGGGAACCGGGCGCCTACTGCGCCCTCGGCAACATGCTCGTGGCCGACTGGGCCCGTGGCCAGGGCGTGGCGCAGTACCTCATCGGCGTGATGGAACAGCAGGCCCGCGCCGGCTACGACGCCAAGCTGATGAAGATCTCCTGCTTCAACGCCAACACCGGCGGCCTGCTGCTCTACACCCGCCTCGGCTACCAGCCCCGCGCCATCGTCGAGCGCCAGGCACCGGGCGGCCAGCGCGTGGCCCTGGTGCAGATGGAGAAACCCCTGGTAGATACCGCTTCATGACCCTTCGCCTCGCCCACCCCGCCGACCTGCCCGCCCTGGGCGACATCGAACGGCTCGCCGCCGAACGCTTCAGCACCACCCACCTGCCCGCGCACCTGCGCGGCCACACACTGCCGCGCGACGTGCTCCAGCGCGGGTTAGAGGCCGGGTTGCTGTGGGTGGTGGAACACGCCGGGCACGCCGTCGGCTTCCTGCTGGCCGAGCGTGAAGGCCAGGGGCTGCACATCGCCGAAGTCAGCGTGCACCCCGACCATGGCGGCCAGGGCCACGGCCGCGCCCTGCTGGAGGCCGCCGCCGAACGCGCCCGCACCGAAGGGTTGCCCTGCCTCACCCTCACCACCTTCGCTGACGTGCCCTGGAACCGCCCCTTCTACGAACGCGCGGGCTTTCAGGTACTGGCCGAAGCCGCCTGCGACAGCGCCCTCGCCGCGCACCTTGCCGCCGAGCGTGAAGCCGGCCTCAGCGGGCGCGTGGCCATGCGGCGGGTTGTTGG
Organism: Pseudomonas sp. zfem003; assembly: GCF_032621675.1. Taxonomy (NCBI): domain Bacteria; kingdom Pseudomonadati; phylum Pseudomonadota; class Gammaproteobacteria; order Pseudomonadales; family Pseudomonadaceae; genus Pseudomonas; species Pseudomonas sp. zfem003. The sequence continues at coordinate 132,416 of NZ_JAVYJG010000010.1, read as the reverse complement.
CTGAGGTCGGGGCCGTCGATAAACTGCGCCGGATGTTTTCTGGACGGACCCACCATGCTCGAATGGACCACCCTCACTGCCCGCCAACGCGGCACCGCACTGATCGTGCTGCTGATGCCGCTCAGCCTGCTGCTCACCCAGCCCTTCAACGTACAGGCCCTGCTCGAAACCGCTGCCATATGCAGCCTGTTCGCCGGGCTCGCCCTCACCCCGCAAGTCGTGCGCGGCCGGCTTCTGCAAAGCCTGCGGGATGGCCAGCGGTTGCCCGCGCCAAGCCTTGGGCTGTTTGCAGGGGCTTTGGTGCTGTTGGTGCTGGCGCGTCTTGCTGAGATGGTGGGCGCGTCGTAAGGCGGGAAGCGGCTTATCCACAGCCGCGCTAGGTACGTTTAGCCGCCCGGGTCTCACTCAAGCGGCCGTTGCTGGCGTAGTCGAGAAACTCCGCCATGGCCGGCAGCAGCGGCGCCTCGGCGGCCAGTTGCCAGAAGCGCGCCTCTCCCAGTACCGGCACAAAAGCCTTGATCAACATCTGCGCGGCGTTGTGACCGCCGTACTGCAGCCAGTAGCGGCACAGCGCCCGTGCCGAGGCACGCGACAGTTGCGCCCCCTGCATCAATGCCAACGCCCGGCGAAAGTGCAGGTGCCAGAGGCCCTTCAACACCTCTAGCCGCTCGCCTTCGGGCAACCCCGCCAGCCAGCGCCTTGCAGCCTGCAGAGCGTCGCCCTCCAGTGGCCCCGCCAGCGTTTCAATGGAATACGTCCATGCCGCCCCCACACGCAGCAACGCCAGCTGCAGCAGACGACGGAACTGTTCGATGGCCTTGTGGATATCGTCCCGGGTGTCGCCGTCCCAGTCCTCCACCGCATCCAGTTCCAAGCGCAAGGCGTAGAGGCGCTGCTCGATCTCCAGCACCTCATCCGGCCCGCACTCGCTCGCGATGGCGTCCCAGCGCTCGGCCGGTGTCGACACCCAGGGCGGCAGGTCGCCACGGGCGGCTTCGATCAGGTGGGTGAGGCGGCTCATGCGTCCGGCGGGGGGACGTCGATGGGGCTGGTCTGGCCGGCCTCGGGCAGCACCTCCCCGGTTAGCAGCCACCAGCGGAACTGTGGATAAAACCGACTCAATTTCTCCAGGTCATCCGCGCGGAGACGTGCATTGCCGCGCTTGATGCTCTGCCAGCGCACGTATTCCTTGCTGTTGACCTCGGCGAGGTCTTTCAAGCTGGTCAGGTTGAGCAGATGGAGCACGCGATCGGTCACACCTTCCGCCATGGCATTGCGGGAATATGTGTTTTCATCATAAACTAGATTCTGTGGATCAGGCGAAACAGGAGGAGCCTGAGTGCTAGACATGTTCTCGGTATCGGGGGCGAGCTGACCGTTTTCCGGATCGGCCTGCCCGCGCCACAGCCAGAGCTCGTATTGCGGAAACGCCTGAATCAGCGCCTCAAGGTCCTCTACGCGGGGCTTTACAGCGTAGTTGGTCGCAACGGTCTGCCAGCGCCTGCGCTCAATTGCCGTCACACCTGCCAGGCGGGTCGCGCCGAGATGGCGCACCAGAAACCGAAGCCGATCCTCAATCATCCTGAACCCTAGCCAGACAATTTATTTGATTGACAAGATATTTGTCAGAATCGTGAGCGCGACAGACTAATTATTTGCCATTAAGCCGCATCGAAACCCACGAATACTGAAGGAACCTGCCAGGAACTGGAAGGGCCGGGGCTGCCTGCAAGAAAGTTCAGCCTGGCGTTATGGACATGTTCCACAGCACCCCGTTTGAAAGGAGATTGAACATGGCTGACTTCACCTTCGACGCCGCCTGCGCACTGATGGGCCGCACCGCCTGGATAGAACTGAACTGGCCCGACGTCCCGGAACCCACCTTCACCTGCGTGCATATCGTCGGTGTGGTGATGGCGATGGAAGGCGTCTACGACGCCCCGCACTTCCTCACCTTCCAATACAACGGCTCGCAGATGTTCCCGGAAGAACTCTTCTGGTCAGACATCCGCGCATTGCATCCGGTCAGGACAGTGAAGAAGGGAGGGAACGTGGCGGAAGGCAGTGGGAGTCGAACCCACCCAGGAACGGCTGCCGTCCCCCACCGGGTTTGAAGCCCGGCCACGCCACCGGGCGTGATTGCCTTCCTTGTTGACCTGCAGGGCTTTCGCGTCAGCTCCGTTACCGACCCCACGTGGAGTGTCTACGAAGCGTCGATAGTTCGACGACCGCTAGCACGTCCGCCTATGCCCTAGAGCGCGGCGAGCATATCGCATGAGCATCTTGGTTTTCCAACCGTCTGCACTCGGCCGGAACCGGCCAAATGCTGCCCTCCACGAAGGGCCGCTCTGGGGCATTGCTGCCTGTGGCGAAGGGTAGCAGTCTACTGTGGATTCAATCGGTCGCCGCAACAGAATGGCGAATTGGCGCTCTTCATGACTTGAGAGCGATTTATTACAAGGAAGGCAATTTAAGCTTATGAATCAGAGGGTCATGAGTTTTCTTGTTACACCTGGATTTGCCCGAATGCGCCTATACGGTGAAGCCCCACGCGCCTATCACATGGGGCCTTTCCTCGAGCCATTAATGCCCCCGGCACCATCATGATTACAGTGAGTCTAATTTAGAAGCGATTCTGAGAACTACATTATCAATTAAATTATCTCTATTGGATTCGATGCCTCCTTCCAAACTAGTGTAAATCGATACCAAATCCTTTGGAAAGCCAGGGAAGACAGTGTCATCAAGAATTATAGGTATCACTTCGGACTGCGCGACTCTGACCGTAAAGCAGTCTCGCTCGAACGTCGGCCAGACTTTTTCATAGTGATGTGCATCCAATATCGCGACGACTAGGCGAGATTTCTCAACAAAGATCTCTTTAAAAAGTTTTGCCCACGGGCCACCTAAATAGTTGTCTTCATAATTTCTATCATAGAAGGATGAGATGTCGAGCTCTGCCAGCTGATCTACGATGAATTTAGCTAGGACCCGATTCTCCCCCGCGAATGAAATAGCTATATCAAACTCGAAGTCTTTCGCGCCATCTCTAAAGCCGCAACGCTGCCTAAGATCATCCCAGTTCAAGTTTTTTAGATAAAAAAACAATGCCGGGTCCTCAAGTGCAAAGTTTTTTGTAGCTGAATCATAATAGAATAATCTTGAGCATGCCTCCTTCCTCTCAAGCAGAACCGTTAGTCTGTGGTCCTTTATATTATTGATGCTGCCCTTAATATCTGGCCTGGAGTTGGCTAACTCATTTAAATCAACGTTCGAAGACTCTTGCTCTGATATTGCTCTCAGAAGCTTGAAATATGGATCGTTTGATGGTCTAAACCTCCGGCCGCGGCAAAACTCACGAACCGGTGCGTCATAATTATGTTTTAGTATTGCGACTATTAAACCCCTGATATTTTCGTGCTGCCAGGTTACTGTCTTTGTGCTTTGTTGGGATTGGGATATTTCCGCTGCTATGCAGATAGTCTTGCAAATTTGCTGCGTGAGCCAATAGTCGCCGCGACTGTCGGAAATAATTCCCTCGTGGTCGGATATTATAATGTTTAGCTGCTTTGAACCTAGGCTGATTATTTCTCGAATGGCTTCTGACGTGCCGGGAGATATTCGATGCACACCAATTCGTTTGGCGATATCTGGCACAAGTTGAATTAGATCGGAGCCTACCTCATTTATTCCTATGATAACTATTTTGGGAAGGCCCGCCCGATCTTCCCGTTCTGCAACAATCTTCGCAAGGTTAGCTAATCTTTCTTTGGTGGATTTAGGTAGTCTATGGAAGTCATCGATAACGAATATTTCCGCACCGGATTTTTCTGATATTGCTTCAATTATAGGAAGGTCGTCAGGATTTCTAGGCGTTAAGACTCGGGGAGGATTGTCGGGAAACACATCTGACAACACTTTTTTCAAAGTAGTCGTTTTTCCAGTTCCTGACTGGCCTTCGATTATTACGGGCTTAGCTTCGCGACGTATATCTACCAACAGCGCGGTATAATTTGGGGGTTTTACAAATGTTATTAGCGGAACACCTTCAGTTACGAAAACATCTTCCAGATTTGACGAGCCAGCCATTCTAACGCCCTCCGTGTGCAGATTCATAAGGACGATTAAGACACTGAGCCTATTAAAGAGCAAGCCCTCTTAGTAGAGGAGGCCCAATCGACATGGTGCTATTTCTGTCTTGCCGTTCCATGCAACACGCATGTCTCTCATAACGGGACGTCCGTCAAATGCCTACCCACAGAAAAAGCTACACCGGTTGGTTTTCTGCACCTATGACGTGGTGGGGGCTGGGGTCTGGAGTGGCGACAGCGAGCGGATGTAGGTCTCTCTGACCAATATGAAATCTATGACCAAATCGCTGACCCTCGCTGGTGTCAACATCCCCCAGGAGCTTGCTGTGAGGCTGTCGGGCCAACCTTTGCCACCCCCCAGCGACTCTTAATGGCTGAAGAATATGAATTACAGTCGGTCAGCTCGGATGTGATCGTCCTGAAAACGAAAGACCCGTTCGGAAAACCATTTACCCTCGGGATGCACAGAAAATCCTGATTCGGCCATACCATTTATAAGCTTGGCAGTATCAGCGAATCTGATGTTTACGCAGCCCTACACATATGATACCAATGTGCCACCTTCCGGCTCAGCGTTCGGGACTGTTAAGAAACTCAATACATAAGGATGAATGATGTCTGATTCAGACAACGCCGCTCTGCGGGTGGCATACCTGAACATTGTTCAGGGGATAATTTCACGCTTGGCCAACAGTTCCTCTGTCATTAAAGGTGCGAGCGTCACCGTGCTTAGCGCATTGCTTGCCTTCGCCGGTGGAGAGCATGTCAAATTTCATGCGTGGATGTTCATTCTGCCAGGCCTGATCTTCATGTGTTATCACGCTTACTTTTTGCAGCAGGAGCGTGCATTCGTGAAGCTTTACAATATTGCTGCGGCCCAACCAATCACCACACAGGTAAGTTTGGTGATTGACGCGGCAAAGATTAATTCAGCGAAGGAGACCTACTGGTCCGTCTTGTTTAGAAAAACTATTTGGGGGTTTCACCTCCCCATGATCGCTGGTTTTGTCATCGTCTTCTGTCTTTCCCCGAGAGGTTGATATGTTTCTGGACTTGCGGATCAGTGGATTTTCCGGGGCAAACTTGAGCGCCACTACTACCGAAATCGCGGAGTTTGAATCCAAAAATGCCAACCTGACTGCCGATATCGAGCGGTACCTGGTCGACGGCGAGAAGAACCTCAACGCCAAGGCTATCGAAAACCACCTCTTTCCCAAAATGCATACTGACGTCTTCATATCGCATGCCCATGCCGATAAAGCACAAGCGATCAACCTCGCTATCGCTTTCCAAAGAATCGGGCTCACTGCGTTTGTGGATTCGTGCGTGTGGGGTCATGCGGATGACCTTTTGCTCAAAGTAGACAAGCAATTCAGCGCCAACCGAGAGAAAGAGCACTCGTACTCTTACGAACTGAGGAACCGAACGACATCCAACGTTCACATGATCTTGAATTCAGCCCTGCATGAGATGATCGACCGCTCTGAGTTGCTGATTTTTTTGGATACGGATCAGTCCGTTAAGGTCAAGGATCTCATGGAAGGGGATGAATACCTCTCCTCTCCCTGGATCTTTTCCGAACTCACGTTTGCCAAACGTGCCAGACGCACGCCTAGGAAGAAGGCCAAGCTCACACAGGAACATGTGTTCAAAGCACACGCGGGGACCGAAGAACATCGCCAGTTTGAGTTCCAGTACGAACTGCCTCAACTTTCCAGAAGCATCTCCTACGTCGAATTCCTAAACTGGATCAGCAACGGCAGCACCCTGACTGCTGGCTGGATCGAGGGGCTTAAGCATCTTGACGTACTCTACAAGAAAGTTGGCGTACCGGCAGAGCTGCTAAAAGATCCTAGGACCTCCGCCTAACCGCTCACGAGAGTCCTGCATGCGAACCGCAATAGCGTGGGAAGCCTCACCACAACATCACAAAATTCTTGTAGAAGACGAGCCTCTCCAGACCATGGATAGGTACCGCCAAGACCGAAGCGACAAAACCGAAGCCGGGGGGATTTTACTGGGATATCGGAAAGGTCAACACCTTCACATCGTCCAAGTTACAGTTCCGCAGTTGACCGATCGGCGCCGCCGCTTCCGATTTGACAGGTCTACTCATCATCAGCAAATCGCCTTGGAACAATGGCATGTTAGTGAAAAGACAATGGATTATCTGGGCGAATGGCACGCACACCCAGAAATCAATCCATCTCCTTCAGGCGTCGATATCAATGAGTGGGTCAAGATCACAAATCGGCTAACCAAGCCTATGGCGTTCATGATTTTAGGCCTGACAGGAACTATATGGTTGGGGCTATCTGTTAACAACGCACTAATTAAATGCAGCCCAACAACCACCGAGGGGACCTAGCTACTTCGAGGCGCCTGGTGATTAGGTTTCTTAGCCCAGTGCATTCTGTAGCCACCGGCAGCTATTGGCCGTTAGCAGACATAAGTCCCCTGCCAGAAAAACAACACATCAAAACCAAAGGGATGAACAGTTACGCCATTGGGCGTTACTACCTCCTTCACTCTCCCAAGGGCCACCTACCGCAGCAGCCACACATTGACGCCGTAAAACCCCACCGCATGACCACCCCCCAGAACCCCCGTCACCAAATAAACCGGCCAGCCATCCAGCAGAAACCGCGCCGTATGCCCACTGAACAACGGCTGCCCCTCCAACACGCGCCCTGCCGCCAGGGTATCCGGGGCGTTGCTGAGCAGTACGACGGCCAGCCCAAGCCCGGCGCCCCAGCAGAACCCCTCCCACGCCGCGCGGCGTAGCCCGCCCCGACCAGCCAGGATGGTGCGGGCCTGGCGGGTGCCCAGTGCCCACACGGCGATGGAAACGGGCAGCAGCCAGCAGGCGGAGAACAGCAGCGCGGCCTGTGCGTCAGGGGCGGCTGCCAGGGCGATGGCGCTCCAGCCGAACAGGAACAGGGCCGCATCCACGGCCCCGACGATCCAGGGTTTCATCCTTTGGCTCCTTCACCGGGCGGGGCGACGTCGTCGCCGATCAGGCCGCCAGTGTGCCCGGCGCGGGGCGTCCTACAGACTCTGCCGGCCGGGGCGCTCGCGGTGCACCGGGGGCTAGGGGGTGAGCAGGGCCAGGGCGGAGTCTTCGCGGATCTTGCGTTCGTCGCCGATGCGGCGGGTGTAGCCGATGCGGTCGAAGTGCTCCAGCAACTGGATGCTGCGCTTGCGCCCGAGGCCGATGCGGTCGCGCCAGTGGGCGGCCTTGATGGTGCCGTGGGCGGCCTGCAGCTGGCGAGCGTGCTGGGCGAGTTCGCGCAGGGTGGCGTCGGGGTAGAAGAGGTCTTTCACCACCTGGTGCAGGTGCCCGAGGCGGGCGAGCTTGCGTTGCAGCAGGCGCATGGCGCTTTCATCCACGTTCAGTTCGCGGGCCAGGTCGCGGACCCAGGGCGGGTCGTAGCGGCCGGCCTCCAGCAGCGGCCAGATGCGCTGGCGCAGGGCTTCGTCGGCGTCGTTGAGCTGTACGCGGTGGCCGGGCAGGTGCAGCCAGGGGCCGCTGGCCTGGACGGCCTCGCGCACCATGAGCTGTTCCAGCAGGGCGATGAAGACCGGGCGCTCCAGTTCCGACAGGGCATAGCGGCGCAGGCGGTCGCGGTCGGGGCCGAGTTCGTCGGGCTGCTCGGTGTGGAAGCGCGCGAGGCCGTCCAGCAGGCGGTTTTCCAGGGCCTGCCAGCGGGCGCGGGTGAACAGCCGGGGGCCGAGGCGGGTGTCGATCTGCAGGGTGTCGGGCGGCAGCTGCCAGCCGCTGCGGGGGCGGTTGAACTGGCGTTCCAGCAGTTGCGGGTAGAGGCCGTTGTCGGCGGCGTCGAGCAGGGCCGGCAGTGCCTGTTCCAGGCTTGCGCTGCGCAGGGCCTGGAGCTGGGCGAGGCGTTCGGTGCTGCGGCGGTTGCGCGTGGGGGCGAAGGGGTCGAGGACGCGGCCGCCGCCGAGGGTGCGCTGGGCGGACTGGTCGCGCAGCACCAGCCGGTCGCCGTGCACGGCGTGGACGGGGGCGTTGAGCAGCAGCTGGGCGAAGGCCTGCTGGCCGGGGGCGAGGCTGTTGCCTTGCAGCAGGGCGACGCGGCCGGTGACGTCCTGGGCGCCGAGGTGGACGTGCACGGGCGTCCAGTGGGCGAGCGGATGGGGCTCGCCGGGCAGCAGGTGTAGGTCGATGTCGAGGCGGGTGGTGGGCGCGGCGAGGGCCGGCGCCAGCAGCCAGTCGCCCCGGTGCAGGTCGTCGACGGCGAGGCGCTCGCCGGCAAGGTTGATGGCGACCCGCTGGCCGGCGCGGGCGCTCTCCACCTGCTGGTTGCGGCTGTGCAGGCCGCGCACCCGCAGCAGGCGCCCGGAGGGGCTGAGCACCAGTTCGTCGCCGATGCGCACCTGCCCGGCGAAGGCAGTGCCGGTGGCGACCACGCCGGCGCCGGAAACGCTGAAGGCGCGGTCGATGGGCAGGCGGAAGAAGCCGTCGTCGCGGCGGGTGGCGGCCAGCAGGGACTCGCCCAGCAAGGCCTGGCGCAGGGCGTCGATGCCCTGGCCGCCGAGGCTGTCCACCGGGAACACCGGGGCGCCGGCGAAGGGGCCGGAGGCCAGCAGGGCGGTGATTTCAGCGCGGACCTGGGCGATGCGCGCGGGCTCGACGCGGTCGATCTTGGTGAGGGCCACCAGGGCGCGGCGGATGCCGAGCAGTTCGACGATGGCGAGGTGCTCGCGGGTTTGCGGCATGACGCCGTCGTCGGCGGCCACCACCAGCAGCAACAGGTCGATGCCGCAGGCGCCGGCCAGCATGTTGTGGACGAAGCGTTCGTGGCCGGGCACGTCGATGAAGGCGGTGCTCTGGCCGTCGCCGAGGTCGGCGTGGAGGTAGCCGAGGTCGATGGTGATGCCGCGCTCGCGCTCGGCGGGGCGGCGGTCGCCCTGCTGGCCGGTGAGGGCAGTGAGCAGGGCGGTTTTGCCGTGGTCGATGTGGCCGGCGGTTCCGACGATCACGGCAGGGCTCCGTCGAGGTGGGGCAGCTGGGCGAGGAAGGCGGGCTCGTCGTCGAGCTGGCGCAGGTCGAGCCAGAGGGCGTCGTCGTCGAGGCGGCCGATCACCGGGATGGGCAGGGTGCGCAGGCTTTCCTCCAGTTGCCGCAGGGCGCGGCCGCGCAGGCGCTTGGGCTGCTGCGGGCGCAGGCAGAGGGCGGCGCTGGGCAGGCGGGCGACGGGCTGGGCGCCGCTGCCGATCATGCCCAGGGCGGGCTCGACGCTGACCTGCCAGGTGGCGCCGAGCTGGGTGGCCAGGGGCGCGGCGAGGCGCTGGGCCTGGGCGAGGATGTCGGGCTGCGGGCGGCTGAGCAGGCGCAGGGTGGTGAGGCGTTCGGCGAGGCGCTCGGGGTCGCGGTAGAGGGCGAGCACGGCTTCCAGCGCGGCGAGGGTGAGCTTGTCCACCCGCAGGGCGCGCTTGAGGGGGTTCTTCTTGATGCGCCCGATGAGTTCCTTGCTGCCGAGGATGAGCCCGGCCTGGGGGCCGCCGAGGAGCTTGTCGCCGCTGAAGGTGACGATGTCGGCGCCGTCGCGCAGGGCTTCCTGCACGGTGGGTTCCTTGGGCAGGCCCCAGCGGGTGAGGTCCACCAGGGTGCCGCTGCCGAGGTCTTCCAGCAGGGGCAGGCCGTGGGCGTGGGCGATGCGCGCGAGGTCGGGGGTGGCGACGCTGGCGGTGAAGCCCTGGACGCTGTAGTTGCTGGTGTGCACGCGCATGAGCAGGCCGGTGCGGGGGTTGATGACGGCCTCGTAGTCCTTGGCGTGGGTGCGGTTGGTGGTGCCCACCTCGACGAGCTTCACGCCGGCGCGGGCCATGATGTCGGGGATGCGGAAGGCGCCGCCGATCTCGATCAGCTCGCCCCGGCTGATGACCCCTTCCTTGCGCGCGCCGAGGCTGTTGAGGGCGAGCAGCACGGCGGCGGCGTTGTTGTTGACCACGGTGACGGCTTCGGCGCCGGTCAGCTCGCGGATGAGGCCGGTGATGAGGTCGTCGCGGTCGCCACGCTTGCCGCTGGCGAGGTCGAATTCGAGGTTGAGCGGATAGCGGGCGGCCAGGGTGATGGCTTCGATGGCCTCCTCGGGCAGCAGGGCGCGGCCGAGGTTGGTGTGCAGCACGGTGCCGGTGAGGTTGAACACCCGGCGCACGCGGCTGGCGTGCCAGGCGGCGAGGCGTTCACCGGCGCGGCCGGCGAGCACGGCTTCGCTGAGTTCGATGGCGGCGAGCTGGCCCTGGCGGGCGGGCTCGCGCAGTTCGTCGAGCAGGTCGCGCAGGGTTTTCAACAGGGGCTCGCGGCCGTAGCGCTGCTGCAGCGGCGTGCAGGCGGGGCTGCGCAGCAGGCGGTCGACTGAAGGTAGGCGGGGGGCTGACATGGGGGATTCCTTGAGCGGCGTCCGGGTTAGCGCGTGCGGGTTCGGTAGCGCGGTTGACATGGGATTGCGCTGGGGCAATGCCTGTTACGAGCGCGTCCCGCCATCGTCATCGCGCGCCCTGACGTGGGAGCCAAAATACCTCGGGTGCCCACTCCGTATTCATACGGAGCGGAAAAGGTGGGGCGGGGATAACGCCCCTTCAGGAGGCCGAGCGGAGTCGGTGCAACGGGGGTTGAGCGGCATGGATGCCGCGAGAGGCGCGATCTGGCCATGGATGGCCAGTCGCGCCGTGCCCCCGGGGCACCGATGGAGCGAGGGAAGTCCCGCGCAGCGGGACCCGGATGCAGGGGCAAGCCTTTTTGGTTTCTTTTTTGGCGACTGAAAAAAGAAACTCGCCAGGCAAGGCGAAACAGGGGCTCGCAGCACACGCAGTAATGAGCTGGGCTCCTTGACCTGCTGGCAGCACGCGACGCGGACATAGCCATGTTCTCCAGCCCTCCCGTGGCCGGCCGAGTCCATTGGGGTTGGTTGCTGAGTCTAGGTGCTCATTCGCTCCCAGGCGCGAGCAACAGGTTCGGCGCACGTCGCAGATACCCCTCCTCCGCCAGGCGCAGGTCGAGGTCGAGGCTGGCGAGGTCGTCGGCCTGGGCGTCGGCATGGCTGTCGTGCTCCAGGTAGCAGTGCTTGAGGTAGCCCTGGCAGCTGGGGCAGGTCTCGGCGCGCAGGGGCGCCTTGTCGGCCGGGCGGTCGTCGCGTTCGACGCTGAGGTAGGCCAGGCGCTTGCTCTCCTGGCAGTGGCTGCACTTGACCCGCACGTAATGCCATTCGCAGCTGCACAGGGAGCAGCTGAGGTAGCGCAGGCCGTTGTGCTGGCCGAGGTGGCGGACCATGCCGGCCACGGGCGGGGAGCCGCAGGCGGGGCAGACCACCTTGGCTTCGCCGTCCTGCACGCTGCCGGCGGGCAGTGCCAGCAGCCAGTGGCTGAAGGCGACCTGCAGGGCGCCCCCGAGGAAGGGGACGACGGCGGGCGGCAGCAGGTCGAACTGGCCGCTGAGCAGGCTGATGCCCCAGGCCTTGCGCTGGCCGGCGGCGGCCTGGCGCAGCTGCTGGAGGGCGGCGGCGACGGCGGGGTTGCCGGGGGCCGGCAGTTGGTCCAGCAGGGCATCCACGGCCGCCAGCCAGCCGTCGGCGCGCACCAGGGTTTCGAAGGGCAGCGGCGGCATGCGGTGCTCGCGGCTGCGGGCGACGGCTTCCGGGGCGGGGCCGGGCAGCGCGGGCGGGTTGTCGAGCACGCGCTGCTGGGCCTCGCAGAGGTCGGCGATCAGCAGCAGGTAGGCGGCCAGCGGGTGGCCGTCGGCGAGCTGGCGCAGGCGTTCGGCGCGGGTGGCGAAGAGGTAGCGCTGCGGCAGGTGGAGGAAGGGCGGGATGTTCGCCGCGGCGGCGATCTGTTCCGGTTCGAGCAATTGGCCTGACACGCAGGACTCCTTGTGAAGGTGCTGGATGGGGCGAGGTCAGTGCTTGCCGTCGCCCTTCTCGATGGATTTGAACCAGGCGCCATGGTGCTTGCGCGCCCAGCCCCGGCTGACCCAGCCGTGGAGCATGGCGCCGATGGAGCCTTTGACCCAGATGCCGGCGTAGATGTGCACGAGGATGCTGAGGATCAGCACCCAGGCGGCGAAGGCGTGCAGCAGCGCGGCGAGGCGGATCAGGTCGATGCCGAAGAAGTGGCTGAAGTACTGGCGCCAGATGACGATGCCGGTGAGCAGCAGGGTGATCATGGAGGCCAGCAGGACCCAGAAGAGGATCTTCTGCCCGGCGTTGTAGCGGCCGACTTCGGGGAGGCGGTCCTCACGGTTGTTGATGACGTCCTTCATCTGCCGCAGCCATTGGCCGTCGCCCTTCTCCCAGCGGTTGTGGTGGGCGAAGCGCAGGGCCAGGACGCTGAAGAACAGGAACATCGCCACGCCCATGAAGGGGTGCAGGATGCGCGTCCAGGGGCCGCCGCCGAACAGGTGGGTGAGCCAGAACAGCGAGGGGTGGAACAGGGCCAGGCCGGACAGCCCGGCGAGGAAGAACAGGATGGCCACCGCCCAGTGGTTGCTGCGCTCGGAGGCGGTGTAGCGCTGGATGTCTTTGTTCATGTCGTACTCCGTAACCCGGGGGCGCGTCCCTGCGCCCCTGACCGGCCCTCGCCCGCTGGGCGAGGGGGTTGTCTGTCAACACGGTGCCCTGGGGTCGAACTCGTGGACCGAGGGGTCGACCTTGTGCACCGCCGGCTCGCTGGGGGGCGTTTCGTCCTCTTCCACGCGGTTGGGGCCGACCCGCACGTAGTGGAAGAAGCCGAACAGCGCCACCGCGCCCATGGCCAGCAGGCCAAGAGGCTTGGTGATGCCCTTCCACAACCCGACCAGCGGGCTGATGGCAGGCGCCTCGGGCAGGCCGGCGTAGAGCGCGGGCTTGTCGGCGTGGTGCAGCACGTACATGACGTGGGTGCCGCCGACGCCCTGCGGGTCGTACAGCCCGGCGTTGTCGTAGCCGCGCGACTTGAGGTCGACGATGCGCTCGGCGGCGTGCTCCTTCATGGCCTCCTTGGTGCCGAAGACGATGGCCCCGGTGGGGCAGGTCTTCACGCAGGCCGGTTCCAGCCCGACGGACACGCGGTCGGAACACAGGGTGCACTTGTACGCCTTGTGGTCCTTCTGCGAGATGCGCGGGATGTTGAAGGGGCAGCCGGTGACGCAGTAGCCGCAGCCGATGCACTTGTCCTGGTTGAAGTCGACGATGCCGTTGGCGTACTGGATGATCGCGCCGGGGCTCGGGCAGGCCGCGAGGCAGCCGGGTTCGGCGCAGTGCATGCAGCCGTCCTTGCGGATCAGCCACTCCAGCTTGTTCTCCTCGGGCTCGTGCTCGGTGAAGCGCATGACCGTCCACGAGTCGGCCGTCAGGTCCATGGGGTTGTCGTACACCCCGTGGTTGTGGCCGACCTCGTCGCGCAGGTCGTTCCATTCGGAACAGGCGACCTGGCAGGCCTTGCAGCCGATGCACTTGGAGACGTCGATCAGCTTGGCCACCTCGCCCAGTTGCCGAACGGACGGGCTGGGCGTGGTGGTGGCGGAGCGGGCAATGATGTCTTGTGAGGCCATGGCGCTGCTCCTATGCCTTTTCCAGCTTGACCAGGAACGACTTGAACTCCGGCGTCTGGGTGTTTCCATCCCCGACGAAGGGCGTCAGCGTGTTGGTCAGGTAGCCGTTGCGCGCCACGCCGGAGAAGCCCCAGTGCAGCGGGATGCCGATCTGGTGGACGGTCTTGCCGTCCACCTCGAGCGGGCGGATGCGCTTGGTGACCACGGCCACCGCCTTGATGTAGCCCCGCTGGGACGACACCTTGACCCGCTCGCCGGCAACGATGCCCAGCTCCCGCGCCAGCGCTTCGCCGATCTCGACGAACTGCTCGGGCTGGGCAATGGCGTTCAGCCGGCAGTGCTTGGTCCAGAAGTGGAAGTGCTCGGTGAGGCGGTAGGTGGTCGCCGCATAGGGGAACTCGTCGGCGGTGCCGAGCATCTCGCGGTCCCCCGGGAACAGGCGGGCGGCGGGGTTGCTGGTGACCTTGCGGTTCTCCGGGTGCAACGGGTTGCGGCCGATGGGCGTCTCGAACGGCTCGTAGTGCTCGGGGAAGGGCCCTTCGTTCATCTTGTCGAGGGCGAAGAATCGCGCGACGCCCTCGGGGTTCATGATGAACGGGTTCATGCCCTGCTCCGGCGGCACGTCGGGCTTGTAGTCGGGCACGTCGGTGCCGCCCCAGGCCTTGCCGTTCCACCACACCAGGCGCTTCTTCTTCGGGTCCCAGGGTTGCCCGTTGGGATCGGCCGAGGCGCGGTTGTAGAGGATGCGCCGGTTGGCCGGCCAGGCCCAGGCCCAGCCGAGGGTCTGGCCCATGGCGTAGGGGTCGGCGTTGTCGCGGCGGGCCATCTGGTTGCCGGCGGCGGTCCAGCAGCCGGCGAAGATCCAGCAGCCGCTGGCGGTGCTGCCGTCGTCCCGCAGCAGGGCGAAGCCGGGCAGTTGCTCGCCGGCCTTGAGCAGCGGTGCGCCCGTGGCCGGGTCGTTGAGGTCGGCCAGGGCCTTGCCGTTGAACTCGCGGGCGATCTCGTCCGGGGCCGGCTCGTCGGGGCGCAGGTAGTTCCAGTCCAGCCCCAGGATGGGGTCGGGGAAGGCGCCGCCGTCGCGGGTGTAGGCCGCGCGCAGGCGGTGGAACAGTGCGCCCATGATGGCGATGTCGGTGCGGCACTGGCCGGGCGGCTCGGCGCCCTTCCAGTGCCACTGCAGCCAGCGTCCGCTGTTGACCAGGGAGCCGTCCTCCTCGGCGAAGCAGGTGGTGGGCAGGCGGAACACGGTGGTCTGGATGCTGGCGGTGTCGACGTCGTTGTACTCGCCGGCGTTGCGCCAGAACTCGGACGTCTCGGTGGCCAGCGGGTCCATCACCACCAGGTACTTCAGCTTGGCCAGGCTCTCCACCACCTTGCCCTTGTTGGGGAACGAGGCGATGGGGTTGAAGCCCTGGCAGAAGTAGCCGTTGACCTTGCCCTGGTGCATCAGGTCGAAGTAGCGCAGCACGTCGTAGGCCGGCACGTCGAGCTTGGGCAGCCAGTCGTAGCACCAGTTGTTCTCGGCGGTGGCGGACTTGCCGAACCAGGCCTTCATCAGGCTGACGTGGAACTTGCCGTAGTTCTGCCAGTAGGACAGCTGCCCCGGCCGCGCGGGCTTGGCGGCGCGCTTGGCGATGTAGGCGGCATAGTCCTGCTCCGCGTCGCCGGCCAGGGTCAGGTAGCCCGGCAGGGAGTTGGAAAGCAGCCCCAGGTCGGTCAGGCCCTGGATGTTGGAGTGGCCGCGCAGGGCGTTCATCCCGCCACCGGGCATGCCGATGTTGCCCAGCAGCAGCTGCACCATGGCGCCGGTGCGGATGATCTGCGAGCCCACCGAGTGCTGCGTCCAGCCGAGGGCGTACAGGATGGTCATGACCTTGCCGGGCGCGGAGGTCTCGGCGATCTGGCTCCAGACCTTCTGCAACTGCTCGGGCGGGGTGCCGCAGGTGCGGCTGACCACCTCGGGCGTGTAGCGGCTGTAGTGCTTCTTCATCAGCTGGAACACGCAGCGCGGGTCTTCCAGCGTCGGGTCGACGCGGGCGTAGCCGTCCTCGCCCTTGGCGTAGCTCCAGGCGGATTTGTCCGGGTAGGCGCGCTTGGCCTCGTCGTAGCCGTTGAACAGGCCGTCTTCGAAGCTGAAGCCTTCGTTCACGATGAACGACGCATCGGTGTAGTGCCGGACGTACTCGTGCTGGATCTGGTTGGTGGTGATCAGGTAGTTGATCAGCCCCCCCAGGAACGCGATGTCGGTCCCGGTACGGATGGGTGCGTAGTAGTCGGCCACGGAAGCCGAGCGCGTGAAACGCGGGTCGACCACGATCAGCCGGGCCTTGTTGTGGGCCTTCGCTTCGGTCACCCATTTGAAGCCACAGGGATGGGCTTCGGCAGCGTTGCCGCCCATGATCAGCACCAGATCGGCATTCTTGATGTCGGTCCAGTGGTTGGTCATGGCGCCACGGCCAAACGTCGGGGCAAGACCTGCCACCGTCGGGCCATGTCAGACACGTGCTTGGTTATCGAACCCCAGCATGCCCAGTGAACGCACCACCTTGTGGGTGATGTAGCCGGCTTCGTTGCTTGATGCCGACGCGGCGAGGAAACCGGTGGTGAGCCAGCGGTTGACCGTCTGTCCGGCGTCGTTCCTGGCCACGAAGTGGGCGTCGCGGTCCGCTTTCATCAGCTGGGCGATGCGGTCGAGCGCCTCGTCCCATTCGATGCGCTTCCACTCGCTGGAACCGGCTTCGCGGACCTCGGGGTACTTCAGGCGGTTGGGGCTGTGGACGAAGTCCAGCAGGCCGGCGCCTTTCGGGCAGAGGGTGCCGCGGTTGACCGGGTGGTCCGCGTCGCCCTCGATGTGGATGATGTTCTGCGCCACGTTCTTCGACGCATCGCCCTGGCTGTACATGATCAGGCCGCAGCCGACCGAGCAGTAGGGGCAGGTGTTACGGGTTTCGACGGTTCGCGCCAGCTTGAAATGGCGCACCTGGTCGGCGAAGGCGACCGGGGGTGCCATCCCCAGCGCCGCCAGGCTCGATCCTCCAAGGCCTACACCGCAGACCTTGAAGAACTGTCGACGGTTCATGTCCATCGTGGGTTCTCCTGCATCAGGCAAGGGAGCCGCTCTTCGGCGACTCTTCAGCCCCGGAAGCTTAGTCAAGCGAACCGCTCCGCGCATGGATCCAGAGCAATGGTTTGACCGAAATGCCCGAGCGGCACGTCAACCGGGCCGTTATCCCGCCGGGCGCAACTTCCTATGGTGAAGGCCCTTCTCCCCGCGCCGGTCCGCCATGAACACAGCCTATCCCCATCTGCTCTCGCCCCTGCACGTCGGCCCGCTGCACCTGCGCAACCGCGTGGTGATGGGCTCCATGCACACCGGCCTGGAAGACCGCCTGCGGGACTTCGACAAGCTGGCGGCCTACTACCGGGAGCGGGCGCGGGGCGGCGTCGGGCTGATCATCACCGGCGGCTTCGCGCCCAACCGGGAGGGCTGGCTGCTGCCCTTCGGCAGCAGCCTGACCCGCGGCCTGGAAGTGCCGGCCCACCGCCGCCTGACCCAGGCGGTGCACACCGAGGGCGGGCGCATCCTGCTGCAGATCCTGCATGCCGGGCGCTACGGCTATCACCCGCTGGTGGTCTCGGCCTCGCCGCTGAAGTCGCCCATCAGCTGGTTCGCCCCGCGCGAGCTGAGCGAGCGGGGCATCGAGCGCACCCTGCGGGCCTTCGTGCGCTGTGCGCGGCTGGCCAAGGCGGCGGCCTACGACGGGGTGGAGATCATGGGCAGCGAGGGCTACCTGCTGAACCAGTTCCTCTGCCCGCGTACCAACCAGCGCCGCGACCGCTGGGGCGGCTCGCTGGAAAACCGCATGCGCCTGGCGGTGGAGATCGTCCGACGCATCCGCCGCATGGCCGGGGACGGCTTCGCCATCGGCTTCCGCCTGTCGCTACTGGACCTGGTGGAGGGCGGCAACACCGCCGCAGAGGTGCAGCAGATCGCCCTGGCGCTGCAGGAGGCCGGCATCGACCTGCTCAACACCGGCATCGGCTGGCACGAATCGCGGGTGCCCACCATCGTCACCTCGGTGCCGCGCGGGGCCTTTGCCGAGGTCAGCGCACGGCTGCGGCGCGTGCTGCGGGTGCCGGTGGTGGCCAGCAACCGCATCAACACCCCGGAGCTGGCCGAGGCGCTGATCGCCGACGGCCAGGCGGACCTGGTGTCCATGGCCCGGCCGCTGCTGGCCGACCCGCAGTTCGTCGCCAAGGCCGCGGCGGGTCGGCCCGAGGCGATCAACACCTGCATCGCCTGCAACCAGGCCTGCCTGGACCACGCCTTCGCCAACCGCCGCGCCAGTTGCCTGGTCAACCCACGGGCCGGTTTCGAGACCGAGCTGCGCTACCGCCGCACCCGCCAGCCCAAGCGCATCGCCGTGGTCGGCGCCGGGCCGGCGGGGCTTTCCGCCGCCTGCGTGGCCGCCGAGCGCGGGCACCGGGTGACGCTGTTCGAGGCGGCGGCCGAGATCGGCGGGCAGTTCAACCTGGCCCGGCGCATCCCCGGCAAGGCGGAGTTCGACGAGACGCTGCGCTACTTCCGTACCCGCCTGGCGGAGCTGGGGGTGGAGCTGGTGCTCAACCGCCGCATCGGCCCCGGCGAGCTGAGCGGCCATTACGACGAGGTGGTGGTGGCCACCGGGGTGCGCCCCCGCGCGCTGGCGCTGCCGGGCGGCGGGCACCCCAAGGTGCTCAGCTACGCCGAGGTGCTGCTGGGTGCGCCGGTGGGCGAACGGGTGGCGCTGGTGGGGGCCGGCGGCATCGGCTTCGACCTGGCGGCCTTCCTGCTGCAGCCGCACACACCGGACCCGGCACGCTGGCGTGCCGAGTGGGGCATCGACCTGCAAGGCACCACGCCCGGTGGGCTGGTTCCGCCGCTCGCCCTGCAGCCGCAGCGGGAGCTGTGGCTGCTGCAACGCAAGCTGGCGCCCCTCGGTCGGGGGCTGGGCAAGACCAGCGGCTGGGTCCACCGCGCCCACCTGCAACGCCTGGGCGCGCGGATGCTGGGCGGGGTGGAATACCTGCGCGTGGACAACGACGGCCTGCACATCCGCCACGACGGACGCGAGCAGGTGCTGCCTGTGGATAACGTGGTGATCTGCGCCGGCCAGGAACCCGTGCGCGACCTGCACCCGGTGCAGGGCTCCGACCACCTGCGCCTGCACCTCATCGGCGGCGCCCGCCGCGCCGGCGAACTCGACGCCAAGCGCGCCATCCGCGAAGGCGCCGAGCTGGCGGCGCGGTTGTGAGGGTCGTCGACATTCCCGGGCATGTAGATAGAAGCCGGTGGGCTGAAGCGGAACGCCGCCCGCCCCACCCTACGACCGATGCCTGAAGCTGTTTGGCTGCACCCTGTGGGAGCCTTTCAACATCGATGCGGTTCGCCGAGCTCACCGCATCCTACGGTTCCGCTCCATCCGTAGGATGGGCTGAGCTGTGCGAAGCCCATCAGGGTGCGCGGCGTGCGGAATCGATCCACAAACGCAACGCTCATGGGCCGCTGAAGACCTCGGCCTCTCACATCCCTGACGGATCGATGCGGTTCGCCGAGCTCACCGCATCCTACGGCCCCGCTCCGTCCGCAGGATGGGCTGAGCTGTGCGCAGCCCATCGGGATGGCGTGCGGGATCAATCCACCAACGCAACGCTCATGGGCCGCCGATACGTCGGCCTCTCGCACACCTAACGGATCGATGCGGTTCGCCGAGCTCACCGCATCCTACGGCCCCGCCCCATCCGTAGGATGGGCTGAGCTGTGCGAAGCCCATCGGGGTGGCTGCGGGATCGATCCACCAACGCAACACTCATGGGCCGCTGGAGACGCCGGCCTCTCGAATCCCTGACGGATCGATGCGGTTCGCCGAGCTCACCGCATCCTACGGTCCCGCTCCGTCCGTAGGATGGGCTGAGCTGTGCGAAGCCCATCGGGGTGGCTGCGGGATCGATCCACCAACGCAACGCTCATGGGCCGCTGGAGACGTCGGCCTCTCGCATTCCTGACGGATCGATGCGGTTCGCCGAGCTCACCGCATCCTTGTATCTACGGTCCCGCTCCGTCCGTAGGATGGGCTGAGCTGTGCGAAGCCCATCGTGACCGGCTCCGGGTGAGGGACTTCGAGATTCCTGGAGCCGCTGGGCTTCACGCGTCCCAGTCGGTGTCGTCCTGCAGGCGTTCGGCGAGGTGGTCGAGGAGCAGGCGCAGGGCGTGGGGCATTTGCCGGCGGCTGCCGTAGAGGGCGTAGATGCCGAGCACCTGGGGTTCGTGGTCGGGCAGCAGCTGCACCAGGTCGCCGCTGCGCACCAGGGCGGCCACCGAGTAGCGCGGTTGCAGGCTGATGCCCTGCCCCGCCAGCGTGGCCTCCAGCAGCACCATGGATTCGTTGGCACTGAGCCGACCGCTGACCGGTACGGCGCTGGGCTCGCCGTCGCGGAAGAAGGTCCACAGGCTGCGGCCGAAGTAGGAGTAGGTCAGGCAGTCGTGGCGCACCAGGTCCTCGGGGGTGCGCGGCAGGCCGTGGCGGGCGACGTAGGCCGGGGTGGCGCAGACCACCGAGCGGCAGGTGCCGAGGCGCCGGGCGATGAGGTTGGGGTCGAGCTGGTTGGTGATGCGCAGGGCCAGGTCGATGCGTTCCTCGATCAGGTTGACCGCCTGGCTGTTCACCAGCAGGTCGATGCCCACGGCCGGATACTGCTGCTGGAAGCGGCCGATCTCGTGCACCAGCCAGGCCTGGGCGAAGGACTGGCTGCAGGTGACCCGCAGGCGGCCGCTGGGCGCCTCGCGGTGGTCACGCCCGAGGCTCTGCATGGACTCGGCCAGGGCGCAGACTTCCCGGCACTGCGGCAGCATCTGCTCGCCGGTGCCGGTCAGGCTCAGGCGCCGGGTGCTGCGGTGCAGCAGGCGCGCGCCGGCCCACTCCTCCAGTGCGGCGAGGTAGCGCGAGATCATCGCCCGCGACATGTCCAGGGCATCGGCAGCGGCGGTCTGGCTGCCCCGCTCCACCACTTCGACGAAGACCCGCATGGCAGTGATCCGATCCATGTCTATGCTCGCTATGTGCAACAAAGAAGCGCGGATTATGGCGTTTTTTGCCGCCTATCACGCAACTATCCTGCACGCCGTCACCCACTCACCGAGGTAGCCCACCATGGCCCCGTTCGCTCTCATCCGCCGCCTGCTGGCCGGCGCCCTGCTCAGCGCCGCCGCCGGCAGCGCCCTGGCCCAGCAACCCCTGGAACTGCAGGTCTACAACCCCGGCGAGCAGGCCGTGTTCCCGGTCAGCTCCTCCCTGCTGCTGGGCGAGAAGGACGCCCTGCTGGTGGACGCGCAGTTCTCCAGCCACCAGGCCGATGACCTGGTCAAGCGCATCCAGGCCAGCGGCCGCCGCCTGACCACCATCTTCATCAGCCACGGCGACCCGGACTTCTACTTCGGCCTGGACACCCTGCTGCGCGCCTTCCCGGACGCCAAGGTGCTGGCCACCCCGCAGACCATCGCCCACATCCAGGCCACCAAGGACCTGAAGCTGGCCCACTGGGGCCCGATCCTCAAGGACGGCGCGCCGCGCAACCTGGTGGTGCCGCAGCCGCTGCAGGGCGACAGCCTGACCCTGGAAGGCGAGCGCATCCGCGTGATCGGCCTGGACGGTCCGGACCCGAGCCACACCAGCCTCTGGGTGCCGTCCCTGCGCACCGTGCTGGGTGGCGTGCTGGTCAGCGGCAACATGCACGTGTGGACCGCCGACTCGCAGACCGTCGAATCCCGCCGCAACTGGGTCGGCGCGCTGGACGCCCTGGAAGCGCTGCAACCGCAACGCGTGGTCCCCGGCCACTACCTGGGCGAACCGGCCAAGGGCTTGGGCGACCTGCAGTTCACCCGCGACTACCTCAAGGCCCTGGAGCAGGAACTGCCCCGCGCCAAGGACGCCAAGGCCCTGGTGGCCGCGATGAAGAAGCGCTACCCCGACCTGCACGGCGTGGAAGACCTGGAACTGAGCGCCAAGGTGCTCAAGGGCGAGATGCAGTGGCCCTGATCTGAGACAGCGACCGAGGGGCGGCGGCATAATCGCCGCCCCCTTCGTTTCAGGAGATTCCCCCATGCCCAATGCCTGGTGGCTGCTTGCCCTGCCCTTCGTCGCCGGTTCCTTCCTCCCGCTCCAGGCGGGCATCAATGGCCAGTTGGCCAGGCAGGTCTCCAGCGTCATGAGTGCGGCGCTGATCTCCTTCCTGGTGGGCACGGTGGCGCTGTTCATCGTCGCCGCCGCGCAACGCGAACTGCCCAGTTTCACTGCGCTCAAGGGCCTCACCTGGTGGCACTGGAGCGGCGGCCTGCTGGGGGCCGTGTTCATCGCCACCGCCGCTTTCGCCGGGCCACGCATCGGCGCGCTGCTGTTCATGGTGCTGGTGCTCGCCGGGCAATTGAGCATGGCCCTGGCGCTCGACCACTTCGGCTGGGCCGGTTACCGCGAGGCGCCCATCAGCGTCGGCAAGCTGGCCGGCCTGGGCCTGATCATCGCCGGCGTGTGGATGATCCGCCGCGGCTGACCGGCCGTCAGACAAAGGTCAGCCAGGACAGTGGCCAGTTGATGTCAATGCGGAACCGGGTAAGCTCTGCCCACCAGCCGTATTTGTGATCACAACGCATGACTGACACAGAGCTGCCCCACCAGCCGGAGACCTTCCCGCTCTGGCGCGAGATCCAGGACACCCGCACCCGCACCCGCCTTGGCGGCCTCTACTACCTGCTGGCCTGGACCATTGCCTGGGCCTTCAGCGCCGCACCCGGCGAGCACCTGCTGCTGGGCCTGGGCGGCACCCTGCTGTTCGGTGCCCTGCTGGTGGCGCGTATCCGCCACTGCCCGGGCGCGGCCGCCACGCAGGCGCAGCTCAAGCGCTGGCTGGACACCCACTGGGGGCTGATCCTGCTCACCTGCCTGGCCTGGGGCCTGGCCCACGCCTACATGATCCTCGCGCCCGACTACCGGGACGCCCGCATCATCGGCACCCTCAGCACCGTCGCCTTCGGCACCGCCATGGCCTTCAACTTCGCCATGCGCCGGGCCTGGGCCATCCTCGCCTTGATGCTGCTGTACCTGCCGGGCCTGGCCGCCATGCTGCTGGCCCCCGAGCGGCTCACCGCCGAGCTGGTGACCCTGGCCTTCTACCTCAGCTACCTGCTGCTGGCCCTCAACCGCAGCCACCGCGAGTACCAGGGCACCCTGAACCTGGAGATGGAGCTGCTGGTGCAGCGCCAGCGCCTGGATGCCCTCAGCCGCACCGACGGGCTGACCCTGCTGGGCAACCGCCACCAGTTCAACAACCTGTTCCCGGCCATGGTCGCCCACGCCGCCCGCGAGGGCTCGCCGCTGTCGCTGGTGCTGCTGGACATCGACTTCTTCAAGCGCATCAACGACGAGTACGGTCACGCTGCCGGCGACCGCTGCCTGGAGCAGTTCGCCGAGCGCATGCGCCAGGTGTTCCGCCGTGACAGCGACGCCCTGCTGCGCCTGGGTGGCGAGGAGTTCGGCGTGCTGATGCCCGGCACCACGCGGGAGCAGGCCGTGCAACTGGGCGAGAGCTTCCGCAGCGCCCTGGCCCGCGAGGGCCTGACCTATGACGGGCACACCCTGCCGATGACCACCAGCCTGGGCGTCGGCTGCTTCGACCCGCAGCACGACGCCAGTGCCGAGGCCTTCTTCAAGCGCGTGGACGATGCCCTGTACCGCGCCAAGAGCCACGGCCGCGACCGGGTGGAGACCGCCTAGGCCGCCACCCGCCGCCCGGCCTCAGAGGCGGAAGCGCCCCATCTGCCCGGCCAGGTCGTCGGCCAGCCGGCTGAGTGCCTGGCACTCCTCGCGGCAGCCGCGCACCTCGCCGGCGGTGGCACCGGCCAGGTCGGCGATGCCCTGCACGTTGCGGTTGATCTCCTCGGTGACCGAGGACTGCTCTTCGGTGGCGGCCGCCACCTGGTGGTTCATGTCGCTGATGGCCTCCACCTGGTCGGTGATCGCCGACAGCGACTGGCCGGTGCGCTGGCTGGCCTCGACGCCGGTGCCGGTGGCCGATTGCCCGGCGCGCATGGAGCTGACGGCCGTCTCCGCGCCGCTCTTCAGGCGCTGGATCATCTGCTGGATTTCGTCGGTGGAGGCCTGGGTGCGGCTGGCCAGGGTGCGCACCTCGTCGGCCACCACAGCGAAGCCGCGGCCCATCTCGCCGGCCCGCGCTGCTTCGATGGCGGCGTTCAGTGCCAGCAGGTTGGTCTGCTCGGAAATGCCACGGATCACCGCCAGCACCTGGTCGATGGACGCCACCTGCTCGGCCAGCTCGGTGACCGCCGTGGCCGCCTCGCCGATCTCCCCGGACATGCGCTCGATGTGGCGGATGGAATCCCCCACCACCTGGCGCGCCTGCACCGCTTCGTCCCGCGCCTTCTGCGAGCTGAGCGCGGCGCTGCCGGCGTTGCGGGCGATCTCCTGCACGGTCAGGCCCATCTCGTGCACCGCCGTGGCCACCATGTCGGTCATCTCCTGCTGGCGGCCGGCACGCTGGGCGGTGTTCTCCACCACCGTGGTCACCTGGCCGACCGCATCGCGCAGGCTGCGGCTGGTGCCGAGCACGTCGGCGATCAGCCCGCGCTGGCTCTCCAGGAAGCGGTTGAAGCCTCGCGCCAGGTCGCCCAGCTCGTCGGCGCGGCTGTCGTCCAGGCGCCGGGTCAGGTCGCCACCACCACCGCCGATCTCCACCAGCGCCGCCGTCACCTGGCGGATCGGCCGCACCAGCCCACGGGCCAGCAGCACCACCAGCAACAGCGAGAGCAGCGCCACGCCGACGCCCACCAGGCAGGTGGTGATCAGCGCCTGGCGCGCCTCGGCGTAGATCTCGCCCTCGGGCACCTCGCTCACCAGCACCCAGTCCACCGACTGCAGCGGCTGGGCCAGCGCCAGGAAGGGCTGGCCGTCACGCTCGAAGCGCACCGCCTGGCCCTGGCCGCCCAGCAGCGCGCGGGCGGCATCGCCGCTGGTCAGGTCGGCCAGGGTGCGGCTGTCGTTGTAGTCCGACTGCGGGTGGATCTTCACCTTGCCGTCGGCGCTGACCAGGTACACCCGCCCGCTCTTGCCGAAGCGGAAGTCGCGGATCATCGCCGACATCGCCCCCAGCCCGTAGCCCAGGCCCGCCACCCCCAGGGTGCGGCCACCGGCACTGACCCGCTGGTTGATGAACAGCGTCGGCTGGCGGGTGCTCTTGTCCACGTCGATGTCCAGCGAGCGCGGCTTGCCGCCATCGAGGAAGCCGTAGAACCAGGCGTTCTCCGCCGGCCCCCGGGTCAGGGTGCGGTCCAGGCCCTTGCCGGTGTAGTAGTGCCCGCTGTCCTGGCTGACCAGGAAGGTGACCAGGGCGTTGTGCTGCGCCTGCACGCCGGCCAGGTAACGCACGAAGTCCGCCTGGCGCGCCGGGTCCTCGCCGGCGCCGAGCCAGTCATGGACCAGGCTGTTGTCCGCCAGGGAGCGCGCCGCCGTCAGCGGCTCGGCCAGCACCCGCTCCAGGTCGTTGCGGATGGCCAGGGTGCTCTTGGGCAACGCCTCGCCCACCAGGTAGCGGTCGCTCAGGCGGAAGACCACCGCCGAGTAGAGGCCGACCACGATGAGGATGCTCACCAGCAGGGCCGCGCCCATGCTGAGGATCAACTGCCATTGGATACTGCGTTGCCAGAGGCGCATGGACCTGTCTCCTGGGACTGTGTGGCTGAAAGGCACGCGACCGCCCTGCCCCGCTGGCACGCGCCGGCGGGCCGCCACGATCCGGGGCGGGCAGGTGGGGCTCCTGGGAGGGGCGAGGCGTTCGGACGTGCCTGTCCGGTTACGGGCCCGACCGCGCGCGAATGCACGGGGGCCGGGCGGGACGGCGGATTGTATACATGAAGCCGGACAATCCGGCAGCCCGCCCACCCTGTTTTCTCGACCGCGGGGTCAAGTTGCTTGAGCGGTGGCTAGTCGATCACCCGGAACTCCAGACGAGCGGTCGCTCCGGCCTCGTCCAGCAGGCTCAGCTGATGGCGCCCCACGTCACCGGGCCATGCGTCCAGGGCGCCGTCCGGGCTGCTCTCGCCCAGGGGCGCGCCGTCGAGGAACCACCAGCGCCGGCCACTGCCGCCCAGGCTCGACAGGCGCACCCGCAGCGGGCCCGCGCTGGCTGCCGGGCGGCGCACCTGCTCGCCTTCGCGCAGGCCGACGATGGACAGCGGTGCGGCACCGGGCAGCAGCACCGGCGGGCACGTCGGCGAGGGCGGCGGCAGGCGCCCGGCCAGGCGTTCGCGCCGGGGCAGCCAGGGTTCCAGCGGGGCGGGCCACAGCGCCACCTCGCGGGGCTGGGCGCCGGGGCAACCCGGCGCGGTGCGCCGGCCCTGGGCGTCCACCCACCAGGTCTGGCGCAGGCCCAGGCCAAGCGGCTGGTCGGCCGCCAGCAGGGTCGGCGGGGTGGTGCCGTCGAGGGTCCAGGCCAGGCGCGGCCGGCGGCAGTTGGGGTCGCCCCGGTCCAGGGGCTGGCCGAGGGGCCAGCAGATCGCCGCGATGCCCACCGAGTCCGGGCGTGGGTCCGCCGGGGGCAGCACGCCGCGCTGGGCGTCGCGGTTGAGCAGCACGTCGTGCACCTGCATCAGCAGCGGCGCCGCCGAGGCCAGGCCGAACTGGCCCGGCACCGGGGTGCCGTCGGGGCGGCCGATCCACACGCCCACCAGGTAGCGTGGCCCCACGCCCATGGCCCAGGCATCGCGGAAGCCGTAGCTGGTGCCGGTCTTCAGGGCCAGCAGCGGGCCCAGCGGCGCCGGGGCCTGGGGGTCCGGGTCCGGGCGGGACTGGCCGGCGAGGATGCGCCGCACGATCCACGCCGCTCCGGGGGACAGCAGGCGCCGCTCGCGCAGCCCCTCGTCCGGCTGCAGGCGCGGCGTGGCGGCACGGCCCTGGCGGGCCAGGGCGGCGTAGGCGCCTACCAGGTCCTCCAGCCGCGCCCCGGCGCCGCCCAGCACCAGCGCCAGGTTCGGCTCGGCGCCGGCCGGCAGCACCAGGGGCAGGCCGGCGCTGCGCAATTCACCGGCGAAGCGCTTCGGCCCGTAGGCCTCCAGCAGCTGCACGGCCGGCAGGTTGAGGGAGGTGGCCAGGGCCTCGCTGGCCGCCACCGGCCCGCTGAAGCCGGAGGAGAAGTTGCCGGGGCGGTAGTCGCCGTAGCGGCGCGGCACGTCCTGCAGCAGCGATTCGGAATGGATCAGCCCGGCGTCCAGGGCCAGCCCATAGAGGAAGGGCTTGAGGGTGGAGCCGGGGGAACGCAGCGAGGTGACCATGTCGACGTGGCCGAAGCGGCGGGCGTCGTCCAGCTCCACCGACCCCAGGTAGGCGCGCACCGCCATGCTCGGGTGCTCCACCACCAGGATCGCCGCCGAGGTGCGCTCCGGCAGCTTCGCCCGCCAGCCCAGCAGCAGACTTTCCAGCCGCCGCTGCAGGGCGGCGTCGACGGTGGTGCGGATCAGCGGCGGGCTGCCCGGCAGGTTCAGCCGCCGCGCCAGCAGTGGCGCCAGGTTTGGCTCCTGGCGCGGCGCCAGCAGCACCGGCTCCTGCAGGGCCTCGTCCACCACCGCCTGGGGCCACACGCCGTAGTCGGCGAGGCGCTTGAGCACCTTGTCCCGCGCGGCCGTGGCGCGCTCGGGGTGGCGGTCCGGGCGCAAGCGGCTAGGCGCCTGGGGCAGCACCGCGAGCAAGGCGGCCTCGGCGCGGGTCAGCTGCGACGGCGGCTTGCCGAGGTAGGCCCAGCTGGCCGCCGCGACCCCCTGCAGGGTGCCGCCGAAGGGTGCGCGGTCCAGGTAGAGGGTGAGGATCTGCGCCTTGGACAGGTGCCATTCCAGCTGCAGGGTGCGCCACAGCTGGCGCAACTTGCCGGTGAAGGTCCGCGGGTGGGGGTCGAGCAGCCGCGCCACCTGCATCGACAGGGTGCTGCCGCCGGAGAGCACCCGGCCGCCGCTGAGGTTCTGCCAGGCCGCGCGCCCCAGGGCCAGCGGGTTGACCCCGGGGTGGCGGTAGAACCAGCGGTCCTCGTAGGTGAGCAGCGCCTCCAGGTAATAGGGCGAAACCTGCTCCGGGGTCACCGGGTAGCGCCATACGCCGTCGGCGTCGGCGAAGCGCCACAGCGGGGTGCCGTCCTCGGCCAGCACCACCCGCGCGCGGTCGTCGGCCGGGAGTGGCAGCGGGAACAGGCGGTCGGCCAGCCACAGCAGCGCCAGCAGCAGGAGCGGCACGCTGATCCAACGGCGCCGCGCCAGGCGGCGGGCGCCACGGTGGCAGGTGGAAAGCAACGACACGAACGGCACTCCAGGCAGCATCGGACAACGGCCGGCCCCGCCACCGCAAGGGGGTGGGGCCGGCCTTCAGGGCATCGCCAAGACCGGGGGCGAGGCCATCAGCGGTCGTGGATCACCATCACCTCCGGCGCATCCCCCAGGGCCTGCCATTGCGGCCGGTACATGGACTCCACCTGGGGCGGCGGCACGCGGTAGGTGCCGGGCGTCACGGCGCGGGCCAGGTAGAGCAGGTGCGTGGTGTCGTAGCCGCTGACGTCCACGGCGGCCACGTAGCGGTCGTCACGGAACTCCTGGTGCTTGATGGCCGCCCCCTGCATGGACTCCTGCAGGCCGCGCACTTCCTGGCTGGCGTCCTGCAGGCTGGCGGCGCTGTGGGCCAGGTTCTGGTTCTCCGGCTCCAGCCCGGCGGGCAGCAGGTCCACCACCAGGGCGTCGGGGGTGCGCTCGCGGGCCTGCACACTGAGGTGCACCAGCACCAGCTGGCCGCTGCGCAGGTCGCGGATGTCCACAGGCTTGCCGTCCAGGCCCAGGTAGTCGCGCTGGATCGAGAGGTTCTCGCCGCCCGCCTTCGGTGCCTCCGTCGGGTAGCCGGACAGGGTCAGGCGCTGGTACAGCGGCGCCGGGCTGCGGCTGGTGAGGGTCAGCGGTTCGGCCAGGGCCTGCTCGTCGAGGCGCAGGTTGGCGTGGTCGCGGTCCAGGGTGCGGGCCTGCCCGGCGATGTCCAGGCTGGCCTGCCAGTCCGGCTCGGGCTTGCCGATCAGGTGGCGGCCGGCGAGGAACAGCGCGTTGCGCTCCTGGGTCGACAGCCAGTCACGGCCAGCCAGGCGATCCGACAGCGGGAACAGGCGGGCGTCGACCTGATCCGGCGCCAGGCCGCTTTCCTCCAGCAGGGCGAGGATCAGCGCCTCGTCCCGCAGGGTGCTGCCGTAGTCGGCGTACCAGCCGTCGCCACGCACGGCCTGGGCCGCCAGCCCGGCCTCCAGCGCCTGGTCGGCGCGGGGCTGGTCGCCCATGGCCTTGAGGGCCACGGCCAGTTGCACCAGGGCCAGGCCCGAGCGCGATTCGGCACGCCGCTCGAACAGGCTGCGCAGGGCACCGAGGGGTGCCTGCTGGGTGCGGGCCAGCACGTAGCCGGCGTAGGCCTGCACGGCGAAGCGGCTGTAGTCGCTGTTGTCGGTGTAGTTCACGTCGATCTGGTTGCGGTCCTGCAGGTAGCGCAGCAGGCGCTCGTTGGCCTTGGTGAGGGCGGCGGCGGGCACGTCGAAGCCCTGCTCGCGGGCGCGCTGGAGGAAGTCGGTGACGTAGGCGGTCAGCCAGGGCTCCTCGTCGCTCTCGTTGCTCCACAGGCCGAAGCTGCCGTTGAAGCGCTGCATGCCCAGCAGGCGCTCGATGCCGATGGCGATGGCCTTGCGCCGCTGCTCGTCGGGCTCGTCAGCCAGGCCCAGGCGCTGGCGGGTGGCGGCGTCGAGGTAGAGCGAGGCGTAGAGCCCGCTGGTGGTCTGCTCGGCGCAGCCATAGGGGTAGGCGCGCAGGGCGCGGATGTGCTCGGCGATGTTCAGCGGCGGGCGCGCGGACACCGACAGCCGGGCCTCGCGGCCGATGGTCTCGAAGGCCGCCAGGGTGCCGGCGGGCAGGCTCCAGCTGTCGCCCTTGAGCACCGCGCGGAAGCTGCGGGTCTGCGCCGGCCAGGCCGGGCGGATGCCCAGGGTCCAGTCACGGGTCAGCGGTGCCAGGGCCTCGCCGGGCAGGGCCAGGCCGTTGACCGTGACGCGGATGCTGCCCTGGCCGAAGCCACTGAGGGCGCGCACCGGCACCCGCAGGGTGGTGCGCTGGCCGTCGGCCAGTTGCAGCGGGGTGGTCTGCCCGGCGGGGGCCTCGGCGAGGCGCAGCAGGCCGTCGGCCTCCAGCTTCACGTCCAGGGCCTGGGGCTGGCCGGAGAGGTTGGTCAGGTCGAGGGCGACGCTGGTCTCGTCACCGCCGGCGAGGAAGCGCGGGGCGGCCAGTTCGGCCACCAGCGGCGCGGCCACCACGGTCTTGCCTTCGGCCATGCCGTAGCGTTCGTCGGTCCACACCTGGGCCATCAGCCGCAGCTCGCCGTTGAAGTCGGGGATATCCAGGCTGACGTCGCCCTCCCCCTGCTCGTCGAGGGTCACCGGCACGCTCTGCAGGGCCACCAGGCGCACCTTGCTCGGCGGGCGCTTGCCACCGGCGGCGAGGCCGGCGTCACCGCCGAAGGCCAGGGAGGCGAGGCGCCCCTGGCCGGCTTCGATCAGTTGGCCGTACACGTCCAGCTGGTCGGCGCCGTAGGCCTTGCGGCCGAACAGCGCGGCGAAGGGGTCGGGGGTGGCGTAGTCGGTGATGCTGAGGATGCCGGCGTCCACCGCCGCCACCAGCACATGGGCCTGGCGCGCCGGGGTGCCGTCGGCGTTCTTCGCTTGCACGTGCACCGCCAGGGGCTGGTTGGGGCGCATCTTCTCGGCGGCGCGCAGGGTCAGCGCCAGCTTGCGCGGGGCGCGCTCCAGGGGCAGGTGCAGCAGACCGACGGCGCGCTTGGGCGTGACCCGCTCCTTGCGCTCGCCGGGGCGCACCACCAGGGCGCTGACGTAGAGGTCATGACGGGCCCATTCGCGGCCCACCGGGACCTCGAAGGTGCGGCCTTCGGCGGGCACGTCGATGTTCTGCCACCACAGCGGGCCGTCGGCGGACTCCACCAGCAGGTAGCCGCTGCCGGCCGCTGGCGGGGTGACGCTGATGCGTGCCACGTCGCCTTCGTTGTAGGCGGGCTTGTCCAGTGCCAGCTTGACCTGGTCGGGGCGCACGGCGCCGCCCTCGGTGTTGTCCTGCCAGCGGTAGCCGGCCCAGAAGCGCAGGCTGCTGACCATCCCGGTCTGCGGGTCTTCCACCTCGACCCGGTAGGGGCCCCACTGCACGGGGAAGCTGACGCGGGTGGTGCCATTGGCGGCGACGTCCACCAGGCGTTCGTCGCTGATAAGGAATTTCTCGTTGTAGTGGTAGTTCCAGCCGCCGTCGTCGTCGTAGCTCCAGTAGTAGTCGCGGCGCTCGCGCACCAGGCGCACCTTGACGCCTTGGGCAGCCAGCTTGTTGCCCTCGGGGTCGGCGATCAGCAGTTCCACCTCGGCCATGCCGTTCATGTCCACCTGGTCGTCGGTGAACACGCCGCGCAGGCCGGGCAGGCGGGCGGCGGGCCACACCGGCTGCTCCAGGCGCCGGGTGACGGGGCGGCCGCCGGACTCCAGCAGGCTGGCCTGCAGGGTCAGCGACAGCGGCGAGCGGGCGCTGGCCCAGCGGCTTTCCAGCTCCAGGGCGCCCTTGCCGGCTTCGTCGAGCTTGACCTCGTCCAGCTCCACGTCCTGGCTCAGCTCCTCTTCGGTCACGGAGCCGAACTGGTAGCCGGGCAGTGCCTTCACCGCTTCGCGCAGCGGCCGTACGTAGAGCTGGCCGGTGAGGCGGTTGCCGGCAGCCGGGGCGCCGTAGAGGTAGCGCCCCTGCACCTGGAAGCGGGCGACGTCGCCGGGTTCCAGGGGCGTGTCGCTGCCCTTGATCTCCAGGGCCATGCGTTCGGGGAGGAAGTCCTCCACCTGGAATTCGTAGAGCTGCTTGTGGCCGTTGCCGAGGTCGATCAGCAATTGCCAGCGGCCGGTGGGGGCGTCCCCCGAAAGGGCCAGCTGGTGCTGGTAGAGGCCGTTGGCGTCGGGGGTCCAGACGAAGCTCTGGCTGACCTGGTCGTCCGGGCGGCGCACTTCGACGTTCACCGGCTGGGGCGCCAGGGCGTGGCCGTCGCGGTCACGCAGCAGGGCGTTGAGCAGCACGGTCTCGCCGGGGCGGTAGAGGTCACGCGGGCCGAAGACGAAGAACTGCAGCGGCTGCTGGGCCGGCCCGGCGATGTCGAACTCGGACAGGTCCAGGGCCGGCGTGTCCAGGCGCAGCAGGCTGATCTGGTCACCCTGGTGGCCCACCAGCACGCGGCCCTTGTCGGTCAGCGGCAGTTGCAGGTGGCCCTTGTCGTCGGTCTTGCCCTCGGCCAGCACGGTGCCTTCGGGGTCGAGCAGCTGCAGGTTCACCTCGGCCTGGGGCTTGCCGCCCTCCAGGGCCTGGGCGAAGACATCCAGGCGGCCACCGAAGCGGTGGGCGGAGAGGCCGATGTCGCTCAGGGTGAACAGCGTGGCGGGGTTGCTGTAGCTGTAGCGGCCGGCGCGGCGCATCACCGCCAGGTACACGCCGGCCGGTTTCAGCGGCTCGATGCCGGCGATGGGCAGCAGCAGGTTCTCGCGGGTGTTGGGCGCGGGCTTGAGGTCGAAGCGCCCGGAGTAGACCAGGTCGGCAGTGCGCAGCAGGGCGTCGCTGTCCCAGTAGCTCATCTGGCTGCGGCGGCCCCAGCGGGCGAGCAGCTTGGGCAGCTCGGCGGGGCGCACGCGGAAAAAGTCGACATCCACGGCGTCGACGTTGAGGGCGATCACCGGCAGGCCTTCGGCGAGGCGGCTGGGCAGCAGCGAGCCCTGGCTGGCGAAGCCCACCGAGGGCTGCAGGTCGCGGGTGCGCAGCTGGCTGACGCTGGCGCTGGCCAGGCGGGCGTCGTTCACCCCGCGCAGGCCGGCGTCGATGGTCAGCTCCAGGTCACGCTTGGGCTGCAGGTGGCGCAGGCGCAGCTCCATGAGGTTGTCGTCCAGCTCCCAGGCGCCATCCACCTTGCCGCTGGCCTTGTCCACCAGGTGCAGGCGCTCGGCGAAGGGCTGCTCCGGGTCCAGCGGCACGGAAAAGGTCACCGACAGGGCGCTGGCGCCGTCGAGCTGGACTTCGGAGATGTCCACCACCTTCAGCTCGCGGCCGGCGTAGCGCTTGGCCAGCGCCGCGGTGTCCACCGGCGCGCGGGGCGCCTGGACCTGGGCAGCGGGCTCGGCGGCGGCCTTCTCGGCGGTGTGTTCGGGGGTGGAGGAATCGCAGGCGGCAAGCAGCCCCAGCGAGAGGGCCAGTAACAATCCTTTGTACGACGACATGGTGACTCCGGGGCGGGACGCGCGGCTGCGCGCGCGGCAACTATAGACGAGCCGTGATGCCAGTAAAGTCGCCGCCTTCACGCTTTGGACGGCATAAATGTTCCGCTTGGGTCTGCTCTCAATCCACGCAGGCAGTTTCTGGAGGCGCCCTCCAGTCGACGCCCCACGCGCTTGCACCGCTATACTGCGCTGCCCTTGCGGAGCCCGAGAATGAGCCCGATTCGCGACGCCTGGCGGCACCGCCCCACCCACCGACGGGTGTGGGGTCTGGCCGCACCGATGATCCTCTCCAACGTTTCCGTGCCCCTGGTGGCGCTGGTGGACAGCACAGTGGTGGGCCACCTGCCCCATGCCCACCAGCTGGGCGCCGTGGCGGTGGGCAGCATGCTCTACACGCTGATGATCGGCGTGCTCGGTTTCCTGCGCATGGGCACCACCGGCTTCGCTGCCCAGGCCGCCGGACGGGCGGATGGCGGTGCGCTGCGCCAGGTGCTGCTGCAGGGCCTGCTGCTGGCCGGGGTCCTGGCGCTGGGCCTGGGGCTGCTGGCCCTGCCCTTCGGGCACCTGGCCTTGGGGCTGATGGCGCCCTCGGCGGAGCTGGACCAGCTGACCCGCGAATTCTTCCACCTGCGCCTGCTGGGGTTGCCGGCGGCCCTGGCCAACTACGCGCTGGTGGGCTGGTTCCTCGGCACCCAGAACGCCCGGGCACCGCTGGCGATCCTGCTGGGGACCAACCTGGCGAACATCGCCCTGGCGCTGTGGTTCGTGCTCGGGCTGGACTGGGGCGTGGCCGGCGCGGCCAAGGCGGCGGTGACGGCCGAGTGGTTCGGCGCCCTGATCGGCCTGGCGCTGACCCGGGGCGCGCTGCGGCGCCACCCGGGGCGCATCGTGGCGGGTGCCTTGCGCCGCTGGGCCAGCTGGCGGCCGCTGCTGGCGGTGAACCGCGACATCTTCATCCGTTCCCTGGCGCTGCAGCTGGTGTTCTTCCTGCTCACGGTGCAGGGCGCGCGGCTGGGCGATGCCACGGTGGCGGCCAACGCGCTGCTGCTCAACGGCCTGCTGGTGACCGCCTATGCGCTGGACGGCCTGGCCCACGCGGTGGAGGCCCTGTGCGGCCACGCCATCGGCGCCGGCAACCGCGCGGAGCTGCGCCGGGCCCTGGTGGTGGCGGGGAGCTGGTCGCTGATCGCCAGCCTGGGCTTTGCGCTGTTCTTCCTGCTCGGCGGCGGGCTGTTCATCGACCTGCAGAGCGACATCGCCGAGGTGCGCGCGGTGGCCCACCGCTACCTGCCCTACCTGGCGCTGCTGCCGCTGGTGGCGGTGTGGAGCTACCTGCTGGACGGCCTGTTCATCGGCGCCACCCGCGCCCGCGAGATGCGCAACGCGATGCTGCTGGCGGTGCTGCTGAGCCTGCCGCTGGGGCTGGCCCTGGCGGGCCTGGGCAACCACGGGCTGTGGCTGGCCTTCCTGGGCTTCATGGCGCTGCGCGGCCTCAGCCTGGCGGGCCTGGCCTGGCGCCTGCAGCGGCGCGATGCCTGGTTCGCGGGGGCGCCTGCGCCCTCGAACGCTTCCCCCTCCCCTGCACCCTGAAGGAGCCTGTCATGGCCGACGCGATCGCTGCCTACCTGCATTACCTGTCGATCTTCCTGCTGTTCGCGCTGCTGGTGCTGGAGCACCGCCTGTTCAAGCTGCCGCTGGACCTGGACCGGGCCCGCAGCCTGATGCGCATCGACATCGCCTACGGCATCACCGCCAGCCTGGTGCTGGCCACGGGGCTGGCGCGGGTGCTGTGGTTCGGCAAGGGCAGCGCCTACTACCTGCACAACAGCCTGTTCCACGCCAAGGCCGGGCTGTTCGTGCTGGTGGCGCTGCTCTCCACCTTCCCCACGGTGGTGTTCCTCGGCTGGCGCAACAGCATCAAGGCCGGCCAGGTGCCGGTGCTGTCGCCGCGCACCGGCAAGCTGCTGGTGATCACCCTGCGCGCCGAGCTGACCCTGCTGCTGGTGCTGCCGCTGCTGGGCGCGCTGATGGCGCGGGGCTTCGGGGTGATCGGCTGAGCCCTTACAGGCGCATCCCCACGGCCAGCCGGTTGAAGGCGTTCATCAGAGCGCAGACGAAGCTGAGGTCGCTGATCTCGGTGTCGCTGAAATGCGCCTTGAGCGGCTCGTAGGCCGAGTCGGGGGCGCCGCTGCCTTCCAGCCGGGTCAGCGACTCGGCCCATTCCAGCGCGGCGCGCTCGCGCTCGCTGTACAACCCGCTCACCCGCCAGCCGGCCAGGGCATCCAGGCGCGCCTGCTGCTCGCCGCCGGCGCGCAGGGCGCGGCTGTGCATCTCCAGGCAGAAGGCGCAGCCGTTGATCTGCGAGATGCGCAGGTACACCAGTTCGATCAGGGCGTTGCCCAGGGGGCTGTCCTGCAGGGCGTTCTTGGCGCTGAGCAGGCTTTGGTAGACACGGGGGGACAGTTCGCTGAACGGCAGTCTGAGTGCACTCATGGGAAAACTCCGATGGGGTTGAAGTAGGGGTGGGTGTCCAGCCGGGCGCGGATCTGCTGCTCGGCCTGGGCGACGGCTTCGGGGCCCTGGGCGAGGCCCTGGAGGTGGAAGAATTCGACGTGGTGCAGGCCGATCACCCCGAGGATGTGGCGCAGGTAGGGGGTGAGGAAGTCGGCCTGGCTGGCCCGCGCGCCCAGGTAGGTGCCGCCGGAGCTGATGACCACGAAGCAGGGCCGGTCTTCCAGCAGCCCTTCCTTGGTGCCGTTGCGCAGGGTGAAGGTGCGCTGGATGCGCACCACGTAGTCGAGCCAGAGCTTGAGGCAGGCCGGCACCATGTAGTTGTGCATGGGGGTGGCGATCAGCAGGTGGTCGGCGGCCTCCACTTCGCGCACCAGGGTTTCCGATACGGCGAAGGCGGGGTCGTCCTTCGCGGCGCGGGTCATCAGGGCGCGGGCGTAGTCGCCGGTCAAAGGCGGCAGCGGTTCGGCCACCAGGTCGCGCAGCTGCAAGTCGCTGCGCGGTTGCAGGCGCTCGGCCATCTCGCGGGCCAGTCGGCCACCGAGGGAGGCTTCGCCGTTGGGGCTGCAGTCGATGAGCAGGGTTCGGGGCATGGGGTCCTCCGGTCAGGTGAGAAAACGGCTGAAGTGCAGGCCGGAGGCGAGCAGGCCCTGGCGGAAGTAGAAACGCTGGGCCAGGGCGTTGGCCAAGGCGGTGTCCAGCACCAGCTTGGCGCACCCGTCGGCGCGCGCCAGCCGCTCCACCTCCGCCAGCAGCGCGGCGCCGACGCCCTGGCTGCGGGCCTCTTCGGCGGTGACCAGGTCGTCGACGTAGACGAAGCGGTCGTGGATCAGGTTGTCCAGGGTGCGGTAGCCGGCCAGCCCGAGCAGGCGGCCGTCCTGGCTGGCGGCCAGTAGCCGGTAGCCCTGCTGGCGCTGCCGGGCGACACGCTGGACGAAGGCGTCGGCATCGGCCAGGCGCGGGCGCAGCTGGTGCATCAGGCCGAAGGCCGCGCGCAGGGCGGGTTCGTCCGCTTCGAGGTGGTGCAACTGCAGGGGGGCGTCGCTCATGGGGGCTGTCCGGTGAGTGGTTGGGCGCTACTCTAGGGCGCCCATGTCCCAGCCTACAGAGCCAAGATTCGAGGAAATGACCAGGCCATGACCACCCGCCCGTCGCTGGACCGCACCCTCGATACGCCGCTGTTCCTGCAGCTCTACCAACGCCTGCGCGAGGCCATCGAGCAGGGCCGCCTGGCCCCGGGGGCGCGGCTGCCCTCGCTGCGGGCCCTGGCCAGCGAGCTGAACCTGGCGCGGGGCACGGTGGAGGCGGCGTACCAGATGCTGATCGGCGAGGGCTATGCGGAGGCCCACGGCCCGGCCGGCACGCGGGTGTCGCCGCGCCTGGGCGGCAGCCTGCCGGAACGCCCGGCCACACCGGGGCCGGCCCGCACGGCGGCGCCAGCCGAGGCGCCCCGGCTGGAGCCGTTCCAGCTTGGCCTGCCGGCCCTGGACGCCTTCCCCCGCAAGCTGTGGACGCGCCTGGTGCAACGCCACCTGCGGGCCCTGTCCGGCCCGGCGATGATGACGCCCGACCCGGTGGGCCACCGGCCGCTGCGGGAAAGCCTGGCGGCGTACCTGGGGGTGTCCCGGGGGATCCGCTGCTCGCCCGAGCAGGTGTTCATCACCACCGGCCACCTCGCCAGCCTGGCGCTGGTGCAGCGCACGCTGATGCGCCCGGGGGACCGCATCTGGCTGGAGGACCCGGGCTATCACCACGCCCGCGAGAT
The DNA here is from genome assembly GCF_032621675.1 of Pseudomonas sp. zfem003. NCBI lineage: Bacteria > Pseudomonadati > Pseudomonadota > Gammaproteobacteria > Pseudomonadales > Pseudomonadaceae > Pseudomonas > Pseudomonas sp. zfem003. The sequence goes on along the minus strand of NZ_JAVYJG010000010.1, from coordinate 95,101 downwards.
GCTCGCGGCGCTGCCGCTGGACTGCGTGCCGGTGCCGGTGGACGGCGAGGGGCTGGTGGTGGAGGCCGGTTGCCGGCGGGCCGCCGACGCTCGCTTCGCCCTGGTCACCCCGACCCACCAGAGCCCTACCGGGGTGGCGCTGTCCCTGCCCCGCCGCCTGGCCCTGCTGGACTGGGCGCGCCGGGCCGAGGCCTGGATCATCGAGGACGACTACGACAGCGAGTACCGCTACCACGGCCGCCCGCTGCCGGCGCTGAAGAGCCTGGATGAGGCCGGCCGGGTGCTCTACGCCGGGACCCTGAGCAAGGTGCTCTACCCCGGCCTGCGCATGGCCTACCTGGTGGTGCCGGCGGCGCAGGTGGAGGCCTTCCGCCAGAGTGCGCGGCTGTTCCCCAGCGGCTGCCCGGAGCTGATGCAGGCGGCCCTGGCGGACTTCATCGAGCAGGGGCATTTCGCCCGCCACCTCAAGCGCATGCGCAGCCTCTACGCCGAGCGCCGCGCCCACACGCGGGAGGCGCTGCTGGCCGCGTTTGGCGAGGGCCTGCGGATCGACCAGCAGGCCGGCGGCATGCACCTGCTGGCCTACCTGGCGGACGGCCAGGACGACACCACCATCGCCCAGCGCGCCCGCCAGGCGGGGCTGGCGGTGGTGCCGCTGTCGCGCTGGCGCCTGGAGAGCCGAGGCGCGCCGGGGCTGGCGCTGGGCTTCACCAACATCGCCACCCCCGACGAGGCCCGGCACCTGGCCCAGCGATTGCGGGCCGCCGTCGAAGCGACCGGGTAAACACCCAACCGTTGGGTGGGCTTCAGCCCACCGCTTCTACCTCAAGCCCGTGCCGGACGGTGGATCGGCGCTCACCGGATGGCGCCAAGGCACCCGTAGGATGGGCTGAGCTGTGCGAAGCCCATCATCGCGGGCTGGGCGTGGATTGATGCGGTTCGCCGAGCTCACCGCATCCTACGGACTCACACCGTTCCGGCGACGAGACGGTGGATCGATGAAGTGCGACCCAACCACCAATTACCGGCACCCAGACCCTGGGGATAACACCCGAAACCTGCGCAACAGAAGGTGGATCGGCGCTCACCGGACGGCGCCAAGGCACCCGTAGGATGGGCTGAGCTGTGCGAAGCCCATCATGGTGGGCCGGACGTGGATTGATGCGGTTCGCCGAGCTCACCGCATCCTACGGACTGCCTCAAGCTCGTGCCGAACGGTGGATCGATGAAGCGCGATACGCCCTACGGGGTGGCGAGTGTGGAGGCTCACGTAGGGGGGATGACGCTCTTTTCATCCACCGATTACCGGCACCCAGATCCTGGGGATAACACCCGAAACCTGCGCAACAGAAGGTGGACCGGCGCTCACCGGACGGCGCCATGGCACCCGTAGGATGGGCTGAGCTGTGCGAAGCCCATCATCGCGGGTTGGGCGTGGATTGATGCGGTTCGCCGAGCTCACCGCATCCTACGGACTCACCCCGTTCTGGCGACGAGACGGTGGGTCGATGAAGCGCGATACACCCTACGGGGCGGCAGGGGGTGGAGGCTCGCTTAGGGGGGGATGACGCTCTTTTCATCCACCGATTCCTGGCGCATGGGCCCTGGGGATAACTCCGCTCCCGGGCTGAAGCCCGGGCTACGTTGGCTTCGTCCTGGCTGGCGGCGGAATGAAAAAGCCCCGGCATGGGCCGGGGCTTTTCGGGGCGCGGGGCGATCAGGACGACAGGTAGGAGGAGCGGGTCAGGCCCAGGCGCAGGGCGTCCACGTAGTGGGTGCGCTCGCGGGGGCTGAGCTTGGCGCTGGCCACCTTGTCGCGGTAGAGGGCCATCAGCTCCTCGGGGGACAGGTGCACGTAGCGCAGCATGTCCTCGATGGTGTCGTGGGTCTCGATGCCGGCGTGGTACACGCTGCCGTCTTCGCGCTGGTAGACGTTCACCGAGTCGGTGTCGCCGAACAGGTTGTGCATGTCGCCGAGGATCTCCTGGTAGGCGCCCACCAGGAACACGCCCAGGAGGTAGTCCTCGCCTTCGCGCACATCGTGCACCGGCATACTGGTCTCGATGCTCTGCTCGTCGACGTACTGCTTGATCTTGCCGTCGGAGTCGCAGGTCAGGTCCTGCAGCACGGCGCGGCGCAGGGGCTCTTCGTCGAGGCGCTGCAGCGGGATGATCGGCAGCACCTGGCCGATGGCCCAGGTGTCCGGCAGGCTCTGGAACACGGAGAAGTTGCAGATGTACTTCTCGGCCAGCTTGTCGTTCAGCTCGTCGAGCACCTGGCGGTGGGAGCGCTGGCGGGCCTTGAGCTGGTTGTGCAGGCGGCGGCAGATGGCGAAGTAGGTCTGCTCGGCCAGGGCCTTCTGCGCCAGGGTCAGCTTGCCTTCGGCGTACTGCGCGGCGGCGTCGCCGATGTAGTGGGTGGCGCGCCAGTAGGTCTCGGTGACCATCTCGGTGTCGGTCGGGCCGAGCAGGTCGAGCAGCCAGCGGACGATCTCGGGCTGCTCCTCACTGTCGTCCACCACCGGTACGGCATCGTTGTGGCGCTCGACGTCGGTGACCTGCATCACCAGCACGGCGTGGTGCGCGGTCATGGCGCGGCCGCTCTCGGAGAAGATATGCGGGTGCGGCAGGCCCTGGGCGTCGCAGAACTCCTTGAGCATGCCCACCACCACGCCGGCGTAGTCGTCCATGTCGTAGTTGATGGAACTGGCGTTGCGCGAGTGGGTGCCGTCGTAGTCCACGCCCAGGCCGCCGCCGACGTCGATGTGGTCCACCGGCAGGCCGAGGCTGCGCAGTTCGGCGTAGTAGCGGATGGCTTCCTTGAAGCCGTGCTGGTAGTCGGCCAGGTTGGCGATCTGCGAGCCCATGTGGAAGTGCAGCAGGCGCACGCCCTGGTCGAGGCCGGCCTTGCGGAAGCGCTCGACCACCGACAGCAGCTGGGCGGCGGAGAGGCCGAACTTGGACTTCTCGCCGCCGGTGTCGGCCCACTTGGAGGAGGCCAGGGACGACAGGCGCACGCGCAGGCCGACCTGGGGCGCGACCTTCAGCTCGGCGGCGGCTTCGATGACGAACTCCACCTCCGACTCCTTCTCGATGACGATGAAGACGTTGTGGCCGAGCTTCTGGCCCATCAGCGCCAGGCGGATGAACTCGCGGTCCTTGTAGCCGTTGCAGACGATGGTGCCGCCCTTGGGGGCGAGCGCCAGCACGGCCATCAGCTCGGGCTTGGAGCCGGCTTCCAGGCCGATGGAGACGTTCTGGGTGGCGATGATGTTCTCCACCACCGCTTCCTGCTGGTTGACCTTGATGGGGTACAGGGCGGTGTAGCGGTTCTGGTACTCCAGCCGCGCGATGTTGGCGTCGAAGGCGCCGGTGAGCTGGCGCACGCGCGACTGGAGGATGCCGGGGAAGCGCACCAGCAGCGGCAGGGACAGGCCCGCCTCGCGCAGGTTGCCGACCAGGTCGTGCAGGTCCACCGGTTCGCTGGACGGGCCGCTGGGACGCACGTCGACGCGCCCGGCCTCGTTGATGGCGAAGAAACCGGCACCCCAATGGCGGATCCCGTAGACACTGCGGCTGTCCGCTACGGTCCAGCGGCTGCCATCGTCCTTGCGCGTGCGTCGTGCAGACATCGTGTTCCCCCTGTGGGATGAAAAGAGCCGAACCCGCCGGGACGTACCGGGCAGGCGTGGGCAGGTTAAAGCGGTCGTATGACGTTGGAGTGTTGACCGTGGCGATGACGGTCAGTTTAGAAAGCCGTGGCTCAGCCGCCGGATTTCTTGGCCTTGAAGCCGCGCTTGGCGAGCTCGTCGAGCAGCAGGTCCACGTGGTCGCCCTGGATCTCGATCACGCCGTCCTTGAGCGCACCGCCGGTGCCACATCGGCGCTTGAGCGCGCTGGCCAGCTCCTTCAGCTCGTCGCCGGCCAGCGGCACGCCGCTGACGGTGGTGACGGTCTTGCCACCCCGGCCCTTGGTTTCGCGGCGAACGCGCGCGATGCCGTCGCCGGCGGGCACGGTGGCTTGCTTGCAGGTGCAGGCGTCGATGGGCTGGGCGCAGTCCGGGCAGTGCCGGCCGCTGTCGGTGGAGTACACCAGGCCGCCGAGGGCGGCAAAGGACGAAGCTTTCTTGACCACCGGCTTTCCTCGTAGGGGTCAGGATAGCGACTGGTCGGCGGGGGCCGACCGCGAAGCCCCACTCTGGCAGGGGCAGCGCAGCCCCGGCCGGGAAGCCGGGGTTGAAAGGCGGCGCAATTTAGCAGTATTCGCGGCGAATGCTAAGTGCGAATTTGCGCCATTGATCGTCAGATTGGCGACCCTGTTCGGCATCGTGCACGAAAGGGTCCGGGATATTGCACAAACCCGCGCCGGGCGGGGGTTTCAAGGGGTATTTCGGGCGGTACGGCGCGAAGGGAACCTGTGGCGCCAAGCTGATTATCGAGTTTTGCGGATGTTTTCTGTTTCGCCTTGCCTGGCGAGTTTCTTTTTTCAGTCGCCAAAAAAGAAACCAAAAAGGCTCGCCCCTGCATCCGGGTCCCGCTGCGCGGGACTTCCCTCGCTCCATCGGTGCCCCGGGGGGGGGCACGGCGCGACTGGCCATCCATGGCCAGATCGCGCCTCTCGCGGCATCCATGCCGCTCAACCCCCGTTGCACCGACTCCACTCGGCCTCCTGAAGGGGCGGTTGTCCCCGCCCCACCCTTCCAGCCCCTAATAGCCTGGATGTGCGCATCGGCGCCTTGAATGAGGAGGGCGTTGAGCTGCCAGCTACAGCGGGCTTAGAGCGACGCCAGATAAAGACGCAACGCCTTGAGCGAGTCCGGGCAGCAGTTCTCCAGCGCCTGGGCCTCGTCGAGGCTCATGAATCGCGCCTCCATCACCTCTTCCGGCTGCAGCCGCAGGGGCGCGTCGGACACGGCGGAGAACACCGCGCCCCAGAGCCGGTTGCCCGGCTCGTCGAAGTAGAAGCGCCCATGCTCGCGCAGGGGCACGCCGGCGATGCCGAGTTCTTCCTCCAGCTCACGAGCGGCGGAGAGGGCGTAGTCCTCCCCTTCCTGGACCATGCCGCCGGCGGCGACGTCCCAGTAGCCCGGGTACAGCGCCTTGCTCAGGGTGCGGCGATGCACGCAGAGCTGGCCGGCGCTGTTGAACAGGAGGATGAAGGTGCCACGGGAAACCAGCCCGCGCTCGCGCAGCTCGGCCCGGGGCAGGCCGCCGAGGAGGCGGTCCTGCTCGTCGACCCAGGCCACCCGCTCGGCGTCGGAGGCGGCGCGGTGGGCCGCCTCGCGCGGGTCGAGGGCCATCAACCCTGCTCCAGCAGCTGGCGCAGGTCGATCACGGCGGCGTTGGCGCGGGAGATGTAGTTGGCCATCACCAGCGAGTGGTTGGCGAGTACGCCGTAGCCGCTGCCGTTGAGCACCATGGGGCTCCACAGGGGCTCCTGGGCGGCCTCCAGCTCGCGGATGATCTGCCGCACGCTGATGGTGGCGTTCTTCTTGGCCAGTACGTCGGCGAAGTCCACTTCGATGGCACGCAGGATGTGGGACAGCGCCCAGGCCTGGCCACGGGCCTCATAGAAGACGTTGTCGATCTGCAGCCAGGGCGTCTCGACGATCTCCTCGCTCATCTTGGGCACCACGCCTTCCTGCCCGTCCTGGGCCTTCACATCGGTGTTCAGGCGGACCCGGCCGACGCTGGCGGACAGGCGCTGGGACAGCGAGCCCAGGCGGGTGGCGACGTCACCCAGCCAGTTGTTGAGGTTGTCGGCGCGGGTATAGAACTGGGCGCCGGGCTGGCTCGGGTCGGAGAGCCGGGCCAGGTAGCGGTCCAGGGAGCGGATGCCTTCCTGGTACTCGGTCTCGGAGGCGGGCAGGGCCCAGCTCTTGTTGTCGAAGTTGAAGCGCGGCTCGGCGCGCGCCAGGTCGACGTCCTCGGTGGACTGCGACTGGGAGCGGGCGAAGTCCTTGCGCAGGGCGCGGGTCAGGTCGCGAACCTGTACCAGTACGCCGTATTCCCAGCTGGGCATGTTGTCCAGCCAGATACCGGGCGGGGCCAGGTCGTTGGAGAGGTAGCCGCCGGGCTTGTCCAGCAGGGTCTGAGCCACCTGTTTTAGGGTCTCGACCGTGGTGTAGCCGGTGACCAGCTTGCGCTGGGCGCGTTCGGCCGCCGCCTGGGCATTCTGCTGCACGGGGAACAGCTCGGGCTCCTGGCTCCAGTACCAGCCCACCACACCCGCTCCCACCAGGTAGATGCCGAGCAGGGCGCCGAGGGCGCGGCTGACCCAGATGCCTCCCAGGTAGCTGCGGACATCGTCCACCGAATCATCGACGCGATCTCGTGCCTGGCCCGCACGCTTCTTCCAGTCCAGCATGGCTATGTCCTTCACTCATCCGTTCGGCAAGTTTCGACAGCGCCCTTGCGCAAGGGTGCCGCCGGCCTCGCACTATAAGTGAAGCGAGCGACCTTGCCAGCGCCCAATGGCCAAACCAAGAGTGGGCCGGTGACAAGGTGTTGAGACGATGCGCACATTCGCGCTGTGACCCAGTGGCACTCCCGGAGAAAAGGTTGGCGCCAAGGGATCGGCGGTACTGGCACGGCTGCAACGAGGTGCTAGCATAGCGCCACCATCCAGGTCGGATTTCGTCCAGAAAACGACCAGAAGCCCAGAAGCCCGTCATGACCGAACCCGAAGATCCGAGCCGCGATCGCCTGAAGACCTATTTCGCCCAACGGGTGATCCACCAGGCGCGCCATCTTCTGGAGGTCTGGCAGCGGCTGCAGCGCAGCGAGTGGCGGGAGTCCGACCTCACCGAGCTGACCGAGGCCAACACCCTCCTGCAGCGTTATGCCCAGCGCTTCGAACAGCCCGAACACAGCCAGCTGGCCCAGAGCATCGAAGCCTGCCTGGTGGGCATCCAGGCCAACCGTGGGCGCCTGTCCAGCGAACTGATCACCGAGCTGAGCCAGCTGATGCAGCGCCTGTCGCGCACCGGGCTGCGCCATGGCGACCAGCTCGAACAGACCTTCCTGCCGCCCCTGCGCAAGCCGGTCTACCTGGCTCTGCAGGACGGCGAGCGCGCCGCACGCCTGGCCCAGCAGATGGAGTTCTTCGGCCTCTCGGCGCAGACCTGCAACGACGCCAACGCCTTCCGCGCGGCCATGGCCGAGCGGCACCCGTCGGCCATCGTCATGGAAGTGGACTTCGCCGGCACCGGCATGGGCCTGGAACTGGCGTGGGAAGCGCAGAAGGGCCTGGAGCACAAGCTGCCGGTGCTGTTCTTCAGCCACGACGACACCGACACCCCGACCCGCCTGGCCGCCGTGCGCGCCGGGGGGCAGGAGTTCTACACCGGCACGCTGGACGCCTCCAGCCTGCTGGAGCGCATCGAGACCCTGACCCGCACCGCCCACTACGAGCCCTACCGGGTGCTGGTGGTGGACGACTCCCGCGCCCAGGCGATGCACACCGAGATGACCCTGAACAGCGCCGGCATCGTCACCCGCGCCATCACCGAGCCGGTGCAGGCGATGGCGGCCCTGGCGGAGTTCCAGCCGGACCTGATCATCCTCGACATGTACATGCCCGAGTGCCTTGGCACCGAGCTGGCCAAGGTGATCCGCCAGAACGAGCGCTACGTCAGCGTGCCGATCATCTACCTGTCGGCCGAGGACGACCTGGACAAGCAGCTCGACGCGATGAGCGAGGGCGGTGACGACTTCCTCACCAAGCCGATCAAGCCGCGCCACCTGATCGCCACCGTGCGCACCCGCGCCAAGCGTGCCCGCAGCCTGAAGGCGCGGATGGTGCGTGACAGCCTAACCGGGCTGTTCAACCACACCCACACCCTGCAGCTGCTGGAGGACGCCCGCTCCCGCGCGCGCCGCGATGGCCGGCCGCTGTGCTTCGCGATGCTCGACATCGACCACTTCAAGAAGGTCAACGACACCTACGGCCACCCCATGGGCGACCGGGTGATCAAGAGCCTCGCGCTGTTCCTCAAGCAGCGCCTGCGCAAGAGCGACCACATCGGCCGCTACGGCGGCGAGGAGTTCGCCGTGGTGCTGCCGGACACCGACCTGGAAGCCGCCCAGCGGGTGCTGGACGAGATCCGCCAGCGCTTCGCCGAGATCCGCTACCCGGCCCAGCCCCACGACCTGTCCTGCACCTTCAGCTGCGGCATCGCCGAGCTGAGCGACGACATCGACAGCAACACCCTCTCCAAGCGCGCCGACGAGGCGCTCTACCAGGCCAAGCGCAGCGGCCGCAACCGCGTCGAGCTGTTTCGCTGAGCCGTCCCGCAGCGTGACGCAGGTCACGCTGTCATCAAGCCGCAATCGAATCGAAATATCGTCGGGGTCCGCCGTCCTGTTCGTTGTAGGTCGAGGCCCCCATGCGCCTGAAGCAGCTCACCAACCTCAATACCCTTCTTCTCGTCACCGTGTGCCTGGCCCTGGGCGCCACGCTGTGGTGGTCCCAGCGCGCCCTGGAACGCCCCTACCAGGTGATGGAGCTGTACCTGGACCTGGCGCAGCGCGTGCAGCGGGACGTCAGCGACAACATCGAGGCCTACCTCGCCAGCGGTGATGCCCTGCGCCACAGTGCCGCCACCCAGGGCCTGGACGACCTGGACCAGCGCCTGCAGCAGTTGCCGCCGGAGCTGGCCAGCACCCTGCGCGGCGGCATCGACCCGCTGCGCACCTTTGCGGCCGAGCAGCTCCTGGCCGCCGGCAAGCTGGCCGGTGACCCGCAGGGCCTGCTGATCCAGGCCGAGCGCGAGCTGGACGGGGCACTGGAGCAACTGGCGCACTATGCCGACGCCGGCGACCCGGCCCACGCGGCGGACTACCGGGCGCCGCTGCTGGCGGCCTCCCAGCACCTGACGCGTCTGGCCCACGCCCGCGCCAAGCTGGTGGAAAGCGGCCGTGACGAACTGGCGGCCGACGTGGAACGCGAACTGGCCGCCCTCGGCCAGGAATCCGCCCGCCTCGATGCCCTGCCCCTGCTGGGCGTGGCCGAGCAGAGCCAGTCCGCCTCCGACGACTTCGCGGCGATGATGGGCCTGGCCGACCAGGGCGAGCAGAAGGCCGCCGAGGACCGTGGCGTCGCCCTCAAGCGCGAGCTGTCCAGCCTGGTTGGCCGCTACCCGGCCGAACTGCAGCGCACCCGCCAGCTGATCGCCAACCGCGCCGAACTGGCCAAGGCCACCCGCGCCCGCCTCGACGACCTGCGCCAGGCCCTGACAGCCCTGGAGCCCCTGGTGCGCGCCGAGCACGGCCGCATCCAGGGCGAGGTGCGGCTGATGCAGGGGCTGATGATCGGCCTGATCCTGCTCATCGCCCTGGCGGTGGACCGCATCCAGCGCAACCTCACCCGGGTGCTCGGGCGCCTGATGCAGGCGCTGTCCCACTGGGCCTCCGGGGACTTCAGCCAGCCCATCCACCTGGATTCACGCATCGACGACCTGCGCGGCATCGAGGGCTCCCTGGCGCGCCTGCGGGCCTACCTGGGCGACCTGGTGGGCACCATCCGCCACCACGCCGAGCAGGTGCTGAGCAGCAGCCACACCCTGGCCGGCCTCAACGGCGGCCTGCACGACGGCGCCGAACGCCAGGCGGTGGGCACCGGGCAGATCCGCGATGCCCTGGGCGAACTGGAGGCCACCATCCAGCAGGTGGCCGGTGACGCGGCCCACGCCGCCGACGCCAGCCACGCGGCCGGCCGTGCGGTGGAACAGGGCCAGCGCATCATCGGCCAGAGCCTGACCGGCATGCGCACGCTGGTGGGCGAGGTGCAGAACAACGCCAGCGCCATCGAGCGCCTGGCCCAGGAGTCGGCCACCATCGAGAGCGTGCTGACGGTGATCCGCGGCATCGCCGAGCAGACCAACCTGCTGGCGCTGAACGCGGCCATCGAAGCGGCCCGCGCCGGCGAGCAGGGGCGCGGCTTCGCGGTGGTGGCGGACGAGGTGCGCACCCTGGCGCAACGCACCGCCGGCGCCACCGGGGAGATCCAGGAACTCATCGGCCGCCTGCAGACCGCCGCCCACCAGTCGGTGCAGGGCATGCGCGCCCAGGTGGAGCACGCCGAGGCCACCGCCACCCGCGCCGCCGCGGCAGACGGGGCGCTGGACGAGATCGTCGACGCCATCCGCACCATCGCCAGCACCGCCGGGCAGATCGCCGAGGCCACCGCCAACCAGAGCGGCGCGGTGAGCGAGATCCGTGGCTACAGCGAGCAGATCCACCAGCAGGGCGACGACAACCTGCGCCACATCGGCCGCAGCCGCGACCAGGCGGAGCAGCTGCTGCAGCTGGGCGGCGAGCTTAACCAGGCGGTGCAGGCCTTCCGCGTCTAGCAGGCCGTCGAAACCCGCCGGCCTGCGGCGACGTGTCGCGCCCCGGGCGCAGGCGGCGCGCCCAAGGGGACGGCGCATGACCTTTCGGCGCGGTGAGAAAGCCGCTTACAGGATCGGCCTGCCGGGCGCGGACCGGCTCCGTTATCATGCCCGGCACCTTTGCCTGCCGAGTGTCCCATGCGTCGTCTGCTGACCCTCATCCTGCTACTGGCCACCCTGCCCGCCGTCGCCGGGCTGCTGGACGGCCGCCCCAGCGCCACCCTCGGCGCCCCGCTGAACAACAGCCAGGACTTCCTCCCGGTGCGCGAGGCCTTCCGCCTCAGCCTGGTGGAGAGTTCACCCACGGCGATCAAGCTGCGCTTCACCAACGCCGAGGGCTACTACCTCTACAAGCACCGCTTCCAGTTCCGCACCGAGCCGGCCGATGTCGGCCTGGGCGCGGCGCAACTGCCGGCGGGCAAGCACAAGACCGACGACTACTTCGGCGACGTGGAGGTGTACTACGAGGTCCTCGACGTCGACCTGCCGCTGAACAACCCGCAACAGCGCCCCTTCAAGCTGCTGGTGACCTACCAGGGCTGTGCCGACAAGGGCCTGTGCTACCCGCCGGAAACCGAGACGCTGCAGATCGGCGCCGCGTCCGCCGCCACGCCGGACGGTGCGGTGCCGAGCGACGGGCAGGGCTGGAGCTGGCACGAGCTGGCGCTGTTCTTCCTCGCCGGGCTGGGCCTGACCTTCACCCCCTGCGTGCTGCCGATGCTGCCGATCCTCTCCGGCGTGGTGCTGCGCGGGCAGGTGGGCGGCGGCCGGGGCCTGGTGCTGTCGCTGGCCTACGTGCTGCCGATGGCGGCCTGCTTCGCCGTGCTGGGCGCGCTGATGGGCGTGTTCGGCGCCGAGCTGAACCTGCAGGCGCGCCTGCAATCGGCCTGGGTGCTGGTGCCCTTCGCGGCCTTCTTCGCGGTGTTCGCCCTGGCCATGTTCGGCCTGTATGAACTGCGCCTGCCGGGCTTCCTCGCCGGCCCGCTGGACCGCCTGGCCGGCAGCACCCAGGGCGGCTCGATCTGGGGTGCGGCAGCGCTGGGGGTACTGTCCAGCCTGCTGGTCTCTCCTTGCGTCTCCGCCCCGCTGGCGGGCGCCCTGCTCTATATCAGTGCCAGCGGCGATGCCCTGGGCGGCGGCCTGAAGCTGTTCCTGCTGGGCCTCGGCATGGGCACCCCGCTGGTGCTCTTCGCGGTGGGTGGCGGCGCGCTGCTGCCGCGCTCCGGCCCGTGGATGGTGGCAGTGCGCAATGCCTTCGGCGTGCTGCTGCTGGCGGTGTCGGTGTGGCTGCTGGAGCGGGTGCTGCCGGGCTCGCTGAGCCTGGCCCTGTGGGGCCTGCTGGCTGCCGGGGTGGCGCTGTTCCTCGGCACCCTGGAGTTCGGCCCCAAATCCCCGCGCCAGCGCCTGGCGCAACTCGCCGGGCTGGTGCTGCTGGTCTACGCCGGCGCCACCTGGGTCGGCGCGCTCAAGGGCGAGGCCGATCCGCTGCGCCCGCTGGGCCGTGCCGGCGTGGCCGGCGCTCCCCAGGCCACGGCAGCCGCCGGTGCCTGGATCACCGTGAAGACGCCGGCCGAGCTTGAGGCCGCCCAGGCCGCCGCCAAGGCCGCCGGGCAACCGCTGCTGCTGGACTGGTACGCGGACTGGTGCATCAGTTGCAAGGTGATCGAGCGCGAGGTGCTCACCGCGCCGGAGGTCACCGCGCAGCTGGGCCGTTACCGCCTGGTGCGCTTCGACATGACCGAGAGCACCGCCGAGCAGCGCGCCCTGCTGGACCGCTACAAGCTGTTCGGCCCGCCGGCCCTGCTGTTCTTCGGGGCGAACGGTGACGAATGGGCCGATCTGCGTGTCGTAGGAGAGATCCACGCCGCCGCGTTCGCCGACCACCTGGCCCGCGCCGGCTCGCGTCAATAAGCGGAACTTCATAAATCTGCCGCAATCTGCGGGCATCGTGTCGACTACTGGCGACACAGGGACAGTCACGACTATCCTTCACGGTCCCGCCTGGCCCCAATAAGGAAGACAGCCCATGGCCACCTTGCTCGTCCTGCACGGTCCCAACCTCAACCTGCTGGGGACCCGCGAGCCCGACAAGTACGGCGCCACCACCCTGGCCGAGATCAACCAGGACCTGGAGCGCCGCGCCCGCGAAGCCGGGCACCACCTGATGCACCTGCAGAGCAACGCCGAGTACGAACTGATCGAGCGGATCCACGCTGCGCGCAACGAGGGCGTGGACTTCATCCTGATCAATCCGGCCGCTTTCACGCATACAAGTGTCGCGCTACGTGACGCGATGCTCGCAGTGAGCATCCCATTCATCGAAGTGCACCTGTCCAACGTGCACAAACGAGAACCTTTCCGCCATCACTCCTACTTCTCCGACGTAGCCGTGGGAGTGATCTGCGGTCTGGGCGCCACCGGCTACCGCCTGGCCCTGGACGCGGCACTGGAACACCTTGAACGCCCCTGACCTCACCCTTGGGAGTTGATGATTAATGGATATCCGTAAAGTCAAGAAACTGATCGAACTGCTGGAAGAGTCCGGGATCGACGAGCTGGAGATCCGCGAGGGCGAAGAGTCCGTGCGCATCAGCCGTCACAGCAACAAGGCCATGGCCGCCCAGCCGGTCTACGCCGCTGCCCCGGCTCCGGTCGCGGCGCCCGTTGCCGCCGCGCCGGCTGCTGCCCCGGCTCCGTCAGCCGACGCTGCCCCGGCTGCTCCCAAGCTGAACGGCCACGTGGTCCGCTCGCCGATGGTCGGCACCTTCTACCGCGCCGCCTCCCCCACCTCGGCCAACTTCGCCGAAGTCGGCCAGACCGTTAAGAAAGGCGACATCCTCTGCATCGTCGAAGCGATGAAGATGATGAACCACATCGAAGCCGAAGCCAGTGGCGTGATCGAATCCATCCTCGTGGAAAACGGTCAGCCGGTTGAGTACGACCAGCCGCTGTTCACCATCGTCTGAACCGCGGAGAGCCTGTGATGCTGGAAAAAGTCCTGATCGCCAACCGTGGCGAGATCGCCCTGCGCATCCTGCGCGCCTGCAAGGAGCTGGGCATCAAGACGGTAGCGGTGCACTCCACGGCCGACCGCGAGCTGATGCACCTGTCCCTGGCTGACGAGACCGTCTGCATCGGCCCGGCACCCGCCGCCCAGTCCTACCTGAACATCCCGGCCATCATCAGTGCCGCCGAAGTAACCGGCGCCACCGCGATCCACCCGGGCTACGGCTTCCTCGCCGAGAACGCCGACTTCGCCGAGCAGGTGGAGAACTCCGGCTTCGCCTTCATCGGCCCGAAAGCCGACACCATCCGCCTGATGGGCGACAAGGTGTCCGCCAAGGACGCCATGAAGAAGGCCGGCGTACCGACCGTTCCGGGCTCCGACGGCCCGCTGCCGGAAGACGAAGCGACCGCCCTGGCGATCGCCGAGGACGTCGGCTACCCGGTGATCATCAAGGCCGCCGGTGGCGGCGGTGGTCGCGGCATGCGCGTGGTGCACAGTGCCGACGAGCTGATCAAGTCGGCCAAGCTGACCCGCACCGAAGCCGGTGCCGCGTTCGGCAACTCCATGGTCTACCTGGAGAAGTTCCTCACCAACCCGCGCCACGTGGAAGTGCAGGTTCTCTCCGACGGCCAGGGCAACGCCATCCACCTGGGTGACCGCGACTGCTCCCTGCAGCGCCGCCACCAGAAGGTGCTGGAAGAAGCCCCCGCCCCCGGCATCGACGAGAAGGCCCGCGCCGAAGTGCTGGCCCGCTGCGTCCAGGCCTGCATCGAGATCGGCTACCGCGGTGCCGGTACCTTCGAGTTCCTCTACGAGAACGGCCGCTTCTACTTCATCGAGATGAACACCCGCGTCCAGGTGGAGCACCCGGTCACCGAGATGGTCACCGGCGTCGACATCGTCAAGGAGATGCTCAGCATCGCCGCAGGCAACAAGCTCTCGATCAAGCAGGAAGACGTGGTCATCCGTGGCCATGCCCTGGAGTGCCGCATCAACGCCGAAGACCCGGACAACTTCATGCCCTCCCCGGGCAAGGTGAAGTACTTCCACGCCCCGGGTGGTAACGGCGTGCGTGTCGATTCGCACCTGTACAGCGGCTACTCGGTACCGCCGAACTACGACTCGCTGATCGGCAAGCTGATCACCTACGGCAAGGACCGCGACGAGGCCATGGCGCGCATGCGCAATGCCCTCGACGAGATCGTGGTGGACGGGATCAAGACCAACGTCCCGCTGCACCGCGACCTCACCCGCGACAAGGGTTTCTGCAAAGGGGGCGTGAACATTCACTACCTCGAGCACAAACTGGGCAAGAAGTAAGCCTGGTGAACCCCGAAGGGCCGCATAATGCGGCCCTTCTTCATTTCCGCCACGCAAAGGAATGCCCCGCCCGTGAAAGCAAGATTCAAGTCCATCGGCCGGGCCTTCCTGGAAGCCTTCATCTGCCTGGGCCTGGCCCTGCGCTCCAGCCTGCGGCCGGGCATCCTCATCGGCTCGTCGGGCCTCTGCCTGCTGATGACCAGCTTCTGGGGCTGGCTGTTCTATGCCCACTTCGAGTTCATCGCCAAGGCCGCCGGGCTGATCGCCTCCTTCGTGATCATGGGCGCTGCCGCCCTCGGGTTGCTCCCAAGCGTCAGCGGCGGCCCGGCGACCATCAGCGCCATGGCCAACATCGCCCCAGCCCTGGCCTTGATGGCGGTCTACGCCGCACTGTTGGCAGTGGCTATCGTGGTCGTGCTCTACGCTGGCGCCGTGGTGCTCAGCATCCGCCTCAGCCTGCGCTGGGTGCTGATGGGGCGCCTGAAGACCCGTACCCGCAGCCACTACCCCAGCCTGCTCCAGCGCCAACCCGCCGCCACCGACCTGCTGCGCGCCGGCCGCTACCACCTCGGCCCCTGGCTGGGCCTCGGCATTGGCATCGGAATCGGCCCGCTGCTCTGCCTGCTGATCCCCGTGGTCAACGGCGTCCTGATGCTGATGCTGCTGGCTTACCTGAACGTGCGCTTCCTGGTGCCCGCCGCCCTCGCCGGACTGGCCAGTGGCGCCGAACAGATGCGCGTGGTGCGGGCCCAGCGCGGCGCCCTCATCGCCTTCGGCCTGCTGATCCTCATGCTGGCGGTGGTTCCCGTGCTCAATCTGCTGCTCCCGGCCCTGCTCGGCAGCGGCGTCTGCCACCTCGCCTACCGCGGCCTCGACCGCCTGGACGCCGCGGCTGGCACGGCACCCGAGCCTCAAGTAAGCTTGCCCGCCCCGTAAGAGCCCCTTCTCCACGCCGCATCGAGGTTTCGCCATGCCCTGGTTACAAGTCCGTCTCGCCATCACCCCGGATCAGGCGGAAACCTATGAAGACGCCCTGCTGGAAGTCGGTGCCGTCTCGGTGACCTTCATGGACGCCGAAGACCAGCCGATCTTCGAGCCCGACCTCGGCACTACCCCGCTCTGGTCCCACACCCACCTGCTGGCCCTGTTCGAGGCCGACACCGACGAGACGGCGCTGGTGGCGCACCTCGAACTGCTCACCGGCGGCGCCCTGCCGCAGCACCAGATCGAGCGCATCGAAGACCAGGACTGGGAACGCAGCTGGATGGACAACTTCCAGCCCATGCGCTTCGGCCGCCGCCTGTGGATCGTCCCGAGCTGGCACGACGCCCCCGAGCCGGACGCGGTGAACCTGCTGCTGGACCCGGGCCTGGCCTTCGGCACCGGCACCCACCCGACCACCGCGCTGTGCCTGGAATGGCTGGACGGCCAGGAACTGGGCGGCTGCGACCTGATCGACTTCGGCTGCGGCTCCGGCATCCTCGCCATCGCCGGCCTGCTGCTGGGCGCGCGCCAGGCGGAGGGCACCGACATCGACCCACAAGCCCTGGAGGCCTCCCGCGACAACGCCTCGCGCAACGGCATCGACCCGGCCCTGTTCCCCGTCTACCTGCCCGCCGACATGCCGCAACAGCCGGCCGACGTGGTAGTGGCCAACATCCTCGCCGGCCCGCTGGTGTCCCTGGCGCCGCAGATCACCGCGCTGGTCAAGGCCGGCGGCCGCCTGGCACTGTCGGGCATCCTCGCCGAGCAGGCCGAGGAGGTCCGCGCGGCCTACGCCGACGCCTTCGAGTTGGACCCGACCGCCGAGAAGGATGGCTGGGTACGCATCAGCGGCGTTCGTCGCTGAGGCCCGCAAAGGATGCACAGCAGGAATGCGCCAGCGACGTGGCGAGTTGGTAGACTAGCGCGTCGTTTTGCCCGGACCGCCGCATGACCGATAGCTTCGTCACCCAGTGCCCCCATTGCCAGACCAGCTTCCGCGTGACCCGCGCCCAGCTGGCGGCGGCCCATGGCGCGGTGCGCTGCGGCGCGTGCCTGCACGTGTTCAACGCGGCCAAGCAACTGCTGGGGAGCCTGGCGGCGAAGGAAGCCTCGGCCCCGACGACGACCGCCCCGGCTGCGGCCACGCCACCCGCTCGCCCGGCCGCCCCGAGCCCGACGCCACCCGCCCCCCGGGCTCCGGCTCCGGCTCCGGCTCCGGCTCCGGCTCCGGCTCCGGCTCCGGCTCCGAGCGTGCCCAGCGTCGCCACCGTGCTCAAGCCCCAGGCCGCCGCAACGCCGGCCCCCAGCGGCAAGAGCGGCGACAAGAACACCCTGTGGATCCACGACGACCTCGACCTGGACAGCCTCGACCTCGACGAGGAACTGGCCAAGCTGGAGCAGGAAGAACTCAAGCTCTCCCGCGAATTCATGGCCCTGCAGGCCGCCCCCAAGCCGGGCGAGCAGTTGCTGGGCCAGCGTGACGACCCCGAACAACGCTACGACGAAGGCTGGGCCGAGGCCCTGCTGCACGCCGAGCAACGCCCCACCGCCTCTGCCCCCCAGGCACCCGTGCCGCCGCCGCGCCCGGCCGAGCCGGAGCGCCGCGAGCCCGCGCTGAACCTGGCCGCCGTCGAGGAAGAGGACGATCCGCTGCCGAGCATCGGCTCGGCCCGCGACGACGAGCCCGATGACGAACCGGACCTGCCCGCCCCCGACCGCAGCGCCACGCAGGAACGGGACGAGGACAACGCAGACGAACCGCTGGACGACGCGCCGACCGAGCCCGTCGTGACCCGCAGCCCTCCGCGCAACGAACCAAGCCTGCGCGACAAGGGCCTGCTGGACCTGGACGACGAGCCCCTGCAACTGGAATGGCAAGCCCCGCACAAGCCCTGGGGCCGCTGGATCGGCTGGGGCCTGCTGAACCTGATCGGCGGCCTCGCCCTGGGCTTCCAGTACGTCTGGTACCACTTCGACGAACTGGCCCGCACCGACCAGTACCGCCCCTGGTTCGAGCAGCTCTGCCCCGAGATCGGCTGCCGCCTGCCTTCCAAGGTCGACGTCAACCTGATCAAGAGCAGCAACCTGGTGGTGCGCAGCCACCCGGATTTCACCGGCGCCCTGGTGGTGGATGCGATCATCTACAACCGCGCGGCCTTCTCCCAGCCCTTCCCGCTGCTGGAACTGCGCTTCGCCGACATCAACGGGCAACTGCTCGCCAACCGTCGCTTCAAGCCCGGCGAATACCTTGGCGGGGAGCTGGCCGGGCAGACGGAAATGCCGCCGCAGACGCCGATCCACATCTCGCTGGACATCCTTGATCCCGGTGCCAAGGCGGTCAATTACAGCCTGAGCTTCCACTCCCCGGAATAGCCTGACAGGCCCGCCGGACGCCGCTCCGGAGCCTTGCCAGAACCCCTGGCGATAAGCTCGGCACTGTTCAGAATTTGTTCAAAACAACCTTTATCCGGTCATCGAGAGCGGGTATGATGCCCACCCTTTTTCGTAGACCAAGATCCGGCCCCACAGGCAGGGAAGACCCATGTCGGCGGTACGCATCGGCCCGTATGCCCTACCCAACCAGGTGATACTCGCCCCCATGGCGGGCGTGACCGATCGTCCGTTTCGTCTGCTTTGCCGTCGCCTGGGTGCCGGCTTGGTAGTCTCCGAGATGGTCACCAGCGACGTGCGCCTGTGGAACAGCCGCAAGTCCCGGTTGCGCCTGCTTCATGAAGGCGACCCGGAGCCCCGTTCGGTGCAGATCGCCGGCGGCGACCCGGAGATGCTGGCCGAGGCGGCCAGGGCCAATGTGGCGCTCGGAGCCCAGATCATCGACATCAACATGGGCTGTCCGGCGAAGAAGGTCTGCAACAAGGCGGCCGGTTCCGCGCTGATGAAGGATGAAGCCCTGGTGGCACGCATCCTCGACGCCGTGGTGAAGGCCGTCGATGTCCCGGTCACGCTGAAGATCCGCACCGGCTGGGACCGCGACAACAAGAACGGCATCGCCGTGGCGAGGATCGCCGAAGAGTCGGGTATCCAGGCGCTGGCCGTTCACGGTCGCACCCGGGCCGACCTGTACACCGGCGAAGCCGAGTACGACACCATCGCCGCGATCAAGCAGTCGGTGTCGATCCCGGTCTTTGCCAACGGCGACATCGACTCGCCACAGAAAGCCAGACAGGTCCTCGACGCCACCGGTGCCGATGCCCTGCTGATCGGTCGAGCGGCCCAGGGGCGACCCTGGATCTTCCGCGAGATCACGCATTACCTGGCCACCGGCGAACTGCTGGCGGTGCCGGGGCTTGAAGAGGTGGAACAGATCCTGCTGGAGCACTTGGCCGCACTGCACGCCTTCTATGGCGAAGTGATGGGCGTACGCATCGCCCGCAAGCATGTTGGCTGGTATCTCGCAACCCTGCCGGGCGCCAGGGAGTTTCGCGCCCAGTTCAATCGTTTGGAGTCCACGGACGCGCAGTGCGCCAGCGTTCGGCAATTTTTCGCCGAGCGTCACAACGAAGGGGATAAGGCCGCATGACGACGATGACCGAGAATTTTTTTGATGGGGCAACACCCGTGAGCGACAACGCCAACCTGAAACAGCACCTGACCACACCGACCGCCGAGGGCCAGACCCTGCGCGGCAGCGTCGAGAAGGCACTGCACAACTACTTCGCCCACCTGGAGGGCGCGACGGTCACGGACGTCTACAACCTGGTGCTCTCCGAAGTGGAGGCCCCGCTGCTGGAAACCGTGATGAACTACGTCAAGGGCAACCAGACCAAAGCCTCCGAGATGCTCGGCCTCAACCGGGGCACGCTGCGCAAGAAGCTCAAGCAGTACGACCTCCTGTAAGCACGTATTCGATAAAGAAAGGGCGGCCCCCGAGAACATCAAAGGCCGCCCTTTTTTACTGATTCCCCTGCTCCGATGGACATCGACATGACCGACCAGACCACCCGCCTCCCCGTTCGCCGCGCCCTGATCAGCGTTTCCGACAAGACCGGCATCCTCGAGTTCGCCCGTGAACTGGCTGCCCTGGGCGTGGAGATCCTCTCCACCGGCGGCACCTACAAGCTGCTCAAGGACAACGGCGTCGCCGCCGTGGAAGTCGCCGACTACACCGGCTTCCCGGAAATGATGGACGGCCGCGTGAAGACCCTGCACCCGAAGATCCACGGCGGCATCCTCGGTCGCCGCAACCTGGACGGCGCGGTCATGGAGCAGCACGGCATCAAGCCGATCGACCTGGTGGCGGTCAACCTCTACCCCTTCGAGGCCACCGTCGCCAAGGCTGACTGCGACCTGCCCACCGCCATCGAGAACATCGACATCGGCGGCCCGACCATGGTCCGCAGCGCCGCGAAGAACCACAAGGACGTCGCCATCGTGGTCAACGCCAGCGACTACGCCGGCATCGTCGAGTCCCTCAAGGCCGGCGGCCTGACCTACGCCCAGCGCTTCGACCTGGCCCTGAAGGCCTTCGAGCACACCAGCGCCTACGACGGCATGATCGCCAACTACCTGGGCACCATCGACCAGGCCCGCGACACCCTGTCCACCGAAGACCGCAGTGCCTTCCCGCGCACCTTCAACAGCCAGTTCGTCAAGGCCCAGGAAATGCGCTACGGCGAGAACCCGCACCAGAGCGCCGCGTTCTACGTGGAAGCGAAGAAGGGTGAAGCCAGCGTCTCCACCGCCGTCCAGCTGCAGGGCAAGGAACTGTCCTTCAACAACGTGGCCGACACCGACGCCGCCCTGGAATGCGTGAAGAGCTTCGTCAAGCCGGCCTGCGTCATCGTCAAGCACGCCAACCCCTGCGGCGTCGCCGTGGTCCCGGAAGACGAAGGCGGCATCCGCAAGGCCTACGACCTGGCCTACGCCACCGACACCGAATCCGCCTTCGGCGGCATCATCGCCTTCAACCGCGAGCTGGACGGCGAAACCGCCAAGGCCATCGTCGAGCGCCAGTTCGTCGAAGTGATCATCGCCCCGAAAATCTCCGCCGCCGCCCGTGAAGTGGTGGCCGCCAAGGCCAACGTACGCCTGCTGGAATGCGGCGAGTGGCCGGCCGAGCGCGCCCCGGGCTGGGACTTCAAGCGCGTCAACGGCGGCCTGCTGGTGCAGAGCCGCGACATCGGCATGATCAAGGCGGAAGACCTGAAGATCGTCACCCAGCGCGCCCCGAGCGAGCAGGAGATCCACGACCTGATCTTCGCCTGGAAAGTGGCCAAGTTCGTCAAATCCAACGCCATCGTCTACGCCAAGAACCGCCAGACCGTCGGCGTCGGCGCCGGCCAGATGAGCCGCGTCAACTCCGCCCGCATCGCCGCCATCAAGGCCGAGCATGCCGGTCTCGAGGTCAAGGGCGCGGTCATGGCCTCCGACGCCTTCTTCCCCTTCCGCGACGGCATCGACAACGCCGCCAAGGCCGGCATCACCGCCGTGATCCAGCCGGGTGGCTCCATGCGTGACAACGAAGTCATCGCCGCCGCCGACGAGGCCGGCATTGCGATGGTGTTCACCGGCATGCGCCACTTCCGGCACTGAGTGACAGGGACGCACCGAAGGTCTGCAGGAATAAGCTTTTGTAGGGTGGATGACGCTCTTCTCATCCACCATCGGGGCCCCTGGCCCGCCTCCTTGAGGAAAACGCAATGAACGTATTGATCATCGGCAGCGGCGGTCGTGAACACGCCCTGGCCTGGAAAGTGGCCCAGGACCCGCGCGTCGCCAAGGTCTTCGTCGCCCCGGGCAACGCCGGCACCGCTACCGAAGCCAAGTGCGAGAACGTCGCCATCGACGTGCTGGCCATCGAGCAACTGGCCGACTTCGCCGCTGCCAACGTGCAGCTGACCATCGTCGGCCCCGAGGCCCCGCTGGTGAAAGGCGTGGTCGACCTGTTCCGCGCCCGTGGCCTGGCCATCTTCGGCCCCACCGCCGGCGCCGCCCAGCTGGAAGGCTCCAAGGCCTTCACCAAGGACTTCCTCGCCCGCCACAAGATCCCCACCGCCGACTACCAGAACTTCACCGAAGTCGAGCCGGCCCTGGCCTACCTGCGCGAGAAGGGTGCCCCCATCGTGGTCAAGGCCGACGGCCTGGCCGCCGGCAAGGGCGTGATCGTCGCCATGACCCTGGCCGAAGCCGAGGACGCCGTGCGTGACATGCTCTCCGGCAACGCCTTCGGCGACGCCGGTGCCCGCGTGGTGATCGAAGAGTTCCTCGACGGCGAGGAAGCCAGCTTCATCGTCATGGTCGACGGCCAGAACGTGCTGCCCATGGCCACCAGCCAGGACCACAAGCGCGTCGGCGACGCCGACACCGGCCCTAATACCGGCGGCATGGGTGCCTACTCCCCCGCCCCGGTGGTCACCCCCGCCGTGCACCAGCGCGTGATGGACGAGGTGATCTACCCCACCGTTCGCGGCATGGCCGAGGAAGGCAACGTCTACACCGGCTTCCTCTACGCCGGCCTGATGATCGACAAGAGCGGCGCGCCCAAGGTCATCGAGTTCAACTGCCGCTTCGGCGACCCGGAAACCCAGCCCATCATGGTGCGCCTGGAAAGCTCCCTGGTCCTGCTGGTCGAGGCCGCCCTGGCCAAGGCCCTGGACAAGGTGGAAGCCACCTGGGACCCGCGCCCCACCGTGGGCGTGGTCCTCGCCGCCGGCGGCTACCCGGGCGACTACGCCAAGGGTGACGTCATCGAAGGCCTGGCCGACGCCGCCGCCCTCGACGGCAAGGTGTTCCACGCCGGCACCGCCCTCAAGGACGGCCAGGTGGTCACCGCCGGCGGCCGCGTGCTCTGCGCCACCGCCATCGGTGCCAGCGTGTCCGACGCCCAGCAGCAGGCCTACCGCCTGGCGGAGAAGATCCGCTGGAACGGCTGCTTCTACCGCAAGGACATCGGCTACCGCGCCATCGCCCGCGAACGCGGCGAAGGCTGAAGGTAGGTAAAGTTCCGGTAAAACCTCGCAAAGGCGGCCCAAGTGGCCGCCTTTGTCATATTCCGCCGGCTGGGCCTTGGCTATAATCCGGCCACTCATTCATGAAGGGACCTCGCCGTGCGCCGGCTCAGGAATGCCATAGGACTTTGCGTCAGCCTGCTGCTGACCCTGCTGTGCCTGCATCCCCTGCACGCCGCAGAGGCGCCGCGTTGGAGCGCCCTGCTCGACCCCGCCGCCAGCCTCCAGCTGGACGACGTCCGCGCCCAGCAATCCATCGCCCAGTTCACCCCCGTCGACCTCGACCGCCTCTACACCCCCGGCGGCGAGAGCGCCCTCTGGCTGCACTACCCGCTGCCGGCCGGCCAGCACGAACGGCTGCTGAGGGTCTTCGCCCCCTACCTCTCCTACCTCGACCTGTACGTGGTGCAGGACGGCGAGGTGATCGACCACATCCGCACCGGCAGCCGCCTGCCCTACGCCGAGCGGCCGCTGCCCAGCCGTGACTTCCTGCTGCCGCTGCCCCAACGCAGCGAGCCCCTGGACCTCTACCTGCGGCTCTCCTCCGAGCACGCCCTGCGCCCCACCATCAGCCTGCAGAGCGCCGCGCTGATGGCCGCCGACGACAGCCGCCCGCTGCTCTTCGGCCTGCTGCTGGGCAGCCTGGTGATGCTGGTGCTGCACAACGTCCTGCGCTTCGCCTACGCCCGCGCCGCCTGCAGCCTGTGGCTGGCCGCCACCCAGCTGTGCATCATCGCCACTGCCCTGGCACTGCTGGGCATCAGCAGCCCCTGGCTGGACTTCTGGCCCGGCGCCCAGTCGCAGCTGGCCAACCTCTCCATGCTGGCCGCCATGGTCTGCGCCCTGGCCTTCGCCGGCAGCTTCTTCCGCCGCGTCTGCCCCGACACCCCGCTCAACGGCCTGCTGCTCAGCGAAGCAGTGGTGATCGGCATCACCGGCCTGCTCCTGCTGGTGGCCACCGACCTGCAGTTCAACCAGCTGGTCTACGGCATGGGCGCCGTCACCGGGCTCAGCATCTTCGGCGTGGCGGTGCACCACTGGCGGTCCGGCTACCGCCCGGCGCGCCTGTTCACCCTGGCGCTGCTGGTGTTCTGCGTGGCGTTCCTCGGCTCGCTGCCGGCGCTGTTCGGCTACTGGGCCGTGCGGTCGGAGTGGCTGGCCTTCGGCCTGCTCAGCGTCACCAGCGTCAGCGGCGTGCTGATGAGCATGGCCATGAGCGAGCGCCAGCGGCGCATCCTCCTCGACGACTTCGTGGTCAGCCGCGAACTGGCCGCCAGCTCCGCCGAACTCAAGGCCAAGGGCGAGTTCCTGGCCAAGATCAGCCACGAGATCCGCACCCCCATGAACGGCGTGCTGGGCATGACCGAGCTGCTGCTGGGCACCCCGCTGTCGGCCAAGCAGCGCGACTACGTGCAGACCATCCACAGCTCCGGCAACGAGCTGCTCACCCTGATCAACGAGATCCTCGACATCTCCAAGCTGGAGTCCGGGCAGATCGAACTGGACGACGTGCAGTTCGACCTCAACGCCCTGATCGACGACTGCCTGGACATCTTCCGCGCCAAGGCCGAACAGCAGAAGGTCGAGCTCATCAGCTTCATGCAGCCCCAGGTGCCGCGCGTGGTGGGCGGCGACCCGACGCGCCTGCGCCAGGTGCTGCTGAGCCTGCTGGACAACGCCTTCAAGCAGACCGACGAAGGCGAGATCCTGCTGGTGGTGGCGCTGGACACCAGCGGCGCCGAACCGCGCCTGCGCATCGCCGTGCAGGACAGCGGCCGCCCCCTGGAAGCCGGCGAGCGCGATGCCCTGCTCAACGCCGAGCTGCACAGCAAGGACTTCCTCTCCGCAACCAAGCTCGGCGGCCGCCTCGGCCTGATCATCGCCCGCCAGCTGGTGCGCCTGATGCACGGCGACTTCGGCATCCAGAGCGGCGGCAACCAGGGCAGCACCCTGTGGCTGACCCTGCCCCTGGACGCCCAGCGCCTGGAGCAGCCCGCCTCCGACCTCGACGGCCCGCTGCAGGGCGCACGGCTGCTGGTGGTGGACGACAACGACACCTGCCGCAAGGTGCTCGTGCAGCAATGCAGCGCCTGGGGCCTGCAGGTCAGCGCCGTGCCGTCCGGCAAGGAAGCCCTGGCCCTGCTGCGCACCAAGGCCCACCTGCGCGAATACTTCGACGTGGTGCTGCTGGACCAGGACATGCCCGGCATGACCGGCATGCAGCTGGCCGCCAAGATCAAGGAAGACCCGAGCCTCAACCACGACATCCTGATCATCATGCTCACCGGCATCAGCAACGCGCCGAGCAAGATCATCGCCCGCAACGCCGGCATCAAGCGCATCCTCGCCAAGCCGGTGGCCGGCTACACCCTCAAGACCACCCTGGCCGACGAACTGGTCCAGCGCGCCGCCGGCGGCGCCGCCACCCTCCCCGGCTCCCAGGTCAGCTCGCCGCTCAACGTCCCCGGCGACTTCCGCATCCTTGTCGCCGAGGACAACAGCATCTCCACCAAGGTCATCCGCGGCATGCTGAGCAAGCTCAACCTGCAGCCGGACACCGCCAGCAATGGCGAGGAAGCCCTCAGCGCCATGAAGGAGCGCCAGTACGACCTGGTGCTGATGGACTGCGAGATGCCGGTGCTCGACGGCTTCTCCGCCACCGAAATGCTCCGTGACTGGGAGCGCGACGCCCAGCGCCCGCGCACCCCGGTGGTCGCCCTCACCGCGCACATCCTCAACGAGCACAAGGAGCGCGCGCGCCAGGCCGGCATGGACGGCCACATGGCCAAGCCGGTGGAGCTGTCCCAGCTGCGCGAACTCATCGAGCACTGGGCCGCCGAGAAGGAACTGCGCCGCCTGCGCGAACCGGGCAGTGCCCTGCATTCCTGACACGCTCGTAGCCCGGGCTTCAGCCCGGGATTCCGATCACGCATGAATTCGCTCCTACACGAACGGCGGCGCTACGCACCGCTTGGCGACTGAAGTCGCCCCTACAAAGGAATTCCGGCACACGCACGGGCATCACCGCCGCGTATGATGACGCGCCGCCAGGGCGACCCGGATCAACGGGTGCGGCCCCCGGCGGCTCCTACACTCACACCACCGTTCCCTCGCGAGCCCGTCCGATGCTCTCCACGATGTTCAGCCTGTACCTGAAGATGCTGGTGCTCTACAGCCCCTTCTTCGTCCTCTCCTGCTTCATCGGCCTCACCCGGGGCTACACGGTGAAGGAGCGCAAGAAGCTCGCCTGGAAGGTCGCCCTCGGCACCCTGGTGGCCAGCGCCCTGCTCTACCTGTTCGGCCAGGCCATCTTCAACGTCTTCGGCATCACCATCGACGCCTTCCGCATCGGTGCCGGCGCCGTGCTGTTCATCTCCGCCCTCGGCATGGCCCAGGGCAAGCCGGCGGTGCAGGCCGACAACGTCCAGCAGGACGTCACCATCGTGCCGCTGACCATCCCCCTCACCGTCGGCCCCGGCACCATCGGCGCCATGCTGGTGATGGGCGCCGGCCACGTGCACTGGAACGACAAGTTCACCGCCCTCGCCGCCATCGCCCTCGCCAGCGTCACCGTCGGCGTGGTGCTCTACCTCTCCAACCGCATCGAGCGCATCCTCGGCGAGCAGGGCCTGCAGATCGTCAGCCGCCTGATGGGCCTGTTCGTCTGCGCCCTCGCCGCCCAGATCATCTTCACCGGGGTGAAGAACTACCTCGCGCCCTGAAACCGTGCAGGGCCATACCTGACCGAGTGCCCAGGTTGGCGGCGCGCACCGCAATGAGGCGCGCCGACTCCCGGGTCACCCCCTTCAAAACCAACAAAACCCTTCCAGAACAACCGCTTGCCGCTCTTGGCACGGATGCTGCCATTGGACTGACAGCAGTACAGATGACCGTACTCATGTCCCCAAATCGGTCCCATCCCCTGTTCCCATGAACAGCCAAGGAGGCTTTACATGAAGCGCCGTCCGTTCCTGAAGTCCACCCTCGCCGCCAGCGCACTGGTGCTCACCGGCCTGTTCCCCTTCACCCTCCAGGCCGCCGAGACCATCAAGGTCGGCATCCTGCACTCGCTGTCCGGCACCATGGCCATCTCCGAGACCTCGCTCAAGGACATGGCGCTGATGACCATCGACGAGATCAACGCCAAGGGCGGGGTGAACGGCAAGAAGCTCGAACCGGTGGTGGTGGACCCCGCCTCCAACTGGCCGCTGTTCGCCGAGAAGGCCCGCCAGCTGCTGACCAAGGACAAGGTCGACGTGGTCTTCGGCTGCTGGACCTCGGTGTCGCGCAAGTCCGTGCTGCCGGTGTTCGAGGAACTCAACGGCCTGCTCTTCTACCCCGTGCAGTACGAAGGCGAAGAACTCTCGCCCAACGTCTTCTACACCGGCGCCGCGCCCAACCAGCAGGCCATCCCGGCGGTGGAATACCTGATGAGCGAAGACGGCGGCAGCGCCAAGCGCTTCTTCCTGCTGGGCACCGACTACGTCTACCCGCGCACCACCAACAAGATCCTGCGCGCCTTCCTGCACAGCAAGGGCGTCGCCGACAAGGACATCGAAGAGGTCTACACCCCCTTCGGCCACAGCGACTACCAGACCATCGTCGCCAACATCAAGAAGTTCTCCGCCGGCGGCAAGACCGCGGTGATCTCCACCGTCAACGGCGACTCCAACGTGCCCTTCTACAAGGAACTGGCCAACCAGGGCCTGGCCGCCACCGACGTGCCGGTGGTCGCCTTCTCCGTGGGCGAGGAAGAACTGCGCGGCATCGACACCAAGCCGCTGGTGGGCCACCTGGCCGCCTGGAACTACTTCGAATCGGTGGATAACCCGGTCAACGCCAAGTTCGTCGAGCAGTGGAAGGCCTACGCCAAGGCCAAGAACCTGCCCAACTACCAGACCGCCGTGACCAACGACCCCATGGAAGCCACCTACGTCGGCATCCACATGTGGGCCCAGGCCGTCGAGAAGGCCGGCACCACCGACGTCGACAAGGTCCGCGAGGCCCTCGCCGGGCAGACCTTCGCCGCCCCCTCCGGCTACACCCTGACCATGGACAAGACCAACCACCACCTGCACAAGCCGGTGATGATCGGCGAGATCCAGGATGACGGTCAGTTCTCCGTGGTCTGGCAGACCGAAGGCCCCCTGCGCGCCCAGCCCTGGAGCCCCTTCATCCCCGGCAACGACAAGAAGCCGGACTACGCGGTGAAGAGCAACTGACCGACTCCCCTCTCCCCTGCGGAGAGGGGCCAGGGAGCGGTGACGCCGCGCGCCGCCGCTTCCCATCCCTCTCCCTTCCCCGGGAGAGGGGGCTCACGGTGCCACCAAGGAAGCCTCCATGCCTGCCCTCTACCGGATCCTGCTCGCCCTGGCCCTGCTGCTGCCCCTGGCCGCGCGGGCCGGCGATGCCAACGACTTCGCCGCCGCCAACCCCACGCAACAGGCCCGGCTGCTCGAACGCTGGGCCGCCGAGCCCGACGCCGCCCGCCAGCCCCTGCTGGACGCCCTGCAGCAGGGCCGCTTCGCCATCGACGCCAAGCAGGCGTTCGTCGAGCGTGAAGGCGCCTGGCAGGCCCTCGAAGGTGACGCCGCCCCCGCCGGCACGCCGAAGAAGCTGCGCCTGAACAACCGCCTGCGCGGCCTGCTGATCACCACCCAGGCCAGCCACCAACTGCTCGCCAGCGACCCGGCCCTGCGCCTGGCCGGCGCCCGCGAACTGCAGAAGAGCGCCAAGCCCGCGCAGCTCGCCCTGCTCAATGCCCGCGTGGTGGCCGAAGCGGACGGCGCCGTGCGCGACGCCCTGTCCCTGGCCCTGGCCAACCTGCAACTGGTCGACCCCGACCCGGCGGTGCGCCTGAACGCCGTGCGCCTGCTGGGCGAGACCGGCGACCCGCTGGCCCGCACCCGCCTCGAAGCGCTGCTCGACCCGTCGGTGGAAACCGACGCCAGCGTGCGCACCGCCGCCGAGACCAGCCTGGCCCAGGTCAAGCGCCGGCTGATGCTGGGCGAAGTGCTCGGCCAGGCCTTCGGCGGCCTGTCCCTGGGCTCCATCCTGCTGCTGGCCGCCCTGGGCCTGGCCATCACCTTCGGCCTGCTCGGGGTGATCAACATGGCCCACGGCGAAATGCTCATGCTCGGCGCCTACACCACCTACGTGGTGCAACTCGCCTTCCAGCGCCTGGCCCCCGACCTGCTCGCCCTCTACCCCCTGGTGGCCCTGCCGGTGGCCTTCTGCGTCACCGCCGCCATCGGCATGGCCCTGGAGCGCACGGTGATCCGCCACCTCTACGGCCGCCCGCTGGAAACCCTGCTGGCCACCTGGGGCATCAGCCTGATCCTCATCCAGCTGGTGCGCGTGGTGTTCGGTGCGCAGAACGTCGAAGTGGCCAACCCGGCCTGGCTCTCCGGCGGCATCCAGGTGCTGCCCAACCTGGTGCTGCCGTACAACCGCATCGTCATCATCGGCTTCGCCCTGTTCGTGGTGGCGCTGACCTGGCTGCTGCTCAACCGCACGCGCCTGGGCCTCAACGTCCGCGCGGTCACCCAGAACCGCAACATGGCCGCCTGCTGCGGCGTGCCCACCGGCCGCGTGGACATGCTCGCCTTCGGCCTCGGCTCCGGCATCGCCGGGCTCGGCGGCGTGGCCCTGTCCCAGGTCGGCAACGTCGGCCCGGAGCTGGGCCAGGGCTACATCATCGACTCCTTCCTGGTGGTGGTGCTCGGCGGCGTCGGCCAACTGGCCGGCAGCGTCATGGCCGCCTTCGGCCTGGGGGTGGCGAACAAGATCCTCGAACCGCAGATCGGCGCCGTGCTGGGCAAGATCCTCATCCTCGCGCTGATCATTCTCTTCATCCAGAAGCGGCCCCAGGGCCTCTTCGCCCTGAAAGGACGGGTGATCGACTGATGAACCAGCCCCTGACCCTCACCGCCGCGCAAAAGGCCGGCCCGAAAGTCACCCTGGGCGTCGGTGCCCTGGTGCTCGCCCTGCTGATCGCCCTGCCGCTGCTGCACCTGCTGCCGGCCGACAGCCCGCTGCAGGTCTCGGCCTACACCCTGACCCTGGTGGGCAAGATCCTCTGCTACGCCATCGTCGCCCTGGCCCTGGACCTGGTCTGGGGCTACGCCGGGCTGCTGTCCCTCGGCCACGGGCTGTTCTTCGCCCTCGGCGGCTACGCCATGGGCATGTACCTGATGCGCCAGAGCGCCGGCGACGGCCTGCCGGCCTTCATGAGCTTCCTCGCCTGGAACGAGCTGCCCTGGTACTGGGCCGGCACCTCCAGCTTCCTCTGGGCCCTGTGCCTGGTGGTGCTCGCCCCCGGCCTGCTGGCCCTGGTGTTCGGCTTCTTCGCCTTCCGCTCGCGGATCAAGGGCGTGTACTTCTCGATCATGACCCAGGCCCTGACCTTCGCCGGCATGCTGCTGTTCTTCCGCAACGAGACCGGCTTCGGCGGCAACAACGGCTTCACCGGCTTCACCCGCATCCTCGGCTTCGACATCACCGCCCCCGGCACCCGCGCCGTGCTTTTCCTCGCCACCGTCGCGCTGCTGGTGGCCAGCCTGCTGCTGGGCTGGCGCCTGGCCCGGAGCAAGTTCGGCCGGGTGCTCACCGCCCTGCGCGACGCCGAGAACCGGCTGATGTTCTGCGGCTACGACCCGCGCGGCTACAAGCTGTTCATCTGGGTGCTGTCGGCCGTGCTCTGCGGCCTGGCCGGCGCGCTGTACGTGCCCCAGGTGGGCATCATCAACCCCAGCGAAATGTCCCCCACCAACTCCATCGAGGCAGCCGTCTGGGTCGCCCTCGGCGGGCGCGGCTCGCTCATCGGCCCGCTGCTGGGGGCCGGGCTGGTCAACGGCATGAAGAGCTGGTTCACCGTGGCCTTCCCCGAGTACTGGCTGTTCTTCCTCGGCGCACTGTTCATCCTCGTCACCCTGTACCTGCCCAAGGGCGTGATCGGCCTGCTGAAGAAGGAGGACAAGTGATGCGCGCCACCCCGGACTTCATGCTCGAACCCATCCTCGACCCCAACCGCGACGCCGGCAGCGGCCGCGATGCCCTGGGCCTCGGCCAGGCCGCCGGGCAGGGGCTGAACACCCGCCACGGCACCATCCTCACCCTGGAGGACATCAGCGTCAGCTTCGACGGCTTCAAGGCCCTGCGCGACCTCAACCTGTACATCGGCGTCGGCGAGCTGCGCTGCATCATCGGCCCCAACGGCGCCGGCAAGACCACCCTGATGGACGTCATCACCGGCAAGACCCGCCCCGACACCGGCCAGGCCTGGTTCGGCGAAACCCTCGACCTCACCCGCATGAGCGAGGTCGAGATCGCCCAGGCCGGCATCGGCCGCAAGTTCCAGAAGCCCACGGTGTTCGAAGCCCTCAGCGTGTTCGAGAACCTGGAGCTGGCGCAGAAGACCGACAAGTCGGTGTGGGCCAGCCTGCGCGCCAGGCTCACCGGCGAGCAGCAGGACCGCATCGACGAGGTGCTCGCCACCATCCGCCTGGACAGCGCGCGCCAGCGCCCCGCCGGCCTGCTCTCCCACGGCCAGAAGCAGTTCCTGGAGATCGGCATGCTGCTGATGCAGGACCCGCAGCTGCTGCTGCTCGACGAACCGGTGGCGGGCATGACCGACGCCGAGACCGAGTTCACCGCCGAGCTGTTCAAGGGCCTGGCGCGCAAGCACTCGCTGATGGTGGTGGAGCACGACATGGGCTTCGTCGGCACCATCGCCGACCACGTCACCGTGCTCCACCAGGGCCACGTCCTGGCCGAAGGCTCCCTCGCCCAGGTCCAGGCCAACGAACAGGTGATCGAGGTGTACCTCGGCCGCTGAGGAACGACCCCCAGGGTGGATGACGCCTTTCCCATCCACCCTGCGCACAGACAAGGACCTCGACATGCTGAAAGTCGACCAGCTCCACCAGTACTACGGCGGCAGCCATATTCTCCGCGGCCTCTCCTTCGAAGCCCGGATCGGCGAAGTCACCTGCCTGCTCGGGCGCAACGGCGTGGGCAAGACCACCCTGCTGAAATGCCTCATGGGCCTGATCCCCGCCAAGGAAGGCACGGTGAACTGGGAGGGCCGCGCCATCACCGGGCTCAAGCCGCACCAGCGCGTACACGCCGGCATCGCCTACGTGCCCCAGGGCCGCGAGATCTTCGGCCGCCTCAGCGTGGAGGAAAACCTGCTGATGGGCCTCTCCCGCTTCAGCGCCCGTGACGCCAGGGCCGTGCCCGAATCCATCTACGAACTCTTCCCCGTCCTGCGGGAGATGAAACACCGCCGGGGCGGCGACCTCTCCGGCGGCCAGCAACAGCAACTGGCCATTGGCCGCGCCCTGGCCAGCCAGCCGCGCCTCCTGATCCTCGACGAGCCCACCGAAGGCATCCAGCCCTCGGTGATCAAGGAGATCGGCGCCGTGATCCGCACGCTGGCCGAACGCGGCGACATGGCCATCCTGCTGGTGGAGCAGTTCTACGACTTCGCCGCCGAACTGGCCGACCAGTACCTGGTGATGAGCCGGGGCGAAGTCATCCAGCAAGGGCGCGGGGAACACATGGAGGCCGAAGGGGTGAGGGGGCTGGTGGCCATCTGAAAAGCCAGGACGCCGATCAGCGCGGGCACCCACCTGCACCGAATCAGTTCAGGGCACGCCTCTTGCTTGCCCACTCGGTCAACTATTCCGAGAAGCGCCACCGCCCCATGAACCTGCCTGCCACCCCGTTCACGCCGAGCTGGCCCGCCGAACTGGAGCTGGCCTATGCCCGCCGGGGGGAACGCACCATTCCGGTGCTGCGCCGCCACCTCGGCCCCCTGAGGGTGCAAAAGCACCTGCACGCCGAAGGCCCCGGGGTCTGCCAGCACATCATCGTCCACCCCCCCGGCGGCATCGCCGGGGGCGACCGGCTGGACATCCGCGCCCGGGCCGGCGAGGCCAGCTGGGTGCAGCTCACCAGCCCCGGCGCGGCCAAGTGGTACCGCGCCACCGCCCAGGCTCGCCAGGACCTGCAGCTCACCGTCGAACCCGGCGCGACCCTGGAATGGCTGCCCCAGGAGACCATCCTCTACGCCGGCGCCCAGGCCGACCTGCACAGCCGCATCGACCTGCACGGCGATGCCCGTCTGCTTTACTGGGACATCGTGGCCCTCGGCCGCCCCGCGGCGGGCGAGCGCTTCGCCGACGGCCACTACCAGGCCGCCCTCGACATCCGCCGCGACGGGCACCTGCTGTGGCACGAACGGCAACGGGTGGAAGGCGGTGACGGCCTGCTCGATTCCCCCATCGGGCTCGCCGGTTTCCCGGTGTTCGCCACCCTGATCGCCACCGGCGAGATCGCCCCCGAGCTGCTGGAGCGCTGCCGCGAGCAGCCGTGCGGCGGGCGCGGCGATCTCACCCAGTTGCCCGGCCTGGTGCTGGCCCGCTGCCTGGCCCCCGAGGCCCTGCAGGCCCGCGCCTGGCTCATCGAACTCTGGCGCCTGTTGCGCCCTGCCTTGCTCGGCCGCGAGGCCAAGCCCCCGCGAATCTGGAGTACCTGAGATGGACCTGTCGCCCCGCGAGAAAGACAAGCTGCTGATCTTCACCGCCGGCCTGGTGGCTGAGCGACGCCTGGCCCGTGGCCTGAAGCTCAACTACCCGGAAGCCATGGCCTTCATTTCCGCCGCCCTGCTGGAAGGCGCGCGCGACGGCCAGACCGTGGCCCAGCTGATGCACTACGGCACCACGCTGCTGACCCGCGAACAGGTCATGGAAGGCGTGCCGGAGATGATCCCGGAGATCCAGATCGAAGCCACCTTCCCCGACGGCACCAAGCTGGTGACCGTCCACCAGCCCATCGCCTGAGGTCGCCATGCCCTACGTCATCCACGACGCGCGGGACGCCGACCTGCCCGGCATCCTTGCCATCTACAACGACGCCGTGGCCCACACCACGGCGATCTGGAACGAAACCCAGGTGGACCTGGCCAACCGCCAGGCCTGGCTGGCCGAGCGCCGTGCCGCCGGCTTCCCGGTGCTGGCGGCGGTATCCCCCGCCGGCGAGGTGCTCGGCTACGCCACCTACGGCACCTGGCGCAGCATCGAAGGCTTCCGCCACACCGTGGAGCACTCGGTCTACGTGCGCGAGGGCCTGCGCGGCCAGGGCATCGGCCGGCACCTGCTGGAAACCCTGGTGCACCGCGCCCAGGAGGCCGGGCTGCACGTGATGGTGGCGGCCATCGAGACGCAGAACAGCGCCTCCATCCACTTGCACCAGCGCCTCGGCTTCGTCGTCACCGGGCAGATGCCCCAGGTGGGGCGCAAGTTCGGCCGCTGGCTGGACCTGACCTTCATGCAGCGCCAGCTGGACGAAACCCCGTGACGCCGGCCCTGCAGATCGACCGGCTCGACGCCGCCGGCCTCGCCCGGCACCGCCCGGCGCTGGTGGCCCTGCTGCTGGACAGCGTCGGCCACGGCGCCTCGGTGGGCTTCCTCGCCGACCTGGATGCCGACGCAGCCGGGGCCTACTTCGACCAGGTGCAGCAGGCCCTGGCCGAAGGCGCGCAGTGGCTGTGGATCGCACAGCGCCAGGGCCGGGTGCTCGGCAGCGTGCAGCTCGGCCTGTGCCAGAAGCCCAACGGGCTGAACCGCGCCGAGGTGCAGAAGCTGCTGGTGCTCAGCACCGCCCGCCGCCAGGGCATCGCCCAGGCACTGATGCAGCACCTGGAGGCCGAGGCCCTGGCGGCCCGGCGCGGCCTGCTGTACCTGGACACCGAAGCCGGCAGCAACGCCGAGGCCCTCTACCGACGCCTCGGCTACACCTGCATCGGCGGCCTGCCCGACTACGCCTGCGGCCCGGACGGGACCTACCGGGCCAACGCCATCTACTACAAGACGCTCTTCGAGGCCTGACCATGATTCCCGGCGAATACCAGATCCAGGACGGCGAGATCGAACTCAATGCCGGCCGCCGCACCCTGACCCTCTCCGTGGCCAACACCGGTGACCGGCCGATCCAGGTCGGCTCGCACTTCCACTTCTTCGAGACCAACGACGCCCTGGCCTTCGACCGCGCCAGCGCCCGTGGCATGCGCCTGAACATCCCCGCCGGCACCGCCGTGCGCTTCGAGCCGGGCCAGAGCCGCGAGGTGGAGCTGGTGGACCTGGCCGGCGCGCGCCGGGTGTTCGGCTTCGCCGGGCGCGTCATGGGCGACCTTTAAACAACAGGAAGAACGCAGATGAAGATCAGCAGACAGGCCTACGCCGACATGTTCGGCCCCACGGTCGGCGACAGGGTGCGCCTGGCCGACACCGACCTGTGGATCGAGGTCGAGAAGGACTTCACCACCTACGGCGAGGAAGTGAAGTTCGGCGGCGGCAAGGTGATCCGCGACGGCATGGGCCAGGGTCAGCTGCTGGCTGCCGAGGTGGTCGACACGCTGATCACCAACGCGCTGATCATCGACCACTGGGGCATCGTCAAGGCCGACGTGGGCCTCAAGGACGGGCGCATCGCCGCCATCGGCAAGGCCGGCAACCCGGACATCCAGCCCGACGTCACCATCGCCATCGGCACCAGCACCGAGGTGATCGCCGGCGAGGGCATGATCCTCACCGCCGGCGGCATCGACACCCACATCCACTTCATCTGCCCGCAGCAGATCGAAGAGGCGCTCATGAGCGGCGTCACCACGATGATCGGCGGCGGCACCGGGCCGGCCACCGGCACCAATGCCACCACCTGCACCTCCGGCCCCTGGCACATGGCGCGCATGCTCCAGGCCGCCGACGCCTTCCCGATGAACATCGGCTTCACCGGCAAGGGCAACGCCTCGCTGCCCGAACCGCTGATCGAACAGGTGAAGGCCGGCGCCATCGGCCTCAAGCTGCACGAGGACTGGGGCACCACCCCGGCGGCCATCGACAACTGCCTGAGCGTCGCCGACCAGTACGACGTGCAGGTGGCCATCCACACCGACACCCTCAACGAGTCGGGCTTCGTCGAAACCACCCTGGGCGCCTTCAAGGGCCGCACCATCCACACCTACCACACCGAAGGCGCCGGCGGCGGCCACGCCCCGGACATCATCAAGGCCTGCGGTTTCTCCAACGTGCTGCCCAGCTCCACCAACCCGACCCGGCCCTTCACCCGCAACACCATCGACGAACACCTGGACATGCTCATGGTCTGCCACCACCTGGACCCGAGCATCGCCGAGGACGTGGCCTTCGCCGAAAGCCGCATCCGCCGGGAGACCATCGCCGCCGAGGACATCCTCCACGACCTCGGCGCCTTCAGCATGATCAGCTCCGACAGCCAGGCCATGGGCCGCGTCGGCGAGGTCATCACCCGCACCTGGCAGACCGCCGACAAGATGAAGAAGCAGCGCGGCGCGCTGCCCGGCGACGGCCCCGGCAACGACAACTTCCGCGCCAAGCGCTACATCGCCAAATACACCATCAACCCGGCCATCACTCACGGCATCAGCCACGAGGTGGGCTCGGTGGAGGTGGGCAAATGGGCCGACCTGGTGCTCTGGCGCCCGGCCTTCTTCGGCGTCAAGCCGACCCTGATCCTCAAGGGCGGGGCCATCGCCGCGAGCCTGATGGGCGACGCCAACGCCTCCATCCCCACCCCGCAACCGGTGCACTACCGGCCGATGTTCGCCAGCTACGGCGGCAGCCGCCATGCCACCAGCATCACCTTCATCAGCCAGGCCGCCTTCGAGGCGGGCGTGCCCGCCCAGCTGGGGCTGCAGAAGAAGATCGGCGTGGTGAAGGGCTGCCGCAGCGTGCAGAAGCAGGACCTGATCCACAACGACTACACCCCGACCATCGAGGTGGACCCGCAGAACTACCAGGTGAAGGCCGACGGCCAGTTGCTCTGGTGCGAACCGGCCGAGGTGCTGCCGATGGCGCAGCGCTACTTCCTGTTCTGAGCCACGCCGGCCGACGGGCTCAGGCGTCCACCGGTGGCGTCTGCTCCTCAGGCAGGGTCAGCTCGATGGTTTCCGCCAGGGAGTTTTCCAGGCGCTGCAGTTCGCCTTCCAGGGCCGCCTCGTCGTCGCCGTAGCGCTCGGCGATGCGGGCGAAGCCGTCGGCCACTTCGAGGAAGGCCATCACCACCAGCGGGTCGAAGTGGCTGCCGCTGGCGGCGCTGATCCGCTGGATCGCCTCGTCGCCGCCCACCCGGGGGCGGTACGGGTGCGGTGCGGTCAGTTCGTCATAGTGGTCCGCCACCGCCATCAGCCGCGCCGCCAGGGGGATCTGCTCGCCCCGCAGGCCGTCGGGGTAGCCGTCGCCGTCCCAGCGCTCGTGGTGGGACTGGATGATCTGCCGGGCGTAGCACAGGAAGCCCTCGCCCTCGCCGCCCGCCAGGCGCCGGTCGGCGCGCTCCAGGGCTTCGCGGCCCAGGCGCGTGTGGCTCTGCATCAGCCGCAGGTCGTCGCCCTCCAGCGCACCGGGGTTGAGCAGGACGCGGTCCGGCAGGGCCACCTTGCCGATGTCGTGCAGCTGCGCCGACTTGGCCATCAGCGCCACCTTGTCCGGGGTCAACTCGTCGGCCAGGGCCGGTTGCTGCCGGGCCAGGGCATTGCCCAGCAGGCGCATGTACAGCTCGATGCGCACCAGGTGGTTGCCGGCGGGGTTGTCACGCAGGTCGGCCAGGTTCGCCAGGGCCTCGATGGTGGCTTCGTGCAGGTGGCTGATCTCGCGGGTGCGGCGGCGCACCTCCAGCTCCAGGTACTCGCTCTTGTCGCGCAGGAAGTCGGCGTTGGCCTTGAGCTGCAGCTGGGCCTGGATGCGCGCGAGGACGATGGGCGGGCTGATGGGCTTGGTGATGTAGTCCACCGCGCCGAGGTCGAAGCCGCGCTGCTCGTCCGCCGCCTCGCCCCGGGCGGTGAGGAACACCACCGGGATGTCGCGGGTGGCGGGGTCGGCCTTGAGCCGGGCGCAGACTTCGTAGCCGTCCATCTGCGGCATCATCACGTCCAGCAGGATCAGGTCCGGCGGCTGCCGGCCGCCGGCGATGCGCAGGGCCTTCTCGCCGTTGCCGGCGACCTTGACCCGGTAGCGGTCCATCAGCAGCTCGCTCATGAGCTCCAGGTTGTCGGGCGTGTCGTCCACCACCAGCACCACTTCACGCTCCGGTCTGTCCAGCATCCCGGTCATCACGGCACCTCGTCATAACGTGATTTCGCGCTGGTCGGCCAGCGCGCGCAGCGCTTGGTGCGCTGTCTCGAAGTCATAGGCCCGCACGGCCGATTCCAGGGCCCCGTAGCCTTCATTAAAGGCGCTGCGCAGCATTCCGGCCTGCTCGTCGAGCAGCCGCGCCGCCCGTGGGTCGTCCTCCTCCAGCAGGCGGGCGAGCTGGCGGCAGGTGCGCGCCAGCGCGGCGCTGTCGTCGGCGGCGGCCGGGGGCGGCGCAGCGGCCTCGCGCTGCAGGGCCTCGATGGCTCCGACCAGCGCCAGCAGTGGCGGTTCCAGCTCGGTCAGCAGCTGTTCGATGCGCTCCGGCTCCGCTGCATCGGCCAGGGCCTGTTCAAGGGTGGCGGCCTGGGCCTTGAGCCCATGGGCCCCGAGGCTGCCGGCCAGGCCGCGCAGGTCGTGGGCCTGGCGTTCGGCCTGGCTGCGCTGGCCGCTGGCCAGGGCTGCACGCAGGCGCTGGCTCCAGTCGCGCTGGCCCTCGGCGAAGCGCACCAGGAGCCGGCGGTAGGCGTCCTCGCGGCCCAGGGCGCGGCGTATCCCGTCGGCGATGTCGACCCCCGGCAGGTGCCAGGCCGGCAGCGGTGGCGCCGCGGGGGACGCGGCGGCCGGGCGGGGGCCGAGCCAGCGCGACAGGGTGCCCCACAGTTCGCGGGGCTCGATGGGCTTGGCGATGTGGTCGTTCATGCCGGCCGCCAGGCAGCGCTCGCGGTCGTCGGCCAGGGCGTTGGCGGTCATGGCGATGATCGGCAGGCGGGCGAAGCGCCCTTCCTGGCGCAGCCGGCGGGTGGTCTCCAGGCCATCGAGCACCGGCATCTGCATGTCCATCAGCACCAGCGCGTAGTGGCCGTCGGGCTGCCAGCGCAGGCGGTCGAGGGCGTCGAGGCCGTTCTCCGCCAGGTCCACCTGGAGGTTGGCCATCTCCAGCAGCTCGCCGGCCACCTCGCGGTTGAGCGGGTGGTCCTCCACCAGCAGCACGCGCTGGCCGTCGAACTGCGGCATGAGGGGCGCGTCGCTGCGCGGCGCGGCGGCCTGGCGCTGCAGCTGGCAGGCGTGGATGGCATGCAGCAGGCGCGGCAGGGTGAGGGGCTTTTCCAGGTACTGGTCGATGACGTCGACGCTGGGCTCGCCCTCCCCTGTCGTACTGGCGAGCAGCACCCACGGTGTCTTGCCCAGGGGCAGGGCCGCCAGGCGCCGGGCGGTCTCCAGGCCATCGAGCCCGGGCATATGGCGGTCGAGTATCACCAGGCTGAACGGGTTGCCCTGGGCGTCGGCCTCCTGCAGGCGGACCAGGGCGGTGTCGCCATCGCCACAGTGCTCGGCCCGCAGCGCCAGGCTGGCCAGCAGGTCGCTGGCGGCACGCCGGGCGCTGGGGTTGTCGTCCACCACCAGGGCACGCAGGCCGAGCAGGTCGGGGCGCAGCAGGTCCGGCTGGGGCTGTTCGGGGGCGATGGGCAGCAGCAGGCGGCACCAGAACAGGCTGCCCTCGCCGGGCTGGCTGTCCACGCCCACATCACCGCCCATGGCTTCGGCCAGGCGCCGGCAGATGGCCAGGCCGAGGCCGGAGCCGCCGTAGCGCCGCGTGGTGGAGGTGTCGGCCTGCTGGAAGGACTCGAACAGCCGCGCCTGCTGGGCGGCGTCCAGGCCGATGCCGGTGTCGCGCACCGAGAGTTGCAGCAGCCAGCCGCCATCGCGCGGTTCACCGCGCACGGCCACTTCCACTTCGCCGCGCTCGGTGAACTTGACCGCGTTGTTGGCGAAGTTGATCAGGATCTGGCCGATGCGCAGCGGGTCGCCCACCAGGTGCCGGGGCACCTGCGGGTCGATGCGGAAGATGAGTTCCAGCCCCTTGTCAGCCGCCCGTTCGCCCACCAGGGCGGCGAGGTTCTCCAGCACCAGGGTGAGGTCGAAGTCGATCTGCTCCACCTCCAGCTTGCCGGCCTCGATGCGGGAGAAGTCGAGGATGTCGTTGATCAGCCCCATCAGGTGCTGGCTGGCCTGGCGGATCTTCTCCAGGTAGTCGCGCTGGCGCGGTTCGGGGCCGGCACGCAGGGCCAGGTGGGTCATGCCGACGATGGCGTTCATCGGCGTGCGGATCTCGTGGCTCATGTTGGCGAGGAAGTCCGCCTTCAGCCGCGCGGCCTCTTCGGCCAGTTCCTTGGCGCGCTCCAGGGCCTCTTCGCTCTGCTTGCGCGCGGTGACGTCGCGGCTCACGCCCACCAGCCCCAGCAGGTGCCCCTCTTCGTCGTCGAAGGTGGCGCGCACGGTGGCGTAGAGCAGCTTGCGGCCGTCGCGCTGGAGCACCCAGTCCTCGCTTTCCATGGGCCGGCTCATGGCCAGCGCGGCCTGGTCCTGGATCAACCGCAGGCGGGCACGTTCGGTGGGCAGCAGCTCGGCGTCGGTGCGCCCCACCAGGCCGTCGAGGTCTTGCCCGATCAGTTCGGCGAAGGCCTGGTTGGCGCCGAGGTAGCGGCCGCCGGTGTCCTTGAACCAGATCGGGTCGGGGATGGCGTCCACCAGCGCCTGCAGGGTGCTGCGCTGGCGCTGGGCCTCGGCTTCGGCGCGCTGGCGTTCCACCACCTGCACCGCCAGGCGGCGGTTCCACACCAGCACGAAGGTCACCAGCACCAGCACGGCGAGCCCGTAGGGCCAGCCCAGGGCCAGTAGCTCGTGCCAGTCCACGCTGTCGGCGGGGGGCAGCCAGCGCGCCAGGATGGCCTCGCGCTCGCTGTTGGTGACGCTGGCCAGGGCATGGTCGAGCAGCTCGGCGAGCATCGCCTGTTCGCGGAGCACGGCGAAGTGCAGGGCACTGCCGGCCAGGCCGGGGTCGCCGCTGACCTCCAGGTTGCTCAGGTTGAGCCGGTGGATCAGGTAGCCGGCCGCCATCATGTTGCCGACGTAGGCATCGGCCCGGCCGGACGAGAGCGCCCGCAGGGCAGCCTCGGTGTCGCTCGTCTCCACCAGTTGCAGGTCGCGGCTGCGCTGGCGCAGGCGGTCTTCCATGGCGTAGCCGCGCTCCACGGCCACGCGGCGCCCGGCCAGTTCCTCCAGGCTGCGGTAGGGCGTTTCGCGGCGGGAGTAGATCAGGCTGGTGGTGGTCAGGTAGGGGTCGCTGAAGGCCATCCAGCGCTCCCGCTCCGGGGTCTTGGCCGCCGACGGCACCACGTCCACCTCGCCCCGGCGCAGGGCCTCGCGGGCCTGGGGCCAGTCGTCGAAGTAGACCGGCTCCACGCCGAGCCCGAGGCGCTCGCCGAGCAGGCGCAGGAAGTCGGCGCTGATGCCCTGGTAGCTGCCGTCCTCGCCCATCAGGTCGAACGGTGGCCAGCCCTTGCGCTCGAGGCCCACGCGGATGCGCCCGTGCTCCTGCAGCCAGCGGGCTTCGGCGGTGGAGAACTCCAGTGGTTCGGCGGCCTGGCAGATGCTGCTCCCCAGCAGCAGGAGCAGCACCAGCCGGCCGAGCAGTCGCAGCATGATCGGTCCCTGGATCGCGGTCTTGACCGCTTCAGCTTAGCCACCCGGCGGGCGCCGGGCGGCTCAGCGGAACAGTTCGCCGGGGGTGACGCCGAACAGCCCGCGAAAGGCGGCGATGAACGCCGAGGGGGATTCGTAGCCGCTGGCCAGGGCCACCTCGGTGACGCTGGCGCCGCCTTCCAGTAGCTGCAGCGCGGCGAGCAGGCGCAGGCGCTGTCGCCACTGGCGGAAGCTCAGGCCGGTCTCCCGCAGGAAGGCGCGGCTGAGGGTCTTCTCCGAGGTGTTGAGCCGGGCTGCCCAGTCCCCCAGGCCGAGGGCCAGGTCGGGCTGCGCGGCCAGTTCGTCGCAGAGCACCCGCAGGCGGCCGTCGGCCGGCATCGGCAGGGAGAAGCCGGCCTCGGGCAGGGCCCGCAGCTGGTCCAGCAGCACCGCCACCAGGCGCGCCTCGGCGCTGTCGCCCTCGGGGTACTCCACCGGCAGCAGGCAGAAGGCCTTGATCAGTTCGCGGGCCAGCGGGGTCACTTCCAGCACGCGGCACTGCTCCGGCGCCCAGGCGCAGGCATCGCGGCGCACGTAGAGGCTGCGCATCTCGGCGTGCATGGAGCTGACCACCTCGTGCTCCAACCCGGCCGGCACCCACACGGCCCAGTGCGGCGGGGCGAAGAAGCTGCCGTCGGCGGTGTGCACGCCGAGCACGCCGCTGATGGCGTAGGAGAACTGCACCCAGTCGTGGCGGTGGCGCGGCGTCCAGGAGCCGGCGCGCAGGCTCTCGGCACGGGCGTAGAGCGGGCGCGGCAGGGCATCGAGGGTGGGGATCAGCCGGGCGGGGCCGCGCTGCTGTCCGTTTGTCGACATGGATTGATCCTTTGTCGTTAGACGGTCGGATTCTGCCCCCGCTACCCTGCCGCCTCAATCCCCCGCTGCCCCGGAGGCCCCCGATGTCTGCCCTCAAACCCCTCAAGCGCCTGGTCACCGACTGGTTCCTCGGCGGCATGCTGCTGGCCGTGGCGCTGGCCTGGCTGTTCCCCAACGTGGGCCGCCACGGCGGCCTGCTGCACGCGGAGAACCTGATCAACGCCGGGGTGTTCCTGGTGTTCTTCCTGCACGGCATCAACCTCTCCACCGAGCAGATCCGCAAGGGGCTGGGCAACTGGCGC
This sequence comes from Pseudomonas sp. zfem003, assembly GCF_032621675.1. Lineage (NCBI taxonomy): Bacteria > Pseudomonadati > Pseudomonadota > Gammaproteobacteria > Pseudomonadales > Pseudomonadaceae > Pseudomonas > Pseudomonas sp. zfem003. Next base: position 52,625 of record NZ_JAVYJG010000010.1, on the reverse strand, counting down.
CTGCACCTGATGGTGCAGCTGTTCACCTTCGCCGCCTTCCCGCTGCTGTGGCTGGCGGCGGACCGCCTGCTGGGCACCCACCTGCCGACGGCGCTGATGCTGGGCTTCTTCTACCTGTGCGCGCTGCCCTCGACCATTTCCTCGTCGGTGGCGCTGACCGGCAGCGCCGGCGGCAACGTGCCGGCGGCGATCCTCAACGCCAGCCTGTCGAGCCTGCTGGGGGTGTTCATCACGCCCTGGCTGGTGAGCCTGGTGGCCGATGCCAACGGCGGCATGGACCTGGGCAAGACGCTGCTGGACCTGAGCCTGCTGCTGCTCCTGCCGCTGGTGCTGGGCCAGGGGCTGCGCCCGCTGTGGGGGCGCTTCTTCGCCCGCTACAAGCGCTACACCTCGGTGTTCGACAAGCTGGTGATCCTGCTGCTGGTGTTCGCCTCGTTCAGCGATTCGGTGGCCGCCGGCATCTGGCAGCAGCAAGGGCCGGAGACCCTGGCCATCGCCTTCCTAGGCAGTGCGCTGGTGCTGGCGCTGATGCTCTGGTCCACCACCCGCGCGGCGCGGGCGATGGATTTCAGCCATGAGGACGAGATTGCGGCAGTGTTCTGCGCCACCAAGAAATCCCTCGCCGCCGGTGCGCCGATGGCGGGGATCATCTTCGGCGCCAACCCCGCGCTGGGGCTGATCCTGCTGCCGATCATGCTGTACCACCAGATGCAGCTGATCGTCTGCTCGGTGATGGCCGAGCGCTACGCCCAACGGGGCGCGGCGCTGGCGGCACAGGCGGCCTGAAGCGGCCGCCGGCGGGTCAGGCGCCCAGCAGGCTCTGCCCGCAGACCCGCATCACCTGGCCGGTGAGGCCACCGGAGCTGGGCTGGGCGAACCAGGCCACGGCTTCGGCCACGTCCTGGGGCAGGCCGCCCTGGCTCATGGAGTTCATGCGCCGGCCGGCTTCGCGGATGGTCAGCGGGATGGCGGCGGTCATCTGGGTTTCGATGAAGCCGGGCGCCACCGCGTTGATGGTGATGCCGCGCTTGGCCAGCGCCGGGGCCCAGGCCTGGGCCAGGCCGATGACGCCGGCCTTGCTCACCGCGTAGTTGCTCTGCCCGAGGTTGCCGGCGATGCCACTGATGGAGGCGATCAGCACCACGCGGCCGTTGTCGTGCAGCTTGCCGGCGTCCAGCAGGGCCTGGGTCAGCACCTGGGGGGCCTTGAGGTTGACGTTGATCACCGAGTCCCAGAAGGCTTCGCTCATCTTCGCCAGGGTCTTGTCACGGGTGATGCCGGCGTTGTGCACGACGATGTCCAGCCCGTCGGGCAGCGCCTCCACCAGGCGCGCGGGGGCGTCCTCGGCGCAGATGTCCAGGGCCACCGCGCGGCCGCCGAGGCGGGCGGCCAGGGCTTCGAGGGCGTCCTTGGCCTGGGGCACGTCCAGCAGCACCACCTCCGCACCGTCCCGGGCGAGGGTCTCGGCGATGGCCGCGCCGATGCCCCGCGAGGCCCCGGTGACCAGCGCGCGCTGGCCGCCGAGGGGACGGCTCCAGTCCTTGACCTGGACGCTGCTGGCGGCGAGCCGCAGCACCTGGGCCGAGACATAGGCGCTCTTGGGCGAGAGGAAGAAGCGCAGCGCGCCTTCGAGCTGGTCCTCGGCGCCCTTGCCGACATACACCAGCTGCACGCTGCCGCCCCGGCGGATCTCCTTGCCCAGGGAGCGGGTGAAGCCCTCCAGGGAGCGCTGCACGCTGGCGGCGATCGGGTCCTTGAGGCTTTCCGGCGGGCGCCCCAGCACCACCACGCGCGGGCATTTGCCCAGGCCCTTGAAGGTGGGCTGGAAGAAGTTGCGCAGCTCGATCAGTTGCTCGAAGCGGGTCAGCCCGCTGGCGTCGAACACCAGGGCCTTGAGCTTGGGCCCGTGCTCGGCGGTCCAGCGCGGCAGGCCGAAGCGGCCTTCCTCGGCGGCGAAGGACTGGTCGGTGAGCTTGTTCAGCACGGCGCTGGCGGCGTCGGCCAGGGCACCCTCGCCGCCCAGCAGCAGGGCACCGTCCACCGGCCGCACGCGCCCTGCGGTCCAGCGCTCCAGGCGCAGCGGCGCGGGCAGGCCGAGGGCGCCGACCAGGCGTCGGCCGGTGGTGGAGTTGGCGAAGGCGAGATAACGGTCGGACATGGGGGCAGGCTCCTGCACGCATAAGAAGTGGGGCCACTCTACGCAGACAGCGCCGGCCCGCAATTGACCGCGTTGCCCGCCGCGCCGGCAAGGCGGCCAATGCGAGGGATGGCCTGGCGGCTAGTCTTGTGCCCACCTGCTGCACCCCGCATCCATTTCCCAGGCAAGGAGTCACCCATGACCCAGCTGCGCCGGGTCGCCATCGTCGGCGGCAACCGCATTCCGTTCGCCCGTTCCAACACGGTGTACGCCACCGCCACCAACCAGCAGATGCTGACCAGCGCACTGGAAGGCCTGGTGGAGCGCTACAACCTGCACGGCGAGCGCATCGGCGAATTCGTCGCCGGGGCGGTGCTCAAGCACTCCCGGGACTTCAACCTGGCCCGCGAATGCGTACTCGGCTCGCGCCTGGCGCCGGAAACCAGCGCCTACGACCTCCAGCAGGCCTGCGGCACCGGCCTGGAAGCGGCCATCCTGGTGGCCAACAAGATCGCCCTGGGGCAGATCGAGAGCGGCATCGCCGGTGGCGTGGACACCACCTCCGACGCCCCCATCGGCGTGCACGAGGAGCTGCGCAAGATCCTGCTGGAGGCCAACCGCGGCAAGACCACCGCCGACAAGATCAAGACCCTGCTCAAGGTGCGCCCGCGCCACCTGGCGCCGCACATCCCGCGCAACGGCGAACCGCGCACGGGACTGTCCATGGGCGAGTCCTGCGAGCTGATGGCGCAGACCTGGGCCATCCCCCGCGACGAGCAGGACAAGCTCGCCGTGGCCAGCCACCAGAAGCTGGCGGCGGCCTATGCCGAGGGCTGGCACAACGACCTGATGACCCCCTTCCTCGGCCTGACCCGCGACCAGAACCTGCGGGCGGACATCAACCTGGAGAAGCTCGGCACCCTGAAGACGGTGTTCGAGCGCGGCCCGCGCGGCACCCTCACCGCCGCCAACTCCACCCCGCTGACCGACGGCGCCTCGGTGGTGCTGCTGGCCAGCGAGGAGTGGGCCAAGGCACGCGGCCTGCCGATCCTCGCCTACTTCAAGGACGGCGAAGCCGCTGCGGTGGACTTCGTCAGCGGCAAGGAAGGCCTGCTGATGGCGCCGGTCTACGCGGTGCCGCGCCTGCTGGCACGCAACGGGCTGACCCTGCAGGACTTCGACTACTACGAGATCCACGAGGCCTTCGCCGCCCAGGTGCTGTGCACCCTCAAGGCCTGGGAAGACGCCGAGTACTGCAAGACCCGCCTCGGCCTGGAGCAGCCGCTGGGCGCCATCGACCGCAGCAAGATGAACGTCAAGGGCAGCTCCCTGGCCGCCGGCCATCCCTTCGCGGCGACCGGTGGTCGCATCGTCGCCAACCTCGCCAAGCTGCTGGATGCAGCGGGCCAGGGCCGCGGGCTGATTTCCATCTGCGCGGCGGGCGGTCAGGGTGTGACTGCAATCCTGGAGAAGTAATCCAATACCCGTGGCCGCAAGTCATCGCGGCCACGCGATGTAAGCAACTCCGTGATTTAGGGCGGCCCTGCGTGCAGGGCCGCCCTTTTTTTCGTCCGCGCGCCAGCGCCACCAGGCGCACCTCAACGCCCCCAAGGGCGGGTTATTGCCAAAACCCCTCGCCGCCGAGAAAATGCGATCAATTTTCATTTGATACTGCTTCTCGCGGTGACCCCATGGCCTCTTCCCTTTCGATCCAGGCGCTGTACAGCGAGCACCACGGCTGGCTGAAGTCCTGGCTGCGCAGCAAGCTGGGCAACGCGGCGGATGCCGCCGACCTGGCGCAGGACACCTTCCTGCGCCTGCTGGGCAAGGGCGAGGCGCTGGAGCTGCACACCCCGCGCGCCTTCCTGCGCACCGTGGCCCGTGGGCTGGTGATCGATCACTGGCGTCGCGAGGAGCTGGAGCGGGCCTACCGCGAGGCCCTGGCCCAGGTGCCGGAGGCCGAGGCGCCCTCCCCCGAGACCCGCGAGCTGGTCCTGGAGCTGCTGGAGCAGATCGCGGCGCTGCTGGACCGCCTCAAGCCCAAGGTCCGCACGGCCTTCCTGCTGGCCCAGTGCGAAGGGCTGACCCACCGCGAGGTGGCCGAGCGCATGGGCATCTCCCTGCGCTCGGTGGAGCGCTACGTGGCTGATGCGCTGTTCCATTGCTACCAGCTGCGGTTCGCCGAATGACCCCGCGCCCCGCTCAACCCGACGATCAGGTGGTGCGCCAGGCCATCGCCTGGATGCTGCGCCTGCGCGGCCAGCCCGACACTGGCGCGCTGCAGGCCTGCGAGCACTGGCGCAACCAGCACGCCAGCCACGAACTGGCCTGGCAGCGGGTGCAGCAGCTGGACCAGGAACTGGGCGTCGGCCTGCGCGCCCTGCCGCAGTCGCGCCAGGTGCTGGAAGACGCCCGTGCCGGCCTGCGCCGGCGCCAGGCGCTGAAGCTGCTGTCCGGGGCGGCCGTGGGGGGCGCGGCGCTCTGGCTGAGCCGCGACCTGACGCCCTGGGAGCGCCTGACCGCGGACCTGGCCACCGCCACGGGTGAGCGCCACGGCCAGCGCCTGGCCGATGGCAGCCGCCTGCTGCTGAACACCGACTCGGCGGTGGACCTGCGCATGGCGGCGGGCCAGCGCCAGGTGCACCTGCGCCGGGGCGAGATCCTGCTGGAGGCAGCGCCCCAGGCCGAACCGTTGCACCTGCGCAGCGCACAGGGCTGGCTGCGTACCCGGGCCGCGCGCTTCGTCGCCCGGCTGGACGCAGGGGCGCTGCGCCTCTGCGTGCTGGGCGGCGAGGTGGAGGTGCTGCACGGCGGCACCGGGGGCCGCACGGTGGGGGCTGGGCGCACCGTCGAAGTCCGTGCCGGCGAGGTCCGCGAGCTGCCGCCGCCGGCCATGGAGCCGGGCGCCTGGGCGGATGGGCTGATCGTCACCCGCGATGTGCGGCTGGGGGATTTCGTCGCGGAGGTGGCCCGCTACCGCCCCGGCCGCCTGGCCTGCAGCGAGGCCGTGGCCGACCTGCGGCTGTCCGGGGTGTACCGGCTGGACGACACCGAGCGGCTGCTGGCACTGCTGCCACAGACGCTGCCCGTGCAGCTGCGCTACCGGACCCGCTGGTGGGTGACGGTGGAGGCACGGGCCTGAGCGGAGCAGCCGACCGATGATCCCTGCGAATTTTTTTGGCGGGTTTTCCGGCGAAGCCCGGCAATGGGAATAACACCCATTCACCTTGCCAACCACGGACCCTGTCATGCGCGCTTCCTGCCCTTCCCGCCTTGCCCTTGCCGTTCGCGGCGCTCTGATCGCCGCCGCCCTCGCCACGCCCCTGCTGCCCGCCAGCGCCTCGGCGCAGACCGCCCAGGCCAGCGCCAGCCAGGGCTATGCGATTCCCGCCGGCCCGCTGGCCGAGGCGCTGAACCGCTTCGCCCGCGAGGCGGGCATCAGCCTGTCGGCGACGCCGGAGCAGACCCGGGGCCTGAACAGCGCGGGGCTGTCGGGCCACTTCGGGGTGGAGGAAGGGCTCGCCCGCCTGCTGCAAGGCACGCCGCTGCAGGCCGAGCCCCTGGGGGATGGCCGCTTCGTGCTGCGCGAAGCGCCCTCGGACGCGGCGCTGGAACTGGGCAGCACCCAGGTGTTCGCGCTGGGCAATGCCCTGGGCAGCGCCGAGGGCTACCAGGCGACCCACAGCCATGTGGCGACCAAGACCAGCAAGCCGCTGCTGGAAACCGTGCAGAGCGTGTCGGTGGTGACCCGTGAGCAGATCGACGACCAGGGCTCGAAGACCGTGCAGCAGGCGGTGCGCTACACCCCCGGGATCTTCACCGGCCAGGTAGGCGCCTCGAACCGCTACGACTACATCGTGATGCGCGGCTTCGCCGACAACAGCGTGGACAACGTCTTCCTCGACGGCCTGAAGACCATGGGCGACAGCGGCACCTTCAGCTCGCTGCAGGTGGACCCGTACTTCCTCGAACGCATCGACGTGCTCAAGGGCCCGTCGTCCGTGCTCTACGGCCGCAGCCTGCCGGGCGGTTTGGTAGCGCTGACCAGCAAGAAGCCGCTCTACACGCCCTACCACCAGGTGCAGGCCTCGGTGGGCAACATGAACCAGAAGAGCCTGGGCTTCGATTTCAGCGGCCCGCTGGACGAGGAGCAGCACATCGCCTACCGCGTGGTGGGCCTGGGCAAGGGCAGCGACACCCAGTTCGACCACGCCCGCGAGGAGCGCTACGCCATCGCGCCGTCCCTCTCCATCGACTTCAGCGAGGACACCTCGCTGACCCTGCTGGGCTACCTGCAGCACGACCCCAACGGCGGCTACCACAGCGGCGTGCCGGCCGACGGGGCGCTGCATCCCCACAACGGCCAGCGCATCGACCGCGACTTCTTCGACGGCGAGCCGGGGCTGGACGACTTCGACCGCACCCAGCGGATGGCCGGCTACCAGCTGGAGCACCGTTTCAACGACGTCTGGAGCGCGCGGCAGAACCTGCGGGTGCTGGACGCCAGCGTGGACCTGTCCCAGGTCTACGGCTACCAGTGGACGGCACCGACGGCCAACACCCTGACCCGCTACTACTCCGGCGCCAGCGAGAAGCTGCGGGCCTACATCGTCGACAACATGCTGCAGGCCGAATTCGACACCGGCAGCGCGCGCCACACCCTGCTCACCGGCCTCGACTACCAGAATCGCAAGACGCGCGTGGACTGGACCTCGGCCAGCGTCTCACCGCTGGATGCCTTCAACCCCGCCTACGGCAACGCGACGCTGGGCACCCTGTACCCGGACAACCACTCCCGCCGCCTGGAGCAGACCGGCCTGTACGTGCAGGACCTGATCGACCTGGACCGCTGGCGCTTCTCCCTGGGCATGCGCCAGGACTGGGTGTCGGTCTCCGACGAGAACCGCACCAGCGGGACCAGGAGCGAGGCCGACTGGCGCCGCTTCACCGGCCGCGCGGGGGTGCTGTACCTGTTCGACAACGGCGTGGCGCCCTTCGTCAGCTACTCCGAGTCGTTCAACCCCAACGCCTATTCCGATGCCAGCGGCAAGCCGCTGGAGCCCACCGAGGGCACCCAGTGGGAGGCCGGGGTGAAGTTCCAGCCGCCGGGCAGCAACAGCCTGTACACCGCCTCGCTGTTCCACATCGTCCAGCAGAACGTGGCGTCGAAGCTGCCGCAGTACAGCTACTACGAGTCGGTGGGCGAGGTGCGCTCCCAGGGCCTGGAGCTGGAGGCCAATGCCCAGCTGAGCGAACGCCTGCGCCTGCTGGCCAGCTACACCTACACCGACATCACCTACACCCAGGCACTGGACGGTTCCCGGGGCAACACGCCGAACCAGGCGCCGAAGCACATGGCTTCGATCTGGGGTGAGTACCGCTTCGATGCCGGCGCGCTGGACGGCCTGCGCACCGGGCTGGGGGCACGTTACGTGGGCCGCAGCTGGGCGGACCGCGCCAACACGCTGCACGTGCCGTCCTACACGCTGGTGGATGCGCTGATCGGCTTCGACCTGGGCAAGGTGGGCCTGCCCGGGATGGACCTGGCGCTGAACGCCAACAACCTGCTGGACGAGGACTACGTGGCCTCGTGCTACAGCCTGGACTTCTGCTACTTCGGCGAGCAGCGCAACGTCACCGCCACCCTCAGCTACCAGTTCTGACCGGCGCCTGGACGAGGCTGCCCCGGCGCCGGGGCGGCCTCGTCCATGTGCGCGACAGACTTGCCACAGGAACGCGCCCATGCGCCCCCTTATCGTCCTGCTGCACCGCTACCTCGGCCTGGCCACGGCGCTGTTCCTCGCCCTCGCCGGGCTCACCGGCAGCCTGCTGGCCTTCCAGCACGAGATCGACGAATGGCTGAACCCGGCCTTCTACCACGCGCCCGCGCGGGGGCCGCTGCTGTCGCCGGGCGAGCTGGTGCAGCGCATCGAGCAGGCCGAGCCGCGCCTGCAGGTCTGGTACATGGAGGTGCCGGACGAAGCCGGCCACTCGGCGCTGATGGCTGCGGTGCCCCGTACCGACCCGGCCACCGGTGCGCCCTACGACTTGCACCACCGGGTGATCTACCTGGACCCGGTGAGCGGCGCCGAGCTGGGCATGCGCCAGTGGGGCGCCTGCTGCCTGCAGGCGCAGAACCTCATCCCCTTCCTGCTGGAGTTCCACTACACCCTGGCGCTGCCGGGCAACTGGGGGCTGATCCTGATGGGGCTGGTGGCGATCCTCTGGGTCATCGACTGCTTCGCCGGCGCCTGGCTGACCCTGCCCCGTGGGCGGCCCTTCCTGAAGAAATGGTGGACGGCCTGGACGCTGAAGCGCGGCGCCGGCCGCTACCGACGCACCCTCGACCAGCACCGCGCCGGCGGGCTCTGGCTGTGGCTGCTGCTCCTGCCGGTGGCGGTGAGCAGCGTGGCGATGAACCTGCCGGAGCCGGTGTTCAAGCCGGTGGTGTCGCTGTTCTCCGAGGCGCCGCCGAGCACCTACCAGCAGCGCAGCCAGATGCCCCGCGAGGCACTGGGGGAAACGCGCCTGGACTACCAGCAGGTGTACCGGCTGGCGCAGGCGGAAGGCGCGCGGCAGGGCATCGAGGGGGGCATCGGCGAGCTGTACTACAGCGTCGAGTACAACTTCTTCGGGGCGGGGTTCGGCGGTCACGACGCCAACCCGCTGGAGAAGTCGTGGCTGTTCTTCGATGGGGCCGACGGCCGCCTGATCGGCGCGGAGGTCGCCGGGCGCGGCACGCCGGGTGAGCGCTTCTACCGGCTGCAGGCGCCGATCCACGGCGGGCGCATCGCGGGGTTGCCGGGGCGCATCGTGATCGCGCTGCTGGGGCTGGCCATCGCCGGGCTGAGCGTCACCGGCGTGGTCATCTGGTGGCGCAAGCGGCAGGCCCGGCGCGCCAGTGCGGCCCGCGCCCGCGAGGGGCGGCGAGCCGCTTTCGGTCAGAATTTGTAGCTCAGGCCGAGGGAGGTGCTTTCGTTGTTCTTGTCACGACCGGGCAGGTTGGAGTCCTTGTCCTTGTGCTCGTAGCTGACGGTCATCACCAGGTCCTTGGTGAGCTTGTGACCGAGAGTGACGACGTGCTTGGTCTCGTCCTCTTCCTTGCCGGAGGGGTCGTGCTTGAAGTCGGTGTGACGGCGGCTGTAGGCGACGCTGGCGAAGCTGTCCCAGGGCAGTTTGCGGGCGTAGCTGATCTTCCAGCCTTCCTGCTCCTTGTCCTTGTTGCGCTTGTCGTTGTCTTCCACCTTGGGCGAGTAGCTGAGGTCGAAGCTGTCCTTGCCGGTGGGCTTGAAGCGGGTGCCGACCTTGAAGGTGTCGACTTCGATGTCCAGCGGGCTGTCGTTCTCCAGGCCACGGTTCTCGTAGTTGTAGCGGGTGTACAGCTCCAGCACGCGGTTCAGCTTGTGGCTGGCGCCCAGGGACCAGATGGTGCTGGAGAGGTCGTACTGGTGGTCCTTGTAGAGCTGCAGGTAGGTGACGGCGGCGTTGATCTTCAGGCGCCAGGCCGGGATGACGAAGGTGGGGCCGGTGGAGACCGCCCAGGTCTGCCGGTTGAGTTCATCGCGGTCGTCCTGGCGGGCCTGGGCGATGTTGGCGCCGAGGTTCCAGCGGCTGCCACGGTCGTCGAAGCCGTAGCCGTAGCGCAGGCTGCCGGCGGCCTGCCAGCGGTTGTCGTGGACGGTGGACTTGGGCTTGGCGACCGGGGTGGGCGCGGTGTCGTCGTCTTCGTCTTCGCCGTCGTCGGCCAGGTCGTCTTCGTCCAGGTCGATGTCGTCGAGCAGGTCGTCGAGGCTGTCGTCGTCCTCGAAGGCCATGTCGTCCATGTCCTCGTCGTCCTCGTCATCGAACGAGGGGTCCTGGGTCATGCCGGCACTGGCGTTGGCGGTGTCGGTGTCATGCACCCGGGCCACGGCGACGCGGCCACCGAAGGTGTGGGTCTTGAGCTTCTTGGCGATGCGCTTGGCCAGCTTGGCGCCTTCCTTGGCCTCCGCGGAGTCGGGGGCGTCCTGCTTGAGCCGCGCCAGCTCGGCCTTGGCGGCCGGGTAGTCGAGGGCGTCGGCATAGACCTTGGCCAGGGCCAGGCGCGCGCGGGGGTGGCTGGCGCTCAGGCTCGGGTCGGCGAGGATGGCGCGGTACTGCTCGGCGGCACTGCCGAGCAGGCCCCAGCGGGCACTGCTTTCCGCGTCACGGGCGAGGGTCTGGTAGGGGCTGGCGATGCTGCACAGGGGCAGGCCGGCCAGAAGCAGAACGGCGGTCAGTCCGTTGAGTTTCATGGTGGGTTCCGGGAGGGCGGTCGATGGAATGGTGGGCAAGCCTATAGAGGCGGTTTGCCAGCGTCCAGAGCCCGGCCTGAATGTGATTTTGCATTCACAAAGTCCCGTCCCACGCGGGCTGCAGGCCTCTCCGAAAGACGACGAACGGCTGTGGATAACCGCTTCGGCAGGCGCCGCTTTTCATCCTCCTGAAACGAAAAAGGCGCAGCCTGGGGGCTGCGCCTTTGTCTGTGCCGGACGGCTCGACTCAGAACGGGATGTCGTCGTCGAAGCTGTCGTAGTCCGGGGCCGGCTGGGCGGCCGGCTGCGGAGCCGGACGGGACTCGCGCGGGGCGGACTGCTGCGGCTCGCGCTGCGGACGCGGGGCGCGCGGGGCGGAGTCGCCATCGCTGCCGGGACGACCGCCGAGCAGTTGCATCTGGCCGTTGATGTCCACGACGATTTCGGTGGTGTAGCGGTCCTGGCCGTCCTGACCCTGCCACTTGCGGGTGCGCAGGCTGCCTTCGACGTAGACCTGGGAACCCTTGCGCAGGTATTCGCCGGCGATCTCGGCGAGGCGGCCGAAGAACACCACGCGGTGCCACTCGGTGCGCTCCTGCTGCTGGCCGGTCTGCTTGTCCTTCCAGCTCTCGCTGGTGGCCAGGGTGATGTTGGTCACGGCGTTGCCGTTGGGCATGTAGCGGACTTCAGGGTCGCCGCCGACGTTGCCGACCAGAATGACTTTGTTAACCCCACGGGCCATAACGTTCTCCTAGGCTTCAGCACGTTCGGGCGCCGGCTTGATCAGGCGCTCCAGGGACGTGCGGTCCAGTTTTTCGGTATCCACTTTGATATAGATGGCGGCTTCTTCGACCACCACCACGGCATCCGCCACTCCGGGCAAAGCCAGCAAACGCGGGACCAGCGTCGCATCGCCGAGGGCCGCTGCATCGAGCGGCTGGCGCAGGCTGGTCACGTACGGAGGTTCGCGCATAGTAACAGCAATGGCGACCCAAATCGCACAGAGCGCCGCACATCCGATGAACACGACGGACAGGCCGCCATGCTGGAACAACCAGCCGCCGAGGATGCCGCCGAGGGCGGCGCCGAGGAACTGGCTGGTGGAGTAGACGCCCATGGCGGTGCCCTTGCCGCCGGCCGGGGCGACCTTGCTGATCAGCGAGGGCAGCGAGGCCTCCAGCAGATTGAAGGCGGTGAAGAAGACGATGGTGCCGATGACCAGGGCGCTCAGGGTGTCGCCGAAGGCCCAGAAGAACAGTTCGCAGGCGGCCAGCACGCTGACGGCGCCGATCAGCACGCGCTTCATCTGGCGCTTCTTCTCGGCGTAGATGATGAACGGGACCATGCCGAAGAACCCCACCAGCAGTGCGGTGAGGTAGACCCACCAGTGCTGCTCCTTGGGCAGGCCGGCCTTCTCCACCAGCGCCAGCGGCAGGGCGACGAAGCTGGCCATGAGCACGGCGTGCAGGGCGAGGATGCCGAAGTCCAGGCGCAGCAGGTCGGGGTGCCTGAGGGTCGGCAGCAACGCCTGGCGGGCCACGCCGGATTCGCGGTGCTGCAGCGGCGAGGCGGCGCGGGGGACGAACAGGGCGATGATCAGGATGCCGACCAGGGCCATGGCAGCGGTGATCCAGAACAGCCCGGCCAGGCCGAAGGCACGGGTGACCAAGGGGCCGACCACCATGGCGACGGCGAAGGAGACGCCGATGCTCATGCCGATCATGGCCATGGCCTTGGTGCGGTGCTGCTCGCGCGTGAGGTCGGAGAGCAGCGCCATGACCGCAGCGGAGATGGCCCCGGCCCCCTGCAGGACGCGCCCGGCGATGACGCCCCAGATGGAGTCGGCGTTGGCGGCCAGCACGGCACCGGCGGCGAAGATCAGCAGGCCGATGTAGATCACCGGCAGGCGGCCGATGCGGTCGGAGACGATGCCGAAGGGGATCTGCAGCACCGCCTGGGTCAGGCCGTAGGCGCCGATGGCCAGGCCGATCAGCGCCGGGGTGGCGCCGGCTAGGTCCTGGCCGTAGGTGGCCAGGACCGGCAATACCATGAACATGCCGAGCATGCGGAAGGCGAACACCAGCGCCAGGCCACAGGCGGCGCGGGTCTCGCGACCGCTCATGCGTTCGGAATGGGGATCGTGCATAGATGCCTCGTGACAGGAAGTGCGGGAATGCGTCATGCCCCGCGTCGGGCGCTGGCACCCGGTCCCCGGGTGCGCGGCTGCTGCCTGCGCCGGAAAAATGCGGCGCATTCTAGCAGTCCCGGCCCGTCAGGACACTGCCGTGCCGCTTTGCCGCGCCCCTGGGGGCACCCGTATACTCGGGCGTTTTCCGCTCGCCATGCGAGGCCGCTGTGGACCAGATACTCATCCGTGGGGCACGTACCCACAACCTGAAGAACGTCGACCTCACCCTCCCCCGCGACAAGCTCATCGTGATCACCGGGCTATCCGGTTCGGGCAAGTCGTCCCTGGCGTTCGACACGCTCTACGCCGAGGGCCAGCGGCGCTATGTGGAATCGCTGTCGGCCTATGCCCGGCAGTTCCTGTCGATGATGGAAAAGCCCGATGTGGACACCATCGAGGGGCTGTCGCCGGCCATCTCCATCGAGCAGAAATCCACCAGCCACAACCCCCGTTCCACGGTGGGCACCATCACCGAGATCTACGACTACCTGCGCCTGCTCTACGCCCGCGCCGGTACGCCGCGCTGCCCGGACCACGATGTGCCGCTGGAGGCGCAGACCGTGAGCCAGATGGTCGACCAGGTGCTGGCCATGCCCGAGGGCCGCAAGCTGATGCTGCTGGCGCCGGTGATCCGCGAGCGCAAGGGCGAGCACCTGGCGGTGTTCGACGAACTGCGCGCCCAGGGCTTCGTCCGCGCACGGGTCAACGGCCGCCTCTACGAGCTGGACGAGCTGCCCAAGCTGGACAAGCAGAAGAAGCACTCCATCGATGTGGTGGTGGACCGCTTCAAGGTGCGCGGCGATCTGCAGCAGCGCCTGGCGGAATCCTTCGAGACGGCGATCAACCTCGCCGACGGCATTGCGCTGGTGGCGCCGATGGACGACGAGCCGGGCGAGGAGATCATCTTCTCCGCGCGCTTCGCCTGCCCCCATTGCGGCCACTCCATCAGCGAGCTGGAACCCAAGCTGTTCTCCTTCAACAACCCGGCCGGTGCCTGCCCGACCTGCGATGGCCTGGGGGTGAAGCAGTTCTTCGATGCCAAGCGCCTGGTCAACGGCGAGCTGACCCTGGCCGAAGGCGCGATCCGCGGCTGGGACCGGCGCAACGTCTATTACTTCCAGATGCTCGGCTCCCTGGCCGCGCACTATGGCTTCAGCCTGGAGGAGCCGTTCGACAACCTGGCGCCGGAGCACCAGCGGGTGATCCTGCAGGGCAGCGGCCGCGAGGACGTGGACTTCCGCTACCTCAACGACCGTGGCGACATCGTCAAGCGCTCCCACCCCTTCGAGGGCATCGTCCCGAACCTGGAGCGGCGCTACCGCGAGACCGAATCCAACACCGTGCGCGAGGAGCTGGCGAAGTTCCTCAGTACCCAGCCCTGCCCGGATTGCCGCGGCACCCGCCTGCGCCGCGAGGCGCGCCATGTGTGGGTCGGCGAGAAGACGCTGCCGGCAGTGACCGGCCTGCCGGTGGGCGAGGCCTCGGACTACTTCGGCGTGCTGGAGCTGCCGGGGCGCAAGGGTGAGATCGCGGCGAAGATCCTCAAGGAGATCCGCGAGCGCCTGCAGTTCCTGGTGAACGTCGGCCTGGACTACCTGACCCTGGACCGCAGCGCCGACACCCTCTCCGGTGGCGAGGCCCAGCGCATCCGCCTGGCCAGCCAGATCGGTGCCGGCCTGGTGGGGGTGATGTACATCCTCGACGAGCCGTCCATCGGCCTGCACCAGCGTGACAACGAGCGCCTGCTGGCCACCCTCACCCACCTGCGCAACCTGGGCAACACGGTGATCGTGGTCGAGCACGACGAGGACGCCATCCGCCTGGCCGACTATGTGGTGGACATCGGCCCGGGTGCCGGCGTGCATGGCGGCCGGATCGTCGCCGAAGGCACGCCGGACGAGGTGATGGCCCACCCGGATTCGCTCACCGGCAAGTACCTGTCGGGTCGGGTGAAGATCGAGGTGCCGGCCACCCGCACGCCCCGCGACAAGAAGAAGTCGCTGAAGCTCAAGGGCGCGCGCGGCAACAACCTGCGCAACGTCGACCTGGAGATCCCGGTCGGCCTGCTGACCTGCATCACCGGTGTGTCCGGCTCGGGCAAGTCGACGCTGATCAACAACACCCTGTTCCCCATCACCGCGACGGCGCTGAACGGCGCCACCACCCTGGAGGCAGCCCCCCACGACAGCTTTGACGGGCTGCAGCACCTGGACAAGGTTGTGGACATCGACCAGAGCCCCATCGGCCGTACGCCGCGTTCCAACCCGGCGACCTACACCGGGCTGTTCACGCCGATCCGCGAGCTGTTTGCCGGCGTACCGGAGTCCCGCTCGCGGGGCTACGGGCCGGGCCGCTTCTCCTTCAACGTGAAGGGCGGCCGCTGCGAGGCCTGCCAGGGCGACGGCGTGATCAAGGTGGAGATGCACTTCCTGCCGGACATCTACGTGCCGTGCGACGTGTGCAAGGGCAAGCGCTACAACCGCGAGACCCTGGAGGTGAAGTACAAGGGCCGCAGCATCACCGAGGTGCTGGACATGACCATCGAGGAGGCGCGCCAGTTCTTCGATGCCGTGCCGGCCATCGCCCGCAAGCTGCAGACGCTGATGGACGTGGGCCTTTCGTACATCCGCCTGGGGCAGTCGGCGACCACCCTCTCCGGCGGCGAGGCGCAGCGGGTGAAGCTGTCCCGCGAGCTGTCCAAGCGCGACACCGGCAAGACGCTGTACATCCTCGACGAGCCCACCACGGGCCTGCACTTCGCCGACATCCAGCAACTGCTGGACGTGCTGCACCGGCTGCGGGACCACGGCAACACGGTGGTGGTCATCGAGCACAACCTGGACGTGATCAAGACCGCCGACTGGCTGGTGGACCTGGGCCCGGAAGGCGGTTCCAAGGGCGGCCAGATCATCGCCACCGGTACGCCGGAGGAGGTGGCGGCGATGCCGCAGTCCCACACGGGGCACTTCCTCAAGCCGTTGCTGGAGCGCGACCGCGCCTGATACGAAAAAGCCCCGCAGATGCGGGGCTTTTTCGTGGAGCGGTGGATCAGGCCAGGTCGAAGCGGTCGAGGTTCATCACCTTGGTCCAGGCGGCGACGAAGTCCTGGGTGAACTTCGCCTGGGCGTCGGCACTGGCGTAGACCTCGGCGATGGCGCGCAGCTGCGAGTTGGAACCGAACACCAGGTCGACGCGGGTGGCGGTCCACTTCAGGGCGCCGCTGCTGCGGTCACGGCCTTCGAACAGCTCGGCGGCTTCGCTGGTGGGCTTCCACGCCGTCCCCATGTCCAGCAGGTTGGCGAAGAAGTCGTTGCTGAGCGTGCCGGGGCGCTGGGTCAGTACGCCGTGGGCGGTCTGCCCGACGTTGGCACCCAGTACCCGCAGGCCGCCGACCAGTACGGTCATTTCCGGGGCGGTGAGGGTCAGCAGCTGGGCACGGTCCACCAGCATCTCCTCGGCGGTCACGGTGAAACGCGCCTTCTGGTAGTTGCGGAAGCCGTCGGCCAGGGGTTCCAGCACGGCGAAGGACTCGACGTCGGTCTGCTCCTGGGAAGCGTCCATGCGACCCGGGGTGAAGGGCACTTCCAGGGCCTGCCCGGCGGCCTTGGCAGCCTGCTCGATGCCCACGCCACCGGCGAGGACGATCAGGTCGGCCAGGGAGACCTTCTTGCCACCGGCTTGCGAGCGGTTGAAGTCGGCCTGGATGCCTTCCAGCACGCCAAGAACGCGAGCCAGTTGCGCGGGCTGGTTGGCTTCCCAGTCCTTCTGCGGTGCCAGGCGGATGCGGGCACCGTTGGCGCCGCCGCGCATGTCGGAACCGCGGTAGGTGGAGGCCGAGGCCCAGGCGGTGGACACCAGCTCGCTGACCGAGAGGCCGGAGGCCTGGATGCGTGCCTTGAGCTGGGCGATGTCCTGCGCGTCTACCAGCGGGTGGTCGACGGCCGGGATCGGGTCTTGCCAGATCAGCTCTTCAGCCGGGACTTCCGGGCCGAGGTAGCGGGCACGCGGCCCCATGTCGCGGTGGGTGAGCTTGAACCAGGCGCGGGCGAAGGCGTCGGCGAAGGCCTGCGGATCCGCCAGGAAGCGGCGGGATATCTTCTCGTAGGCCGGGTCCAGGCGCAGCGACAGGTCGGTGGTGAGCATGGTCGGGCGGTGCATCTTCGACGGGTCGTGTGCATCCGGGATGACCGCATCAGCACCCTTGGCCACCCACTGGTGGGCACCGGCGGGGCTCTTGGTCAGTTCCCAGTCGTACTTGAACAGGTTCTCGAAGAAGTAGTGGCTCCACTGGGCCGGGGTCTGGGTCCAGGTGACCTCGAGGCCACTGGTGATGGTGTCCGAGCCCTTGCCGCTGCCGAAACTGCTGTGCCAACCGAGGCCCTGGGCTTCGATGCTGGCGGTTTCCGGGTCAGCCCCCACATGGGCGGCGTCGCCGGCACCGTGGGTCTTGCCGAAGGTGTGACCGCCGGCGATCAGGGCGACGGTTTCCTCGTCATCCATGGCCATGCGGGCGAAGGTTTCGCGGATGTCACGGGCTGCGGCGATCGGGTCGGGGTTGCCGTCCGGGCCTTCCGGGTTCACGTAGATCAGGCCCATCTGCACGGCAGCCAGCGGGTTCTCCAGGTCACGGTCACCGCTGTAACGGCTGTTGGGCTTCTCGCTGGTGGCCAGCCACTCGCGCTCGGAACCCCAGTAGATGTCCTCTTCCGGCTCCCAGATATCGCGGCGGCCGCCGGCGAAACCGAAGGTCTTGAAGCCCATGGACTCGAGGGCGACGTTGCCGGTCAGGATCATCAGGTCGGCCCAGGAGATCTTCTGGCCGTACTTCTGCTTGATAGGCCACAGCAGGCGGCGGGCCTTGTCGAGGTTGACGTTGTCCGGCCAGCTGTTGAGCGGGGCGAAACGCTGGTTGCCGGTACCCGCACCGCCGCGGCCGTCTGCCGTGCGGTAGGTGCCGGCGCTGTGCCAGGCCATGCGGATGAACAGCGGGCCGTAGTGGCCGAAGTCTGCGGGCCACCAGTCCTGGGAATCGGTCATGAGGGCGTGGAGGTCACGCTTGAGGGCCTGCAGGTCGAGGCTCTTGAAGGCTTCGGCGTAGTCGAAGCCGCTGTCCAGGGGATCGGACAGGCTGGAGTGCTGGTGCAGGATCTTCAGGTTCAGCTGGTTAGGCCACCAGTCGCGGTTGGACGTACCACCGCCGGCGGAATGCTGCGCACCGCCACCGGAAAAGGGGCACTTGGCTTGGGCGGGGGTCGTGGGCTTCTGGCTCATCTGTGATCGCTCCTTATCAGGTCGTCACCGGCCCGTGCCGGCGATGGAGGAAAGATTAGAATGCCATCAGAAAGAGAGCCAATTTATTAACCGTAACAAAACAATAGAAAATAACTCTTACAAGATCGCGGGCATAAAAAAACCGGGCACTAGGCCCGGTTTCTTCACAGCGACCGATTACTCGGCAGCGGCTTCGACTTCACCAGCGACCGGACGGTCAACCAGTTCGACGTACGCCATGGGGGCGTTGTCGCCAGCGCGGAAGCCGCACTTCAGGATGCGCAGGTAGCCGCCCTGACGGTTGGCGTAGCGCTTGCCCAGATCATTGAACAGTTTGCCAACGATGGCTTTCGAACGAGTACGGTCGAAGGCCAGACGACGGTTGGCAACGCTGTCTTCCTTGGCCAGGGTGATCAGCGGCTCGGCAACGCGACGCAGTTCCTTGGCTTTGGGCAGGGTGGTTTTGATCAGTTCGTGCTCGAACAGCGATACCGCCATGTTCTGGAACATGGCCTTGCGGTGAGCGCTGGTGCGGCTGAGGTGACGGCCACTTTTACGATGACGCATGGTTCAATTCCTTACCAAACTAAGACGTTCGGTGATTACGACGATCAGGCAGTCGCCTTGTCGTCCTTCTTAAGACTTGCCGGCGGCCAGTTGTCGAGGCGCATGCCGAGGGACAGACCACGGGAGGCCAGGACGTCCTTGATCTCGGTCAGGGACTTCTTGCCCAGGTTCGGAGTCTTGAGCAGCTCTACTTCGGTACGCTGAATCAGGTCGCCGATGTAGTAGATGTTCTCCGCCTTCAGGCAGTTGGCCGAACGCACGGTCAGCTCAAGGTCGTCGACGGGGCGCAGGAGGATCGGATCGATCTCGTCTTCCTGTTCCACGACCACGGGCTCGCTGTCACCTTTGAGGTCCACGAACGCTGCCAGCTGCTGTTGCAGGATGGTAGCGGCGCGACGGATAGCCTCTTCGGGATCCAGGGTGCCGTTGGTTTCCAGGTCGATGACCAGCTTGTCCAGGTTGGTGCGCTGCTCGACACGGGCGTTTTCCACGACGTACGCAACGCGACGGACCGGGCTGAAGGAAGCGTCGAGCTGGAGACGGCCAATGCTACGGCTCTCGTCTTCATCGCTCTGGCGCGCGTCAGCGGGTTCGTACCCACGGCCGCGAGCCACTTTCAGCTTCATGTTCAGCGAGCCGTTGTCCGCCAGGTTGGCGATGACGTGGTCACCGTTGACGATCTCGACATCATGATCCAGCTGAATATCGGCAGCAGTGACAACGCCCGGGCCTTTCTTGACCAGGTTCAGCGTTACTTCGTCACGGCCGTGCAGTTTGACAGCCAGACCTTTCAGGTTGAGCAGGATTTCAATGACGTCTTCCTGAACACCTTCGATGGCGCTGTACTCATGGAGTACGCCGTCGATTTCGGCCTCGACTACTGCACAGCCAGGCATGGAGGACAACAGGATGCGACGCAGCGCGTTGCCCAGGGTATGGCCGAAGCCACGCTCGAGAGGCTCGAGCGTGATCTTGGCGCGGGTCGTGCTGACCGCTTGCACATCGATGTGGCGAGGGGTCAGGAACTCATTTACCGAACTCTGCATGGATGCACCTATTTTCTAGCCCTTACTTGGAGTAGAGCTCGACAATCAGGTTTTCGTTGATGTCGGCGGACAGATCAGTACGAGCCGGAACGCTTTTGAACACGCCCGACTTCTTGTCGGCGTCGACTTCAACCCACTCAACGCGACCGCGCTGAGCGCACAGCTCAAGGGCTTGAGCAATGCGAAGCTGGTTCTTGGACTTCTCGCGAACAGCGACTACGTCACCAGCCTTGACCTGATAGGAGGGGATGTTGACGGTCTGGCCGTTCACGCTGATGGCCTTGTGGGAAACCAGCTGGCGGGACTCGGAACGGGTAGCGCCGAAGCCCATACGGTAGACGACGTTGTCCAGGCGGCACTCGAGGAGTTGCAGCAGGTTCTCGCCGGTAGCGCCCTTGCGACGGGCAGCTTCCTTGTAGTAACCGCTGAACTGACGCTCCAGTACACCGTAGATACGACGGACCTTCTGCTTCTCGCGCAGCTGGGTGCCGTAGTCGGACAGACGGCCACGACGGGCACCGTGCTGACCAGGAGCGGATTCGATGTTGCACTTGGACTCGAGGGCACGAGCGCCGCTCTTCAGGAAGAGGTCAGTGCCTTCACGACGGGACAGTTTGCATTTGGGACCAATGTAACGAGCCATTTCTCACTGTCTCCTATTACACGCGACGCTTCTTCGGCGGACGGCACCCGTTGTGCGGGATCGGCGTCACGTCGGTGATGCTGGCAATCTTGTAGCCGCAGGCGTTCAGAGCACGCACAGCGGACTCGCGACCCGGACCGGGACCCTTGACGTTGACGTCGAGGTTCTTCAGACCGTATTCCAGAGCAGCCTGACCGGCACGCTCGGCAGCCACCTGGGCAGCGAACGGGGTGCTCTTACGGGAGCCACGGAAACCGGAACCACCGGAGGTCGCCCAGGACAGAGCGTTGCCCTGACGGTCGGTGATGGTCACGATGGTGTTGTTGAAAGAAGCGTGGATATGGGCGATCCCATCAACCACTGTCTTCTTGACTTTCTTACGGGGACGAGCAGCAGGCTTAGCCATGACTTAATTCCTGTCGATTCGCGGGCGCAAAATTACTTGCGGATCGGCTTACGCGGGCCCTTGCGGGTGCGCGCGTTGGTCTTGGTGCGTTGGCCATGAACAGGCAGACCACGACGGTGACGCAGGCCGCGGTAGCAACCCAGGTCCATCAGACGCTTGATGTTCATGTTGATCTCGCGGCGCAGGTCACCCTCGGTGGTGAGCTTGGCCACTTCGCCACGCAGCTGTTCGAGCTGCTCGTCGGTCAGATCCTTGATTTTCACCGACGGGTTGACGCCGGTGGCCGCACAGATGTTCTGCGCGGTGGTGCGACCAACACCGTAGATGTAGGTCAGCGAGATAACAGTGTGCTTGTTATCTGGAATGTTGACGCCTGCAATACGGGCCATTCAATGAAAACTCCAGTTGACAGCTATCGGTGCCCCGGAAGCCAAGAAATAGGGCGCGCGATATTAGCGCTGTAATAACGAATAATCAACCCGGCAGCACACTAGCTGCCGGGCTCACGACGCGTGAATCACACTCAGCCTTGGCGCTGTTTGTGACGCGGCTCCGCGCTGCAGATCACGCGAACGATACCGTCGCGGCGAATGATCTTGCAGTTACGGCACAGCTTCTTCACCGATGCACGAACTTTCATCAGTAACTCCTAGAACCTTACGGCACTGCGTCAGCGGAGCATTCCGCCGCCGTAGCCCTTCAGGTTGGCTTTCTTCATGAGGGATTCATACTGGTGCGAAACGAGGTGCGACTGTACTTGGGCCATAAAGTCCATCACAACCACGACCACGATCAGCAACGAGGTCCCGCCAAGGTAGAACGGAACGTTTGCCGCAACCACAAGGAACTGGGGAAGCAGGCAGACAGCCGTCATGTACAGGGCACCGAACATGGTCAGACGAGTCAGAACGCCATCGATGTAGCGCGCAGACTGCTCACCAGGACGAATACCCGGGATAAAGGCACCGGACTTCTTCAGGTTCTCCGCCACGTCTTTCGGGTTGAACATCAGCGCTGTATAGAAGAAGCAGAAGAATACGATCCCTGCACTAAACAGCAGAATGTTCAACGGCTGACCAGGAGCGATCGCCTGCGAGAGGTCCTGCAGCCAGCCCATTTTCTCGGACTGACCGAACCATGCGCCCAGCGAGGCCGGGAACAGCAGGATACTGCTGGCGAAAATGGCCGGGATCACACCCGCCATGTTCACCTTCAGCGGCAGGTGGCTGTTCTGCGCAGCAAAAACCTTGCGGCCCTGCTGACGCTTGGCATAGTGCACCGCGATGCGGCGTTGACCACGCTCGATGAACACCACAAAACCGATGATCGCAACAGCCAGGAGGCCGATGGCGATCAGAGCGAAGATGTTGATATCGCCCTGACGAGCAGACTCGAAAGACTGCCCGATCGCCCTCGGCAGACCGGCAACGATGCCCGCGAAGATAAGCATCGAGATACCGTTGCCGACACCGCGCTCGGTGATCTGCTCGCCCAGCCACATCATGAACAATGCACCCGCCACGAAGGTGGTGACTGCCACGAAGTGGAAGCCGAAATCAGTCGAGAAAGCGACGCCCTGACTGGCCAGGCCAACAGCCATGCCGATGGCCTGAACCAGTGCTAGGGCTACGGTGCCATAGCGGGTGTACTGGCTGATCTTGCGACGGCCAGCTTCACCTTCCTTCTTCAACTGCTCCAGCTGCGGGCTGATAGCGGTCATGAGCTGCATGATGATCGAAGCCGAGATGTACGGCATGATCCCCAGTGCAAAAATGCTCATGCGCTCCAGCGCGCCGCCGGAAAACATGTTGAACAGGCTAAGAATGGTCCCCTCGTTCTGCCGGAACAGTTCGGCCAGCCGGTCCGGGTTGATACCGGGCACTGGGATGTGCGCACCGATCCGATAGACGATGATCGCCAGGAACAGGAAACGCAGTCGAGCCCAGAGCTCGGACAATCCGCCATTGCTGAGCGCGGAGAGAGCACCTTGCTTAGCCATTTAGTCCTCGAACTTACCGCCAGCTGCTTCGATGGCCGCACGCGCACCCTTGGTGGCGGCGATGCCCTTCAGGGTGACCGCGCGAGCAACTTCGCCGGACAGCATGACTTTTACACGCTGCACGTTCTGGTTGATCACGTTGGCATCCTTCAGCGCTTGCAGAGTGACGACATCGCCTTCCACCTTGGCCAGCTCGGAGGTACGCACTTCTGCGCGATCCATGGCTTTCAGGGAAACGAAGCCGAACTTCGGCAGGCGGCGGTGCAGGGGCTGTTGACCACCCTCGAAGCCGGGAGCGATGGTACCACCGGAGCGAGAGGTCTGACCTTTGTGACCACGGCCACCGGTCTTGCCCAGACCGCTACCGATGCCACGGCCCGGACGGTGCTTCTCGCGACGGGCACCCGGCGCGGAACGCAGATCGTTCAGTTTCATGGATTAACCCTCGACACGCAGAAGGTAGTAAGCCTTGTTGATCATGCCGCGGTTCTCAGGAGTGTCCTGAACCTCTACGGTGTGACCGATACGACGCAGGCCAAGGCCCTTGACGCAGGCTTTGTGGTTGGCCAGGCGGCCATTCACGCTCTTGACCAGCGTAACTTTTACAGTAGCCATGATCAGAGAATCTCCTCGACGCTCTTGCCACGCTTGGCTGCAACAGCTTCAGGGGACTGCATGTTCTTCAGGCCCTTGAAGGTGGCATAAACCACGTTCACCGGATTGGTAGAGCCGTAGCACTTGGCCAGGACGTTCTGGACACCTGCCACTTCCAGGACAGCGCGCATGGCGCCGCCGGCGATGATCCCGGTACCTTCGGAAGCCGGCTGCATGAACACCTTGGAGGCGCCGTGAGCGGACTTGATGGGGTACTGCAGGGTGGTGCCATCCAGTTCGACCTGGATCATGTTGCGACGGGCAGCTTCCATGGCCTTCTGGATTGCAGCAGGCACTTCGCGGGACTTGCCGCGACCGAAACCGACGCGACCTTTACCATCACCCACCACGGTCAGCGCGGTGAAGGTGAAGATACGGCCACCCTTTACGGTCTTGGCAACGCGGTTAACCTGAACCAGCTTCTCGATGTAGCCTTCGTCGCGCTTTTGCTCGTTGTTCGCCATAACTTAGAACTCCAGCCCGCCTTCACGAGCAGCATCGGCCAGCGCCTTGACGCGACCGTGGTACTTGAAGCCAGAACGATCGAACGCTACCTGGGTAACACCAGCGGCTTTCGCGCGCTCGGCAACCAGCTGGCCGACTTTCTTGGCCGCGTCAACGTTGCCGGTGGCACCGCTACGCAGTTCTTTGTCCAGAGTCGAGGCGCTGGCCAGGACCTTGGCGCCGTCGGCCGAAATGACCTGGGCGTAGATGTGCTGGGAAGAGCGGTATACGCAGAGGCGTACGGCTTCCAGCTCGCGCATTTTCAGGCGTGCCTTGCGAGCGCGACGCAGACGAGTTTCTTTCTTTACGCTCATTTGCTATGCCCTACTTCTTCTTAGCTTCTTTACGACGCACGACTTCATCGGCGTAACGTACACCCTTGCCTTTGTAAGGCTCCGGCGGACGGAAGTCGCGGATCTCGGCGGCCACCTGACCGACCAGCTGCTTGTCGATACCCTTGATCAGGATGTCGGTTTGGCTGGGGGTTTCAGCGGTTACGCCTTGCGGAAGCTCGTAGTCAACCGGATGGGAGAAGCCGAGAGCCAGGGACAGCACTTGGCCTTTGGCCTGAGCCTTGTAGCCGACGCCGACCAGCTGGAGCTTGCGCTCGAAGCCTTGGCTGACGCCTACGACCATGTTGTTCACCAGCGCACGGGTGGTACCGGCCATGGCCTTGTTCTGCTGGTCGCCGTTGCGAGCGGCAAAGCGAAGCTCGCCGTTTTCCTGCAGGATTTCCACGGACGGATGTACTTTCAGCTCAAGAGTGCCCTTGGCGCCCTTAACGGAAAGTTGCTGACCGGCCAGCTTGATTTCAACGCCAGCGGGCAGCTTGACGGGGTTCTTAGCAACGCGAGACATGCTTCAACCCCCTTAGAACACAGTGCAAAGCACTTCGCCACCAACGCCAGCGGCGCGAGCAGCACGATCAGTCATCACACCTTTGTTGGTGGACACGATCGAAACGCCCAGACCGCCACGAACCTTCGGCAGCTGATCGACGGACTTGTACTGGCGCAGGCCAGGACGACTTACGCGCTTCAGCTCTTCAATGACCGGACGGCCTTCGAAGTACTTCAGCTCGATGGACAGCAGAGGCTTAACATCGCTGCTGACCTGGTATCCCGTGATGTAACCTTCGTTCTTCAGAACGTTGGCTACCGCCACCTTCAGCTTGGAGGACGGCATGCTTACGACAGACTTTTCAGCCATCTGGGCATTACGGATACGAGTTAGCATGTCCGCTAACGGGTCCTGCATACTCATGGGCTAGTTGCTCCTAAATACAAAAGAATAGCCTTGCGGCTAGAGTCACCTGCGAGCTCCAGGCACAAGAAGGCCTGAATCGGGCGAGCCGAATATTCTAGAGAGACCCTAGAAACGAATCAAGCCCCTTGCGGGGCTTGATTCGGCACATCCATGAAAGGCCGACGACTGGCGTCGACCTTCGACATCACCAGCTGGCTTTGACCAGACCGGGAACGTCACCACGCATGGCGGCTTCACGCAGCTTGTTACGGGACAGCCCGAACTTGCGGTAGACGCCGTGCGGACGGCCAGTGATGCGGCAGCGGTTACGCAGGCGCGATGCGCTGGCGTCACGCGGCTGCTTCTGCAGGGCTACCTGGGCTTCCCAACGCGCTTCCGGAGTGGAGTTCGGGTTGGCAATGATAGCTTTGAGCTCAGCACGCTTCTTGGCGTACTTGGCGACCGTCAGCTGACGCTTCAGCTCGCGGTTCTTCATGCTCTGTTTGGCCATATTCCTGCTCCAATCAGTTGCGGAAGGGGAAGTTGAAAGCGCGCAGCAGAGCGCGACCTTCATCATCAGTGCGGGCGGTGGTGGTCAAGGTGATGTCCAGACCACGCAGCGCATCGATTTTGTCGTAATCGATTTCCGGGAAGATGATCTGCTCTTTCACACCCATGCTGTAGTTGCCGCGACCATCGAAGGACTTGGCATTCAGGCCGCGGAAGTCACGAACGCGCGGGAGGGAGATGGAGAGCAGGCGATCCAGGAACTCGTACATACGATCGCGGCGCAGCGTCACCTTGACACCGATCGGCCAACCCTCGCGAACCTTGAAGCCGGCAATGGACTTGCGGGCGTAGGTCACGACGGCCTTCTGACCGGTGATCTTTTCCAGGTCGGCTACTGCGTTCTCGATGACTTTCTTGTCACCGATAGCTTCGCCGAGACCCATGTTCAGGGTGATCTTGGTAACACGCGGAACTTCCATCACGTTAGCCAGCTTCAGCTCTTCTTTCAGCTTGGGCGCGATTTGCTTCCGGTAAATCTCTTTCAGTCGTGCCATGGTGTTCTACCTATGATTCTCAAGCGCCAACCGGCTTCTGGGTGGACTTGAAGACACGAATTTTTTTGCCGTCTTCGATCTTGAAGCCAACGCGGTCAGCCTTGTTGGTTTCGCTATTGAAGATGGCGACGTTGGAGACGTGCAGGGGCGCCTCCTTCTCGACGATACCGCCCTGGATGCCGGACATCGGGTTCGGCTTGGTGTGGCGCTTTACCAGGTTGATCCCACCGACGACCAGACGGTCGTCAGCGAGAACCTTGAGCACCTTGCCACGCTTGCCCTTGTCTTTGCCGGCGATGACGATGATCTCGTCGTCACGACGAATCTTTTGCATGACGGCTTCTCCTTACAGCACTTCAGGGGCGAGCGAGACGATCTTCATGAACTTCTCGGAACGAAGCTCACGGGTCACAGGCCCGAAGATGCGGGTACCGATCGGCTCTTGCTTGTTGTTCAGCAGAACAGCAGCGTTGCCGTCGAAGCGGATGATGGAGCCATCAGGACGGCGAACACCGTGCTTGGTGCGGACCACAACAGCAGTCATCACCTGGCCTTTCTTGACCTTGCCACGGGGAATCGCTTCCTTGACGGTGACCTTGATGATATCGCCGATACCGGCATAACGACGGTGCGAACCACCCAGGACCTTGATGCACATAACGCGACGAGCACCGCTGTTGTCAGCGACGTCGAGCATGGATTGAGTCTGAATCATATCTTTCTCCGACCCTTAGTCCTTAGACTTCCACGGCACGTTCGACGATTTCCACCAGCGCCCAGGACTTGGTCTTGGCCAGCGGACGGGTCTCACGGATGGTGACCTTGTCGCCGATGCGGCACTGGTTGGTTTCGTCGTGAGCGTGCAGCTTGGTCGAGCGCTTCACGTATTTACCGTAGATCGGGTGCTTTACACGGCGCTCGATCAGGACGGTGATGGTTTTGTCCATCTTGTCGCTGACGACGCGGCCGGTCAGCGTGCGGACGGTTTTCTGAGCTTCAGCCATGATCACTTACCTGCCTGCTGGTTCAGCACAGTCTTGACGCGAGCGATGTCGCGCTTCACTTGCGAGAGCAGGTGAGACTGCCCCAACTGGCCAGTTGCCTTCTGCATACGCAGGTTGAACTGGTCGCGCAGCAGACCGAGCAGTTGCTCGTTCAGCTGCTCTGCGGTTTTTTCACGAAGTTCATTCGCTTTCATCACATCACCGTCCGCTTAACAAAGGAGGTGGCGAGCGGCAGCTTTGCAGCAGCCAGGGCGAAGGCCTCACGCGCCAGCTCTTCGGAAACACCCTCGATCTCGTAGAGCACTTTGCCCGGCTGGATCTGGGCCACCCAGTACTCGACGCCACCCTTACCTTTACCCATACGAACTTCGAGGGGCTTCTTGGTGACAGGTTTGTCGGGGAATACACGGATCCAGATCTTGCCACCACGCTTCACGTGACGGGTCAGGGCACGACGTGCCGCTTCGATCTGGCGAGCGGTGAGACGACCGCGAGAAACCGCCTTCAGGGCGAACTCGCCGAAGCTGACCTTGCTACCGCGGTGAGCCAGACCACGGTTGTGGCCGGTCATCTGCTTGCGGAATTTTGTACGCTTGGGTTGCAGCATTTTGCGTACTCCTTACTTAGCAGCTTTTTTACGAGGAGCGGGCGCTACGGGCTTCAGCTCTTCCTGGCGGCCACCAATGACCTCACCCTTGAAGATCCAAACCTTCACACCGATCACACCGTAAGTGGTGTGAGCCTCGTAGGTTGCGTAATCAATGTCGGCGCGCAGGGTGTGCAGGGGCACACGGCCTTCGCGGTACCACTCGGTACGCGCGATCTCGGCACCGCCGAGACGACCACTGACCTGGATCTTGATGCCTTTGGCACCAAGACGCATGGCGTTCTGTACCGCACGCTTCATGGCGCGACGGAACATAACGCGACGCTCGAGCTGCTGAGCAACGCTCTGAGCAACCAGCATACCGTCGAGTTCCGGCTTGCGGATCTCTTCGATGTTGATGTGCACAGGCACACCCATTTGCTTGGTCAGGTCCTGGCGCAGCTTCTCGACATCCTCACCCTTCTTGCCGATCACGATGCCGGGACGAGCGGTGTGGATGGTGATGCGTGCGGTTTGAGCCGGACGATGGATATCGATACGGCTTACGGACGCGCTTTTTAGTTTGTCTTGGAGGTACTCACGGACCTTCAGATCGGCAAACAGATAGTCGGCATAAGTGCGCTTATCTGCGTACCAGACGGAGGTGTGCTCCTTGACGATTCCCAGGCGAATGCCAGTGGGATGTACTTTCTGACCCATCTGATCGACTCCGTTACTTGTCCGCAACCTTGACAGTGATATGGCAAGACCGCTTGACGATGCGATCAGCGCGGCCCTTGGCACGCGGCATGATGCGCTTCAGCGAACGCCCTTCGTTAACGAAAACGGTGGAGACCTTGAGGTCATCCACATCAGCGCCTTCGTTGTGCTCGGCGTTGGCAACGGCCGACTCCAGCACTTTCTTCATGATTTCAGCGGCTTTCTTGCTGCTGAAGGACAGCAGGTTGAGCGCCTCGCCCACCTTCTTCCCGCGGATCTGGTCGGCGACCAAGCGGGCTTTCTGGGCGGAGATTCGAGCGCCCGACAGCTTAGCGGCTACTTCCATCTTTCCTTACCCCTTAACGCTTGGCCTTTTTGTCCGCAGCATGCCCGCGATAGGTGCGGGTAGCGGCGAACTCGCCCAGTTTGTGGCCGACCATGTCTTCGTTCACGAGAACGGGGACATGCTGGCGACCGTTGTGTACAGCGATGGTCAGACCGACCATCTGCGGCAGAACGATGGAACGACGCGACCAGGTCTTGACCGGTTTGCGATCGTTCTTTTCCACCGCCACTTCGACCTTCTTCAACAGGTGAAGATCGATAAAGGGACCTTTTTTCAGAGAACGCGGCACAGTCGTATCCTCGATTATTTACGGCGACGGACAATCATGTTGTCAGTGCGTTTGTTCGCGCGAGTCTTCGCACCCTTGGTCGGGAAGCCCCACGGCGAAACCGGATGACGACCACCAGAAGTACGACCTTCACCACCACCATGCGGGTGGTCGACCGGGTTCATGGCAACACCACGAACGGTCGGACGAACGCCACGCCAGCGCTTGGCACCAGCCTTGCCCAGCGAACGCAGGCTGTGCTCGGAGTTCGAGACTTCGCCCAGGGTCGCACGGCACTCGGCCAGAATCTTGCGCATTTCGCCGGAGCGGAGACGCAGGGTCACATAGGCACCTTCACGGGCGACCAGCTGAGCAGAAGCACCAGCGGAACGCACCAGTTGAGCACCTTTACCCGGCTTCAGCTCTACACCGTGAACGGTGCTACCAACCGGGATATTGCGCAGCTGCAGGGTGTTGCCAACCTTGATCGGTGCATGGGCGCCGGAGATCAGCTGATCACCCGCCACAACGCCCTTGGGAGCGATGATGTAGCGACGCTCGCCGTCGGCGTACTTCAGCAGAGCGATGTGCGCAGTACGGTTCGGATCGTATTCGATACGCTCTACAACGGCAGGGATACCGTCCTTGTTGCGACGGAAGTCGACCAGGCGGTAATGTTGCTTGTGACCACCACCGATGTGGCGAGTGGTGATGCGGCCGTTGTTGTTACGACCACCGGACTTGGACTTCTTCTCAACCAGCGGAGCATAGGGAGCACCCTTGTGCAGATCCTGGTTGACGACCTTGACCACGAAACGGCGGCCAGCGGAAGTCGGTTTGCATTTAACGATTGCCATGATGCACCCCTTTACTCAGCGCTGCTGGCGAAATCGAGATCTTGGCCAGGCTGGAGAGCGATATACGCTTTCTTCCAGTCATTGCGCTTGCCCAGACCACGAACGGTGCGCTTTGTCTTGCCCTTTACGTTCAGGGTGTTGACTGCGGCGACCTTCACGCTGAACAGGCTCTCTACGGCCTTCTTGATTTCCAGCTTGGTTGCATCGGAAGCAACCTTGAAGACGAATTGGCTCTTGCCATCTGCCAGAACGGTAGCCTTCTCGGAGATGTGCGGGCCAACCAGCACTTTGAATACGCGTTCCTGGTTCATGCCAGCAGCTCCTCGAATTTCTTGATGGCCGACACGGTGACCAGCACCTTGTCATAGGCGATCATGCTTACCGGATCGGAACCCTGGACATCACGCACATCGACGTGAGGCAGGTTGCGAGCGGCAAGGTACAGGTTCTGGTCGACGTCATCGGAGATGATCAGCACGTCGCTCAGACCCAGACCATTCAGCTTGCCCAGCAGGGCTTTGGTCTTCGGCGCTTCAACAGCGAACTCAGGCACTACAACCAGACGATCCTGACGAACCAGCTCGGAGAGGATGGAGCGCAGAGCTGCGCGGTACATCTTCTTGTTGAGCTTCTGGGAGTGATCCTGGGGCTTGGCAGCAAAGGTGGTACCACCGGAGCGCCAGATGGGGCTGCGAATGGTGCCAGCACGAGCACGACCAGTGCCCTTCTGACGCCACGGCTTCTTGCCACCACCGGAAACTTCGGAGCGGGTCTTCTGCGCACGGGTGCCCTGACGACCGCCAGCCATGTAGGCTACGACAGCTTGGTGAACCAGGGTCTCGTTGAACTCACCACCAAAGGTACGCTCGCTGACTTCGATAGCCTGAGCGCCACTTACATTCAATTGCATCTCAGCTTCCTCTCTTAACCGCGAGCCTTGGCAGCCGGACGCACGAGCACGTCGCCACCGGTGGCGCCGGGAACAGCACCCTTGACCAGCAGCAGGTTGCGCTCAGCATCGACACGAACCACTTCCAGGGACTGGACGGTAACGCGCTCGGCACCGAGGTGACCGGACATTTTCTTGCCCTTGAAGACACGACCAGGAGTCTGGCACTGGCCAATGGAGCCCGGGACGCGGTGAGAAACGGAGTTGCCGTGGGTATTGTCTTGACCACGGAAATTCCAGCGCTTGATGGTACCGGCGAAGCCTTTACCTTTGGACTGACCCGTGACATCAACCAGCTGACCAGCCTGGAAGATCTCGGCGGTGATCTGATCGCCTGCCTGGTACTCGCCTTCTTCAAGACGGAACTCCCAGACACCACGACCAGCAGCCACGCTCGCCTTGGCGAAGTGACCGGCCTGGGCCTTGGTTACGCGAGAGGCACGACGCTCACCGACAGTTACCTGCACGGCGCGATAGCCATCGGACTCTTCGCTTTTGAATTGGGTCACACGATTCGGCTCGATCTCGATGACCGTAACCGGAATGGAGACACCTTCTTCGGTGAAAATGCGGGTCATGCCGCACTTACGACCGACTACACCAATAGTCATGTTGTAAACCTCATGAGTGTACGGGGCTTTCACCCGCTATGGCCGCCCATTTCAGAGCGTTACACGACTAAGAACCCGAAGGTCATTAGCCGAGGCTGATCTGCACTTCCACGCCTGCAGCAAGGTCGAGCTTCATCAGCGCGTCAACGGTTTTATCCGTCGGCTGGACGATGTCCAGAACACGCTTATGAGTGCGGATTTCGTACTGATCGCGCGCGTCTTTGTTGACGTGCGGAGAAATCAGAACGGTATACCGCTCCTTGCGAGTAGGCAGAGGAATCGGACCACGCACCTGAGCACCAGTACGTTTCGCGGTTTCCACGATTTCCTGGGTGGATTGATCGATCAGGCGATGGTCAAAAGCCTTCAACCGAATACGGATTTGTTGGTTTTGCATTTTGACCTCAGACTCTATCTCTGCTTGCCCCCAACAGACGGACTACGCCTGTTAAAAGGAGGCGCAATTGTACGGACGGCCCCAGGGGGTGTCAACTTTTAACCAATCCAAAAGAAAAGGGCCCCGAAGGGCCCTTTTCTCTGATGCAGGATCGTCGATTACTCGATGATCTTGGCGACAACGCCGGCGCCGACGGTACGACCGCCTTCGCGGATTGCGAAGCGCAGGCCATCTTCCATGGCGATCGGAGCGATCAGGGTGACGACCATCTTGATGTTGTCACCCGGCATTACCATTTCAACGCCTTCCGGCAGCTCGCAGTTGCCAGTCACGTCGGTGGATAGTGCCCGGCTTGGCCAGAACCTGACCACGCTCTACTTCGTCACGCTTGGTGCCACGCAGCAGGATACCAACGTTCTCACCAGCACGGCCTTCGTCCAGCAGCTTGCGGAACATTTCAACGCCGGTGCAGATGGTCTTGGAGGTAGCACGGATACCAACGATCTCGACTTCCTCTTGGACGCGAACGATACCGCGCTCAACACGACCGGTCACAACGGTGCCACGGCCGGAGATGGAGAACACGTCTTCGATCGGCATCAGGAACGGCTGGTCAACGGCACGAATGGGCTCTGGAATGTAGGAGTCCAGGGTCTCTACCAGCTTGCGAACAGCGGAGACACCGATTTCGTTGTCGTCTTTGCCTTCCAGCGCCATCAGCGCGGAGCCGATGACGATCGGAGTGTCGTCGCCCGGGAAGTCGTAAGTGTTCAGCAGATCGCGAACTTCCATCTCGACCAGTTCCAGCAGCTCGGCGTCGTCAACCATGTCGGCCTTGTTCAGGAACACGACGATGTAGGGAACACCTACCTGACGGGACAGCAGGATGTGCTCGCGAGTCTGCGGCATGGGGCCGTCAGCAGCGGAGCAAACCAGGATCGCGCCGTCCATCTGGGCAGCACGTTGTCGATCTGATCGAACGCACGAGCCGAACCACCCCAGGTCTCGGAGCAGACTTTGGTCAGGGCAGCAGTCAGAGTGGTCTTGCCATGGTCAACGTGACCAATGGTGCCGACGTTGACGTGCGGTTTGTTACGTTCAAATTTTTCCTTAGCCACGACAGTAAACCTCTTACTTAAAGGGCGGGATTAGCCTTGTTTTTTAACGAGCGCTTCGACGATGTTCGACGGAGCTTCGGCGTACTTGGAGAATTCCATGGAGTAGCTGGCGCGACCCTGAGACATGGAGCGAACGTCGGTCGCATAACCGAACATCTCACCCAGCGGAACCTCGGCACGGATAACCTTACCGGAAACCGAGTCTTCCATACCCAGAATCAGGCCACGACGACGGTTCAGGTCACCCATCACGTCGCCCATGTAGTCCTCGGGGGTCACCACCTCGACCTTCATGATCGGCTCAAGCACCTTACCACCGCCCTTCTGGGCCAGTTGCTTGGTCGCCATGGAGGCCGCGATCTTGAACGCCATTTCGTTGGAGTCGACGTCGTGGTACGAACCATCGAATACGGTGGCCTTCAGGCCGATGAGCGGATAACCGGCAACAACGCCGTTCTTCATCTGCTCTTCGATACCCTTCTGGATCGCAGGGATGTATTCCTTCGGAACCACACCACCGACGACTTCGTTGGTGAATACCAAACCTTCGGTGATGTTGCCTTTTTCGTCCACGTCAGCCGACGAGAAGCGAATCCAGCAGTGACCGAACTGACCACGACCACCGGACTGACGAACGAACTTGCCTTCGATCTCGACGTTGTCCTTGGAAATGGTCTCACGGTAGGCCACCTGCGGCTTACCGATGTTGGCCTCTACACCGAACTCACGCTTCATGCGGTCGACGATGATGTCCAGGTGCAGCTCGCCCATACCACCAATGATGGTCTGGCCGGACTCTTCGTCAGTCTTGACGCGGAACGACGGGTCTTCCTGGGCCAGCTTGCCCAGAGCGATACCCATCTTCTCCTGGTCAGCCTTGGTCTTCGGCTCGACAGCCACGTGAATCACGGGCTCCGGGAAGTCCATGCGCTCGAGAACGATCGGTTTGTCCGGATCGCACAGGGTGTCACCTGTGGTGACGTCCTTCATGCCGATCAGAGCCGCGATGTCGCCTGCGCGCACTTCCTTGATCTCGTCACGCTGGTTGGCGTGCATTTGCACCATACGACCAACGCGCTCTTTCTTGCTCTTCACGGAGTTGATGACCGACTGGCCAGACTCCAGAACGCCCGAGTAGACGCGCACGAAGGTGAGGGTACCAACGAACGGGTCGGTAGCGATCTTGAACGCCAATGCGGAGAACGGCGCGTTGTCGTCGGCATGACGCTCGTCTTTCGGAGCCTCGTCGCCCAGATCGATGTGGTCCGGGTGGATACCCTGGATGGCCGGGATCTCGGTCGGAGCAGGCAGGAAATCGATGACGGCATCGAGAACCAGGGGCACGCCCTTGTTCTTGAACGAAGAACCGCAGACAGCCGGGACGATCTCGCAGGCGATGGTGCGCTGACGCAGACCAGCCTTGATCTCCTCGATGGAAAGATCACCTTCCTCGAGGTACTTGTTCATCAGCTCTTCGTTGGCCTCGGCAGCCGCCTCAACCATGTTGGAGCGCCACTCGTTGGCCAGGTCAACCAGCTCCGCAGGAATCTCTTCCTCGCGGTAGGAGGTACCCTTGTCGTCTTCGTTCCAGTAGATGGCCTTCATCTTCAGCAGGTCGACCTGCCCCTGGAAGTCATCTTCCGCACCGATAGCCAGCTGAACCGGAACCGGGGTGTGACCCAGGCGGTTCTTGATCTGACCAACCACACGAAGGAAGTTGGCACCAGCGCGGTCCATCTTGTTCACGTAGACGATACGCGGAACACCGTACTTGTTGGCCTGACGCCATACGGTTTCGGACTGCGGCTCAACGCCGGAGGTACCGCAGAACACCACGACAGCGCCGTCAAGCACGCGCAGGGAGCGCTCTACTTCAATGGTGAAGTCGACGTGGCCGGGGGTGTCGATGACGTTTACACGGTATTTGTCGTACTGACCGCGCGAACCTTCCCAGAAGGTGGTGATCGCAGCAGACGTAATGGTGATACCGCGCTCTTGCTCCTGCACCATCCAGTCGGTGGTAGCAGCGCCGTCGTGCACCTCACCCATCTTGTGGCTGAGACCGGTGTAGAACAGGATCCGCTCGGTAGTGGTGGTCTTGCCCGCGTCAACGTGGGCGCAGATACCGATGTTCCGGTAGCGGTTAATTGGTGTGGTACGAGCCATAAAGCCCTCGCAAAAGTATTGATGCCGTGATTAGAAGCGGTAGTGCGAGAACGCTTTGTTGGCCTCAGCCATGCGGTGTACGTCTTCACGCTTCTTGACGGCTGCGCCTTTGCCTTCGAAGGCATCCAGCAGCTCACCAGCGAGACGCAGGGCCATGGACTTCTCGCCACGCTTGCGCGCGGAGTCCACCAGCCAGCGCATTGCCAGCGCATTGCGACGAGACGGGCGAACTTCGACCGGCACCTGGTAGGTAGCACCGCCTACACGGCGGGACTTGACTTCGACCAGCGGAGCGATGGCGTCGAGAGCTTTCTCGAAGATCTCCAGGGGATCGGTGTTCTTGCGTGCCTTGACAGTATCCAGGGCACCGTAAACGATGCGCTCGGCTACGGCCTTCTTGCCGCTTTCCATCACGTGGTTCATGAACTTGGCGAGGATCTGGCTTCCGTATTTCGGATCGTCCAGGATCTCACGCTTGGCTGCTACACGACGTCTTGGCATTGATAAGCCCTCAAACGGTCTTCAGGTTAGCCCGGCACGATAACCATTCGGTTACGGCCGACCTTACTCTTATCGACTCAGTAAAAAGAATTCAGGTTGAAGCGCCGGATTACTTCGGACGCTTGGTACCGTACTTGGAGCGACCCTGCTTACGGTCTTTGACACCAGTGGTATCCAGAGAACCGCGAACGGTGTGGTAGCGAACACCCGGGAGGTCTTTTACACGACCGCCACGGATCAGCACTACGCTGTGCTCCTGCAGGTTGTGACCTTCACCACCGATGTAGGAGGTGACTTCAAAACCGTTGGTCAGGCGAACACGGCAAACCTTACGGAGTGCGGAGTTCGGTTTCTTCGGCGTGGTGGTGTACACGCGGGTGCACACGCCACGACGCTGCGGGCAGTTCTGCAGCGCAGGAACGTCGGACTTGTCGACGATACGCTTGCGCGGCTGACGTACCAGCTGGTTGATAGTTGCCATCTATAAGCTCCACTGTTGTCTTTCGACGCTATTGCCCTAAAGCAAAATGGCAGAGCTCAGCGCCCTGCCAAATTTAGGGGTGCATGAGTCTAAAGAGACTCAACCCCCCAGTCAAGACAAGGCCCTGAGCAACACAAGGTCGCCCAGGGCCCGCCTGATTAGTTGCCGCTGGAGTTCAGCGCTTCGGTCAGCGCTGCTTCCACCTCGCTCGCGCTTACGCGGACCGGCTTGCCGGCTTCGCGCTGACGCTTGCGCTCGCTGTGGTAGGCCAGGCCGGTACCGGCCGGAATCAGACGACCCACCACGACGTTTTCCTTCAGGCCACGCAGGTAGTCGCGCTTGCCGGTGACCGCCGCCTCGGTGAGGACGCGGGTGGTCTCCTGGAAGGATGCCGCGGAGATGAACGACTCGGTGGACAGCGAAGCCTTGGTGATACCCAGCAGGACGCGCTCGTACTTGGCGATGAAGCGATCTTCACCAGCCAGACGCTCGTTCTCCTCCAGCACCTGGGTCAGCTCCATCTGGTCGCCCTTGATGAAGCTGGAATCCCCGGACTCCGCGATCTCTACCTTACGCAGCATCTGACGCAGGATGGTCTCGATGTGCTTGTCGTTGATCTTCACGCCTTGCAGGCGGTACACGTCCTGGATTTCATTGACGATGTACTTGGCCAGCGCACTGACGCCCAGCAGGCGCAGGATGTCGTGCGGGTTGCTCGGACCGTCGGAGATCACCTCGCCACGGTTCACCTGTTCGCCTTCGAACACGTTCAGGTGACGCCATTTCGGAATCAGCTCCTCGTAAGGATCGCTACCGTCGTTCGGCGTGATGACCAGACGGCGCTTGCCCTTGGTCTCCTTGCCAAAGGAGATGGTGCCGCTGATTTCCGCCAGGATCGAAGGCTCTTTCGGACGACGAGCTTCGAACAGGTCGGCAACGCGCGGCAGACCACCGGTGATGTCACGGGTCTTCGAGGTTTCCTGCGGGATACGGGCAATAACATCACCCACGCCCACTTGAGCACCGTCGGCCACGCCAACCAGGGCGTTCGCCGGCAGGAAGTACTGGGCCGGTACGTCGGTACCCGGCAGCAGCAACTCCTTGCCATTGGCGTCGACCAGCTTCACAGCCGGACGGATGTCCTTGCCGGCAGCCGGACGATCCTTCGGATCCAGAACCTCGATGTTGGTCAGACCAGTGAGTTCGTCGGTCTGACGCTTGATGGTGATGCCTTCCTCCATGCCGACGAAGGTCACGGTACCCTTCATCTCGGTCACGATCGGGTGGGTGTGCGGGTCCCACTTGGCAACGATGGCGCCCGGGTCGACCTTGTCACCTTCCTTCACGGAGATCACGGCACCGTACGGCAGCTTGTAGCGCTCGCGCTCGCGACCGAATTCGTCAGCCACTGCCAGCTCGCCGGAACGGGAAACTGCCACCAGCGCACCATCGACACGCTCGACGTGCTTCAGGTTATGCAGGCGGATGGTACCGCCATTCTTGACCTGGACGTTGTCGGCTGCCGAGGTACGGCTGGCCGCACCACCGATGTGGAACGTACGCATGGTCAGCTGGGTACCCGGCTCACCGATGGACTGGGCGGCGATGACGCCGACCGCTTCACCGATGTTCACCTGGTGACCACGTGCCAGGTCACGACCGTAGCACTTGGCGCAGATGCCATAGCGAGTTTCACAGGTGATCGGCGAGCGGACTACAACCTCGTCGATGCTCGCACGCTCGATGAACTCGACCCACTGCTCGTCGATCAGGGTGCCGGCCGGGACGATGACTTCGCCGTCGTCGCTGCCAGGCTTGAACACGTCCTTGGCGATGACACGACCCAGGACGCGCTCGCCCAGAGGCTCGACCACGTCGCCGCCTTCGATATGCGGAGTCATCAGCAGGCCATGCTCGGTACCGCAATCGATCTCGGTCACGACCAGGTCCTGCGCCACGTCGACCAGGCGACGGGTCAGGTAACCGGAGTTCGCGGTCTTCAGTGCGGTATCCGCCAGACCTTTACGAGCACCGTGAGTGGAGATGAAGTACTGGAGTACGTTCAGGCCCTCACGGAAGTTCGCGGTGATCGGGGTCTCGATGATCGAGCCGTCCGGCTTGGCCATCAGGCCGCGCATACCGGCGAGCTGACGGATCTGGGCCGCGGAGCCCCGCGCACCGGAGTCCGCCATCATGTACATGGAGTTGAAGGACTCCTGATCGACTTCCTTGCCCTCGCGATCGACCACCTTCTCTTTCGAGAGGTTGGCCATCATCGCCTTGGACACTTCGTCGTTCGCCTTGGACCAGAGGTCGATCACCTTGTTGTACTTCTCGCCCTGGGTAACCAGGCCGGAGGCGTACTGAGATTCGATCTCCTTCACTTCCTCGGTGGCGGCATCGATGATGCGCGCCTTCTCATCGGGAATGACGAAGTCGTTCACACCGATGGAAACGCCGGAAATGGTGGAGTAGGCGAAACCGGTGTACATCAGCTGGTCGGCGAAGATGACGGTATCCTTCAGACCCACCACGCGGTAGCACTGGTTGATCAGTTTGGAGATCGCCTTCTTCTTCATCGGCTGGTTGACCACGTCGAACGACAGGCCTGCCGGAACCACCTGGAACAGCAGAGCGCGGCCGACGGTGGTGTCGACGATGCGGGTGTTCTTGGTGATACCGCCGTCCTTGTCCTTCACGGTCTCGTTGATGCGGACTTTCACACGGGCGTGCAGGGACGCCTCGCCGGCGCGGAACACGCGGTCGACTTCCTGCAGGTCAGCGAAGACGCGACCCTCACCCTTGGCGTTCACCGCCTCACGGGTCATGTAGTACAGACCGAGAACCACGTCCTGGGACGGAACGATGATCGGCTCGCCGTTGGCAGGCGACAGGATGTTGTTGGTGGACATCATCAGCGCGCGCGCTTCCAGCTGGGCCTCGAGGGTCAGCGGAACGTGGACGGCCATCTGGTCACCGTCGAAGTCGGCGTTGTACGCGGCGCAGACCAGCGGGTGCAGCTGGATGGCCTTGCCTTCGATGAGCACCGGCTCGAATGCCTGGATACCCAGACGGTGGAGGGTCGGTGCGCGGTTGAGCAGTACGGGGTGTTCACGGATGACTTCGGCGAGAACGTCCCAGACCTCGGGCAGTTCGCGCTCGACCATCTTCTTGGCCGCCTTGATGGTGGTGGCCATGCCGCGGGCTTCGAGCTTGCCGAAGATGAACGGCTTGAACAGCTCGAGGGCCATCTTCTTGGGCAGACCGCACTGGTGCAGACGCAGGGTCGGGCCCACGGTGATCACGGAACGACCGGAGTAGTCCACGCGCTTACCGAGCAGGTTCTGACGGAAGCGACCTTGCTTGCCCTTGATCATGTCGGCCAGGGACTTCAGCGGGCGCTTGTTCGAGCCAGTGATGGCACGGCCACGACGGCCGTTGTCCAGCAGGGCGTCGACAGCTTCCTGCAGCATGCGCTTTTCGTTGCGCACGATGATGTCCGGAGCGGCCAGGTCGAGCAGGCGCTTCAGGCGGTTGTTACGGTTGATGACCCGGCGATACAGATCGTTCAGGTCGGAGGTCGCGAAGCGACCGCCATCCAGCGGAACCAGCGGACGCAGGTCCGGCGGCAGCACCGGCAGGACGGTCAGCACCATCCACTCGGGGTGGTTGCCGGAGTCCTTGAAGGCTTCCATCAGTTTCAGGCGCTTGGACAGCTTCTTGATCTTGGTTTCCGAGTTGGTCTGCGGAATCTCTTCGCGCAGGCGGCCGATCTCGTGCTCCAGATCGATGGCGTTCAGCAGCTCGCGGACAGCCTCGGCACCCATGCGGGCGTCGAAGTCGTCACCGAACTCTTCGAGGGCTTCGAAGTATTGCTCGTCGTTCAGCAGCTGACCTTTCTCAAGGGTGGTCATGCCCGGATCGATCACTACGTAGCTCTCGAAATAGAGCACGCGCTCGATGTCACGCAGGGTCATGTCCAGCAGCAGGCCGATACGGGACGGCAGGGACTTCAGGAACCAGATGTGGGCAACAGGGGAAGCCAGCTCGATGTGACCCATGCGCTCACGGCGCACCTTGGCCAGCGCGACTTCCACACCGCACTTCTCGCAGATCACACCGCGGTGCTTGAGGCGCTTGTACTTACCGCACAGGCACTCGTAGTCCTTCACCGGGCCGAAGATCTTGGCGCAGAACAGGCCATCGCGCTCCGGCTTGAAGGTACGGTAGTTGATGGTCTCCGGCTTCTTCACTTCACCGAAGGACCAGGAACGGATCATCTCGGGCGAGGCCAGGCCAATACGGATGGCATCGAACTCTTCGATTTGACCCTGGTTTTTCAACAGATTCAGCAAGTCTTTCAAGGCCTTTCCTCCTCACGGACCCGCTACGACCGGCCTTGACCAGCCGTAGCGTTCTGGGCGTCGCGTGTTATTCGGTTTCCAGTTCGATGTCGATGCCGAGCGAACGGATCTCTTTGATCAACACGTTGAAGGACTCGGGCATACCGGCCTCCATGCGGTGATCGCCATCCACGATGTTCTTGTACATCTTGGTACGGCCGTTCACGTCGTCGGACTTCACGGTCAGCATCTCCTGCAGGGTGTAGGCGGCGCCGTAGGCTTCCAGCGCCCAGACCTCCATCTCCCCGAAACGCTGGCCACCGAACTGCGCCTTACCACCCAGCGGCTGCTGGGTAACCAGGCTGTAAGAGCCGGTGGAACGTGCGTGCATCTTGTCGTCGACCAGGTGGTTCAGCTTCAGCATGTACATGTAGCCAACGGTGGTCGGACGCTCGAACATGTTGCCGGTACGCCCGTCGAACAGGCGCATCTGGCCGCTCTCGGGCAGATCGGCGAGCTTCAGCATCGCCTTGATCTCGCGCTCCTTGGCACCGTCGAACACCGGGGTAGCCATCGGCACGCCGCCGCGCAGGTTCTTCGCCAGGTCGAGGATTTCCTGATCGCTCAGTTCATCCAGGCTCTCCTGACGCCCACCGATCTCGTTGTAGATCTCGTGCAGGAACTTGCGCAGCTCGGCGATCTTGCGCTGCTCTTCGAGCATGCGGTTGATCTTCTCGCCCAGGCCCTTGGCCGCAAGGCCCAGGTGGGTTTCGAGAATCTGGCCGACGTTCATACGCGACGGTACACCCAGCGGGTTGAGGACGATGTCCACCGGCGTGCCATTGGCATCGTGGGGCATGTCTTCGACCGGCATGATCACGGAGACCACACCCTTGTTACCGTGGCGGCCCGCCATCTTGTCACCCGGCTGGATGCGGCGCTTGATGGCGAGGTACACCTTGACGATCTTCAGGACGCCCGGCGCCAGGTCGTCGCCTTGCTGAAGCTTGCGCTTCTTGTCTTCGAACTTGTCGTCCAGCAGCTGGCGGCGGTCGGAGAGGTAGGCCTGGGCCTTCTCGAGCTGCTCGTTCAGAGCGTCGTCCGCCATGCGCAGCTTGAACCACTGGCCGCGCTCGAGGCCGTCGAGGTACTCGTCGGTGATCTCGGTGCCTTTCTTGAGGCCGGCGCCACCTTCGGCAACCTGGCCGACCAGGGCGGAACGCAGGCGCTCGAAGGTTGCACCTTCGACGATACGGAACTCTTCGTTCAGATCCTTGCGAATCTCGTCGAGCTGCATCTTCTCGATGGACAGAGCACGGGAGTCGCGCTCCACGCCATCACGGGTGAAGACCTGGACGTCGATGACGGTGCCCTTGGTGCCGGTCGGCACACGCAGGGAGGTGTCCTTAACGTCGGATGCCTTCTCACCAAAGATCGCGCGCAGCAGCTTCTCTTCCGGAGTCAGCTGGGTCTCGCCTTTCGGGGTGACCTTGCCGACCAGGATGTCGCCAGCCTGTACTTCGGCGCCGACGTAGACGATGCCGGCTTCATCCAGCTTGTTCAGCGCAGCCTCACCCACGTTCGGGATGTCCGCGGTGATTTCTTCTGGGCCGAGCTTGGTGTCACGAGCGACGCAGGTCAGTTCCTGGATGTGGATCGTGGTGAAACGATCTTCCTGGACCACGCGCTCGGAGAGGCAGATGGAGTCTTCGAAGTTGAAGCCGTTCCAGGGCATGAACGCGACGCGCATGTTCTGACCCAGGGCCAGTTCACCCATGTCGGTGGACGGACCATCGGCCAGGATGTCGCTGCGCGAAACCTTGTCACCCTTCTGCACCAGCGGACGCTGGTTGATGCAGGTGTTCTGGTTGGAACGGGTGTACTTGGTCAGGTTGTAGATGTCGACACCGGCTTCGCCAGTCTCGACTTCGTCGTCGTTCACACGGACGACGATGCGGCTGGCATCGACGGAATCGATCACACCACCACGACGGGCCACGACGCAGACACCGGAGTCACGGGCGACGTTGCGCTCCATGCCGGTACCGACCAGAGGCTTGTCGGCACGCAAGGTCGGCACGGCCTGGCGCTGCATGTTCGAGCCCATGAGTGCGCGGTTGGCGTCGTCGTGTTCGAGGAACGGGATCAGCGAGGCAGCGACTGAAACGACCTGCTTCGGCGATACGTCC
This sequence comes from Pseudomonas sp. zfem003, assembly GCF_032621675.1. NCBI lineage: Bacteria > Pseudomonadati > Pseudomonadota > Gammaproteobacteria > Pseudomonadales > Pseudomonadaceae > Pseudomonas > Pseudomonas sp. zfem003. The sequence goes on along the minus strand of NZ_JAVYJG010000010.1, from coordinate 10,092 downwards.
ATGAGGGTGACGTCTTCCGGCGCCTTCACGGTGAACTCGTTCAGGTGACGCACAGCCACCAGCTCATCGATCAGTTGGCCCTGCTCGTTGAGCGTGGCAGACGCCTGAGCGATGACGTGGTCGGCCTCTTCGATGGCGGAGAGGAAGACGATCTCATCGGTCACCTGGGTGCCTTTTACAACACGGTAGGGGCTCTCGAGGAAACCGTACTGGTTGGTGCGGGCGTAGGTGGCCAGGGAGTTGATCAGACCGATGTTCGGACCTTCGGGCGTCTCGATCGGGCACACACGGCCGTAGTGGGTCGGGTGTACGTCGCGGACTTCGAAGCCCGCGCGCTCGCGAGTCAGACCACCTGGGCCGAGTGCGGAAACGCGGCGCTTGTGGGTGATCTCGGACAGCGGGTTGTTCTGGTCCATGAACTGGGAGAGCTGGCTGGAGCCGAAGAACTCCTTGATCGCGGCAGCCACGGGCTTGGCGTTGATCAGGTCCTGAGGCATCAGGCCTTCGCTCTCCGCCATGGACAGGCGTTCCTTGACCGCGCGCTCGACGCGCACCAGGCCAACACGGAACTGGTTTTCGGCCATTTCGCCAACGCAACGGACACGACGGTTACCCAGGTGATCGATGTCGTCGACGATGCCCTTGCCGTTGCGGATGTCGACCAGGGTCTTGAGGACCTCGACGATATCTTCGCGACTGAGGACACCAGCCCCCTCGATCTCGGTGCGACCAATCCGGCGGTTGAACTTCATGCGGCCGACAGCGGACAGGTCGTAACGCTCGGCGCTGAAGAACAGGTTGTTGAACAGGGTCTCGGCAGCTTCCTTGGTCGGCGGCTCACCAGGACGCATCATGCGATAGATTTCCACCAGGGCTTCCAGCTGGTTGCTGGTGGAGTCGATCTTCAGGGTGTCGGAGATGAACGGACCGCAGTCGATGTCGTTGGTGTAAAGGGTCTCGATGCGGACGACCTGTGCCTTGGCGATCTTGACCAGGAGGTCGGTGGTCAGCTCGGTATTGCACTCGACGATGATCTCGCCGGTGGCCGGATGCACGATGGCCTTGGCGGTGGTGCGACCGAGGACGTAGTCCAGCGGAACTTCCAGCTCGCTGATGCCAGCCTTCTCCAGCTGGTTGATGTGGCGGGCGGTGATACGACGGCCCTGCTCCACGATCACCTTGCCGGACGGATCCTTGATGTCGAATACGGCGACTTCACCGCGCAGGCGCTGGGGCACCAGTTCCAGGTGCAGGCCTTCGCCCTTCACATGGAAGACGTTGGTGGCATAGAAGGCGTTGAGCACTTCCTCGGTGCTGTAGCCGAGCGCACGCAGCAGGACGGAGGCCGGCAGCTTGCGGCGACGGTCGATACGAACGAACACGCAGTCCTTCGGATCGAACTCGAAGTCCAGCCAGGAACCACGGTAGGGAATGATCCGCGCGGAGTACAGCAGCTTGCCGGAGCTGTGGGTCTTGCCACGGTCATGGTCGAAGAACACGCCCGGGGAGCGGTGCAGCTGGGAGACGATCACGCGCTCGGTACCGTTGATGATGAAGGTACCGTTCTCGGTCATGAGCGGGATTTCGCCCATGTAGACTTCTTGTTCCTTGATGTCCTTGATGGCCTTGTTCGACGACTCCTTGTCGAAAATGATCAGACGCACCTTGACGCGCAGCGGAACGGCGAAGGTCACGCCGCGCAGCACGCATTCCTTGACGTCGAAGGCCGGCTCGCCAAGGCGATAGCCAACGTATTCCAGAGCGGCGTTGCCGGAATAGCTGATGATCGGGAATACAGACTTGAAGGCCGCGTGCAGGCCGATATCACGGATCCGCTCCTTGCTCGCGCCCGCCTGCAGGAATTCGCGGTACGAATCCAGCTGGATGGCCAGGAGGTAGGGTACATCCATGACGTCCGGCAACTTGCTAAAGTCTTTGCGGATACGTTTTTTCTCAGTGTATGAGTAAGCCATCAGCGTTCCCCAGCTTGGTCACCTGCTTATTTGGCTCCTCCGACGGGAGTAGCCAGAAAATCGTGCAAACCCCTTGGTTTGCGCCACCTTGGTCGGTGGGAGCCTCACATTCCAGGTAGCCGCCACGAGGCGACCACCTAGAACGGAAAAAGGCCGGTGGCCTAAGCCACCAGCCATCAGCCTTTCGCTTACCGCTCAGGCTGTAGACGCAAGGTCGTCGCTTACTTGAGCTCGACTTTGGCGCCAGCTTCTTCCAGAGCCTTCTTGGCAGCTTCGGCTTCTTCTTTCGAAGCGCCTTCCTTGACCACGCCCGGGGCGCCGTCAACAACTGCCTTGGCTTCTTTCAGGCCCAGACCGGTCAGCTCGCGAACGACCTTGATCACGTTCACTTTCTTGTCGCCAGCTTCAGCCAGGACGATGGTGAACTCGGTCTGCTCTTCAACAACAGCAGCAGCGGCAGCCGGGCCAGCAGCAACAGCTGCAGCAGCGCTAACGCCGAACTTCTCTTCCATTGCCTTGATCAGTTCAACAACTTGCATCACGGACATTTCGGATACGGCGTTGATGATGTCTTCGTTGGTCAGAGCCATGACTCTAATTCCTGTATTGATGGATGGCCTCAGGCGGCCATCGAATTAATCGAATAAAGCGAAAGGACGGGCGCGGCCTTATCAGGCTGCAGCGCTTTCCTTCTGGTCGCGGATTGCCGCCAGGGTACGAGCCAGCTTGCTGGTGGCGCCTTGGATAACGCTCATCAGCTGGGATACGGCTTCGTCGTAGGTCGGCAGGGTTGCCAGTACGTCGATCTGGTTGGCTGCGATCAGCTTGCCTTCAAACGCGGCGGCCTTGATCTCGAACTTGTCCTGACCCTTGGCGAAATCCTTGAAGATACGGGCGGCAGCGCCCGGATGCTCGTTGGAGAACGCAATGAGGGTCGGGCCCTTGAACACGTCGCTGAGCACTTCAAAAGAAGTGCCTTCGACGGCGCGACGGGCGAGGGTGTTACGTACGACTTTGACGTAAACACCAGCCGCGCGGGCCTCTTTACGGAGTCCGGTCATGGCAGCCACGGTCACGCCACGGGCATCAGCCACGACAGCGGACAGGGCAGCTTGGGCAGCCTCGTTGACTTCAGCGACGATGGCCTTCTTGTCTTCGAGTTTAATTGCCACGGGTTCACTCCTGGATGTTACCGGTTCGTCCAGCCGAGGCCGGACGGCGTTTTGGTGTCTGATTCGGTAAACGAATCGGGAGCACCATCTGCGTAGGCTCGAGGATCGCTCCCCGGTTTAAGGCATGGCCGCCTACGGTCTTGGATAGCCCCCGCCAGGCAGGGACCCCAATACCTGCGCAGCGGGCACAAGGCCCACTGCGACTTTGTTCCTTAAGCTTCCAGGGAAGCCTGATCGATCTGCAGACCTGGACCCATGGTGGTGCTCAGGGTCACGCGCTGCACATACACACCCTTGGAGGTGGACGGCTTGAGGCGCTTCAGGTCGGACAGCAGGGCTTCGACGTTCTGCTTCAGCTTGACCGGCTCGAAATCAACCTTGCCAACGGAAGCATGGATGATGCCGTTCTTGTCAGTACGGAAGCGTACCTGACCGGCCTTGGCGTTCTTGACTGCGGTAGCCACGTCGGGAGTAACGGTACCGACTTTCGGGTTCGGCATCAGGCCACGAGGGCCGAGAACCTGACCCAGTTGACCGACAACGCGCATTGCATCAGGAGATGCGATCACAACGTCGTAGCTCAGGTCGCCAGCCTTCATTTCGGCAGCCAGTTCGTCCATGCCAACCTTGTCAGCGCCGGCAGCCAGAGCGGCTTCGACACCAGGACCCTGGGTGAACACGGCAACGCGAACGCTCTTGCCAGTGCCATTCGGCAGGACAGTGGCGCCACGAACAACCTGATCGGATTTACGAGGATCAACGCCGAGATTGATGGCGATGTCCACGGACTCCTTGAACTTGATGGTGGACAGCTCAGCAAGAAGCTTGGCTGCATCTTCGAATGCATATTGCTTGCCGGCTTCAACCTTGGCAGCAATTGCCTTTTGGCGCTTGGTCAGCTTTGCCATTTACACGCCCTCCACGTTCAGGCCCATGCTACGAGCGGAACCGGCGATGGTACGCACGGCCGCATCCAGGTCAGCTGCAGTCAGATCCGCCTGCTTGGCTTTGGCGATATCTTCCAGCTGTGCACGGGTAACGGTGCCAACCTTCTGGCTGTTCGGACGGGAAGAGCCGCTGGTGATGCCAGCCGCCTTCTTCAGCAACACGGAAGCCGGGGTGCTCTTGGTCTCGAACGTGAAGCTACGGTCGCTGTAGACAGTGATGATCACCGGAGTGGGCAGACCGGGCTCCATGCCCTGGGTCTTGGCGTTGAACGCCTTGCAGAACTCCATAATGTTCACGCCGTGTTGACCGAGAGCGGGACCAACCGGCGGCGAAGGGTTGGCCTGACCAGCCTTCACTTGCAGCTTGATGTAAGCCTGAATCTTCTTAGCCATTTATGACTCCATTTGCGGGTTCAAGCGCCCAAGGGCTCCCCGATTTCATTGCGTTTATCCCAGTGACGACAAAACCCCGCAACCATTGGCTGCGGGGTATGGGATGCATCTACAGCTAGACCTTTTCGACCTGGCTGAACTCCAACTCGACAGGAGTGGAGCGACCGAAGATGAGCACAGCAACTTGAATGCGGCTCTTCTCGTAATTAACCTCTTCAACCACACCATTGAAATCCGCAAACGGACCATCAATGACACGGACAGTCTCGCCCGGCTCGAACAGGGTTTTGGGCTTCGGCTTGTCACCACTATCAGCAACACGGCGAAGAATCGCCTCAGCCTCACGCTCAGTGATGGGAGCGGGCTTGTCCGCAGTACCACCGATGAACCCCATGACACGGGGAGTGTCCTTGATCAGGTGCCAGGTGGCTTCGTTCATCTCCATCTGGACCAGCACATATCCAGGAAAGAACTTCCGCTCACTCTTGCGCTTCTGACCATTGCGCATTTCGACCACTTCTTCGGTCGGCACGAGGATCTCACCAAACTGATCCTCCATACCCGCAAGCTTCACGCGCTCAACGAGAGAACGCATGACATGCTTCTCATAACCGGAATACGCGTGAACAACGTACCAACGCTTAGCCACGGGGCACCCTTTAACCAACAATCATCGAAACAAGCCAACCCAGCAGGGAATCCAAGCCCCACAGGAGCAGCGCCATGACAAGAACAACCGCAACCACGATCAGCGTGGTCTGAGTAGTTTCCTGACGAGTCGGCCAGACCACCTTGCGGATCTCGACACGCGCTTCTTTGGCCAGAGAAAAGAACGCCTGCCCCTTGACGGTCTGCAGCGCAACAAAAGCGGCAGCACCACCCAGAACCAGGAGAGCAAGGACGCGATAGATAATCGGCTGAGCAGCGAAGTAGTGGTTGCCCACAACCCCCACAACAACCAGAAAAGCCACAACGATCCACTTCAACGCATCGAAGCGAGTTTCTTTGGCTTCAAGCTTGGCATTCATTAGAAAGGACCTTGTGTGGAGATTGCCAGATCCCAGGACCGGGAAATCTGGCAGGCCAGGAGGGAATCGAACCCCCAACCTGCGGTTTTGGAGACCGCCGCTCTGCCAATTGAGCTACTGGCCTGTAACAAAATCAGGCCGACCATTATGCCGGCCTGATAACGCAAGATCAACTACTTATTCGATGATCTTGGCGACAACGCCGGCGCCAACGGTACGGCCGCCTTCGCGGATTGCGAAGCGCAGGCCATCTTCCATGGCGATCGGAGCGATCAGGGTGACGACCATCTTGATGTTGTCACCCGGCATTACCATTTCAACGCCTTCCGGCAGCTCGCAGTTGCCAGTCACGTCGGTGGTACGGAAGTAGAACTGCGGACGGTAGCCCTTGAAGAACGGGGTGTGACGACCACCTTCTTCCTTGGACAGCACGTACACTTCGCACTCGAACTTGGTGTGCGGCTTGATGGTGCCCGGCTTGGCCAGAACCTGACCACGCTCTACTTCGTCACGCTTGGTGCCACGCAGCAGGATACCAACGTTCTCACCAGCACGGCCTTCGTCCAGCAGCTTGCGGAACATTTCAACGCCGGTGCAGATGGTCTTGGAGGTAGCGCGGATACCAACGATCTCAACTTCCTCTTGAACGCGAACGATACCGCGCTCAACACGACCGGTCACAACGGTGCCACGGCCGGAGATGGAGAACACGTCTTCGATCGGCATCAGGAACGGCTGGTCAACGGCACGAATGGGCTCCGGAATGTAGGAGTCCAGGGTCTCTACCAGCTTGCGAACAGCGGAGACACCGATTTCGTTGTCGTCTTTGCCTTCCAGCGCCATCAGCGCAGAACCGATGACGATCGGAGTGTCGTCGCCCGGGAAGTCGTAGGTGTTCAGCAGATCGCGAACTTCCATCTCGACCAGTTCCAGCAGCTCGGCGTCATCAACCATGTCGGCCTTGTTCAGGAACACGACGATGTAGGGAACGCCTACCTGACGGGACAGCAGGATGTGCTCGCGAGTCTGCGGCATGGGGCCGTCAGCAGCGGAGCAAACCAGGATCGCGCCGTCCATCTGGGCAGCACCGGTGATCATGTTCTTCACGTAGTCAGCGTGACCGGGGCAGTCAACGTGAGCGTAGTGACGAGTAGCGGAATCGTACTCAACGTGGGAGGTGTTGATTACCGCGAGCTTTCTCTTCCGGAGCGTTGTCGATCTGATCGAACGCACGAGCCGAACCACCCCAGGTCTCGGAGCAGACTTTGGTCAGGGCAGCAGTCAGAGTGGTCTTGCCATGGTCAACGTGACCAATGGTGCCGACGTTGACGTGCGGTTTGTTACGTTCGAATTTTTCTTTAGCCATCGAAAACGTCTCCCATCAATGAATTGAGCGAGTCACGCCACCATTAAAACAAAGGCAGATATTTTCATATCTGCCTTTGTAAGATGGAGCTCATGAGCGGATTTGAACCGCTGACCTCACCCTTACCAAGGGTGTGCTCTACCAGCTGAGCTACATGAGCCAAACACATTGCACAAACATCAAACCTGGAGCGGGTAGCGGGAATCGAACCCGCATCATCAGCTTGGAAGGCTGAGGTTCTACCACTGAACTATACCCGCGGAGCCTGGTGCTCACGCTTGAATCTGGTGGAGGGAGAAGGATTCGAACCTTCGAAGTCTATGACGTCAGATTTACAGTCTGATCCCTTTGGCCACTCGGGAATCCCTCCAATCGGGAGGCGGCATTTTCATCGTAGCCACCTCTGCTGTCAAGCTTTTTCTCATTAAAATCTTGAGGTTAGCTATTTTTGACAGCGCTTCGGCAAACATCTCTTTAGGCCTGCCTGCGAAGCGGCCGCTATTCTATGCAAACTATTCGCGAGATGCAACACCCTGGCAGGGCATAATTTTGTGCTGAAGACCCGGAAAATCTTTCACAAGCGTCGCTAGCAAAGCGTCATCCACAAGTCGACGGCCCTCTCCATCCACGCGAACCCAGTAGTCGCGGTGAGCGCGTGGCAACTCACGCATAAGAGGCTCGTACCCCGCATCTTTGAGACGCGTCATTACACTCTCGGCCGAGTCAAGTCTTGGAAAAATCCCAAGTGAGATGCCGTTCTGCAGGTCGCCCTGACTGATCAGGTAGCTGTCGATCTTGCGAGCCTGGAGCTCCTTCAATTGCCGCAAAGATGCCTGCCTGGAGGCAAGCGGAGCGAGATAGACCCAGTAGTCAACGCCTGCAGCAGCATCCACACTTTGAATGCTGCTCTGGATATTCAGGGCTAGCAGCCTTTGCTCAACACCCTTCACTTGTTCCTCACGATCCAGGCCTCCCAAAAACAGACAAACCTGAGCATCAGGCAAAGGCGCTGACTGCTGCTGAGCACGAGGGGCAGTATTTTCCTTGGACTCACTCAACAAACGAATGTCTTGCTGCCCCCCCCTGTAAAGAGACAGTGTCTCGACTTCTTTGACCTGGAGAGGGGCCTGTTGTTGGTGCCAAACGTAATAGAAGAGATTCAGCACCAATAAGAGCAGGAACAGCCAGCGCATGGACAACCTCAGTCAAATGGACACGCAATCGCAAGCCCGGAGAAAACCAGATCAGGAGCCAATCTCGCATTGGGCACTTCCTCTTTTACCAATGCAGCATCCCCTCCGGTGAGAAAAATGCAGAAATCCTCTCCCAACTGTTGTCGGGCCAGATCCAATTGCATGCGCACGAACCCCTTGAGCATCAAAAGGCAACCTCGCTCAACGGCTTCAGCGGTGTTCCGCCCTGGCTTCATGTGCGCCACCGCTTGAGCGGCAGCTTCGTCGTCATACCGGATTCGTCGCGTATGCGTTCTGAGCTGGCTACGCATGAGTGGCACTCCTGGACATATATATCCCCCGAGATGCACGCCACTGGAAGTTACGAAGTCGGAGGTTACCGCCGTACCGAGATCAAGCACGAGCGATGCGCTCTTGCTGACGTGGTAGGCGGCAACGACAGCAAGCCATCGATCCAGTCCAAGCTTGTGGAAATCCTCATAGCCATTAACGACTCCCGCCAATACCTTCGAAGAGGATGCGAGCAGAGGCCTTGCATGAAACGCTTGTTCAAGAGCCTGCAGCAGCGCGGAAGTTTCCTCCTCCGAGCGCACACTGACTAATCGGCACTGCTGAATGCCTGAGTAGTCGGAGGCCTTAATTGCCTGGATGACATTGTCGCCATCAGCAGCAACACCTGAAATGAGCGCTCCTTCACTGTCGGTGCCAAGCAGGCGCCATTTGATGAAGCTGTTGCCACAGTCAAGCTCTAGAATCATCTCGCAACCTCAAACTGAGCTCTCCCCCGTTTAGCAGCAACTCGGTGCCCCCCACATCAAGGCGAAGAGCGCCACTTTTATCAATACCAAGAACCACACCGTCCACACGCTTGCTGGCGGTTAGTACGGATACCTCCCTTCCGGTCCACGCATGATGGAGCTCCCACTCCCTCCGAACAGCAGCGAACCCCTCTCCCAGGCAACGGCGGAGCTCACATAGAAGAGCAGCAGCAATTTGCGTGCGATCCTGAAGGGATCCAATCTCGGAACGGACGGACGTCCACTCCTGGGTAATTTCTGCCTGTCGGCTCAACATATTGACGTTGAGCCCGACACCAATAACGACATTGCAGATATCAGCTGGATCTCCTACGAGCTCGATGAGAATTCCGGCAATCTTCCGCTCCGCCACCAAAACATCATTGGGCCACTTGAGCTGCGCGGAACTCACACCTAGCGACTGAAGAACCCGCAACACGGCAACACCAACCAGCAGACTCATTCCCTCCAGCTGTCTGGCGCCTCCATCTATCCTGATTACGCATGAGAGATAGAGATTCTCACCATAGGGCGACACCCAGGCTCGCCCTCGACGACCGCGCCCACCAGACTGGTGCTCCGCCAAGACAACAAATGGCGCCTGTACGCCTTGGGATAACAAGCGCAGTGCTTCCGCGTTTGTAGAGTCAATGCTCTCATGGATAAAGATTGGCCACGGCTCACCTAGGGCGAAAAGACGCTCCTGGGAAAGAGGCTCGAATGGAGAAGCAAGGCGATAACCTTTTCCCCGGACCCTATGGATATCCAGGCCGTAAGCAGCCTCAAGGTGCTTCAGATGCTTCCAGACAGCAGCACGGGAAATGCCAAGCGCCTCCCCCAGGAACTCTCCGGAATGAAACTGGCCATCCTGAAGGAGACGTATCAGATTCAACATAACGCTCAGCCTCTTTACGAGGCAGGCATCATAGCGGCGCCCTGTTGGGTTGCATAGAAAAGGGATGGGGTGCAGGACTTAACGACTGGGCCCTGCTGCATGAAAGGTCGACTCGATTTTCATCCGCGCAAAGTCAAACCCCCGATCACCTTTCGATGATCGGGGGTTTGGTATAGGTGCTTGACGATGACCTACTCTCACATGGGGAAACCCCACACTACCATCGGCGATGCATCGTTTCACTACTGAGTTCGGGATGGGATCAATCAGGTGGTTCCAACGCTCTATGGTCGTAAAGCTATTCTTTAGGGTGATCGTCGAGACGCTC